>JAMWCC010000108.1:15029-29772 GCA_023818375.1 Candidatus Omnitrophota bacterium | reverse complement strand
CTTTAAAATGCCGTCAAGTATTGTCCAGGCAAAATTTTCTTTAAGTAGAACTGTCTCGGGTTATTGCAAGAATCTTGTAATACTCAGGATTTTTTGTTAGAGCCGGGAGAAAGCGACTGTCTTATTCTCCCTGCCAAGGAATTAGGTTTTGAAAATGTCAAGCGGTGTCACTCTTCTTTTCTATCGAGATTCAAAGGTCAATAAATAACTCCTGTGATTTTTTCAAGATAAGATGAAAGTTCTTCAGCGGATTCTTTAATAACTTTATCTGCGGTATCTTTGATTATTATCGGAAGCTTTGCGATACCTTTTTCTGCTATCAAAATTGTTTCCTGACTTTTGTACTGATTGCGAGTTTCATTTGTAATATGCGGAGTGAAACAATACCCAGTGGAAAAGAACAACAAAACCATAGAAAAAATTCCTTTTTTCATTTCAGCCAACCAGTCATTCTTGCAAGTATGCGGCTATATTCAATGAAATTCTGCCAGGAAATATCAGGAGGAACTCCATGGTCGCATGATGGAATATAGCCACCATCTTCAAGTAAAAATGGAATAAAACTTGTGGCTTGTTCAAGAGCTTTTCTGCCTTTTGCTATTGCCCGCTTGTCAACCCCACCTCTATAAGCCATATTCTTGCCAAATTTTTTTCTGTATTGGACAAGATTATTTCCAGCTGCTATTTCAATAGGGCTACAAACATTAATGCCGGATTCTATCCAGACAGGAATCAATTCTCCAATATATCCATCAGAGTCAATTTCTATCAATGTACAACCTGATTTTTTTGCTCTTTCACTCCATGCCTTCCAGCAGGGTGAAAGAAATTTTCTCGCCATATCTGGAGAAATCATGCTTTTTTCTTTGTATGCCATATCTTCGCTTATAAGAACATGGTCGCATGTCGCTTTTTCAAAAAATCTTTCCATCACAGCAAGAACAAAATCCTTCAAGCACATCGCCATTTCTTCAACAAAATCAGGGTCTTCCACCATCAGCATACACAATCCTTCAAAACCACACCACTCTCGTAGCTGCCAGAATGGTCCAGCAAAAGAAAGAGATTGAACCCAGGTCCTATTTTTATTAAATTTTGCTAATTCATCAAAATCTTCAGGCAATCTTATTGGATCATTCGGATCATATCTTTTCTTCATTTCCTCCCAATCTTTTCTTGTTTCAACAGGAAATTTATACCATTTTCTTGTGACAAAATCCTTTGCATACCTTAAATAAGAAAGGTCATACTTATCAGAAATTTCAACAATTGCACCCATCCAGTCCTGAACAATATAATGGCCATCTTTGTGCTGAAGTATTTTCTCTTCAAACATGGGGTTCATTCTAAAAGATACACTGATGTGTTTTGAAGTATCTGACTTTTCATATTCAATTCCAAGAATCTCGCACACAACTTCCATATAATCCCTGTTTTCAGGAAGTCCTTCTGCATGCCAGCGCTTTAGTGTTGATTCCCTTGGACCACCCGGGATAAAACTTATCTTGTCGGGCTTGCTGAAATCAAGAGATGCAATAAATCTTTCTCTCGGTGTCACATTGCTCCTTTCGTTTTTGAAAATTTTTTATCCTGTATATTATGCCATATTTCAATTACCTGTCCTGGATCTTCATCATTTTTAAGTTGCGGTACAAACATCAAATTGCTTTTTCTTTCAAGGGGTTCAAGAACCCTGCTAAAATAATCGGTCAATGTTTCTTCTTCTAATCTCTTCACAGTTCCAAAGTAAGTTTTCTTATGTTTTGCAATGGTTTTCATTGTCTCATTCCAGTTAAATCTTTCAGGGTTCCCAAAATTAATTATTTTCACATAAGGGCAGCTAAGAAAAACTTCCATAAGATGCGAACCGCTACCGCAAAAATGTAAAAAGGCGCCAAATTTAGAGATTGATCTTTCAAAATATGGATAAACAATCTTAAATAAATCCGGCGAAAGAAGGGTTGTTGTATCTTCACAGGTTCTTACACCAGCATTTGCCATTACAATTTCATTATGAAAACCTGAAGATAACGGTTCTCCAATAAAATTCTTCATAAAGACACTTGCAGAAACATAAACATGGGTTGTGAGATTAAGAAGATACTCAATAAATTTCTGGTCATCATAAAAGTCAGTAAAAATCCTGTCTCCTGCTACAAGGTGGGCAAGATCAAACACCCCCTGAGTATCAGGAAGATACATTCTCACAAATGGAACTTCTTTTAATTTTTCTTTGTAAAACTCAGTATATCTAATCCATTCCGGCATTAAGCCTTTTTTTTCAACAGGTTCAAGATCTTCAACCCTTGTTTTCAAGATTTCATCTTTACCAAGATGTGCCTTAAGCCAGGGCATCTTATCAGGAAAAACTTCCTGTTGAAGCCCAAACACAGTCGCAAGAAAACCTGTACCAAAATTTACCCTGACACATGGAATATTGTCTCCTTTTCCCCTTAAAATTGAAAGGCATCCCCACAAAAGTGTATAAAGCATTTTTTCAGGGTCATAAAATTGCTGCTTTCTATCATAAGAGGGGAATTTTTCCATTTCAGGAACTTTTCCATAAAGGAATACCGGGATATAGTCGGGGTCTAAATTATTTTGAACTGCCTTCTGCCTTTCAATTGCAAGATTCAATCTTTTTTCATCATATTCCCTTTTTATCAATCTAATCAACTCATCAATGGGAACTTTTTCCATATGATTTCCTTTTTAAAAGACTGGTTTCATCAAACCATCAAGTGGTTTTCTAAATTCAATTTTTTTCGCCCGAGATATTGAACACAAATCATTAATATCAAAACCAGCTTTCAATGTACCGTAAAAATAAGCATCTGGCTTCCATACTGGATAATCCTTTTCAAAAACACTCCTGAACGAATACAAAAATTCTTCAAGCATCAGTTTTTCAATCCTGCTGTCAACAATACTGGCAATGATTGCTGGCAGTGCCATTATTCCACGTGCATGAACAAAAACATTCTTGATCTTGAAGTTTTTATTGATTATTGAAACAAGACAGAGTATGTCTTTTGCCCTTTCAACAACAATACTTTTACCAACAAGATGGCATAAAATGAATAGCTTGAAATTTTTCCCGCTGAAGATGTTCTGACACCAGTTTTCAATATCTTGCCAGTTATCTTTCATGGAAGTTTCGCCAGTACCACGAAGATCTGGCTTTATAACAAGATAATTTTTGTAAGCATACTCAAACTGCCATTGACAATTTTGTATTCTTCCCACTTCATCAAGCAAAATTATAGCTTGCTTTGGTTTTTCAGGAACAATTACTTCTGCTGGAAGCAAAAGTCCTTTTTCTGGAGAGAAAACCATCCTGCAATGGTTTAATTTCCCTGTTGGGTATCTACCAATATTTTTGAGATAAAAATTTTTAAAAGTAAAAGGCAACAGGTACTGCCTGATGTTTTCAACAAAAGAATTGTCCTTTTTCATTATTCCAATATTTTTTTTGAAAACCACAAGAAAATTTTTCAGATAGAATCTTTGTGACATTCTATCAGGAAGCACACACAATTCATCATCTGAAGGTAAATTTTTTTTATCAATTTTTTCTAATGGAAAAAATTGGGTTTTGTTTCCAAAAATTTCATTGAACCACTTTAAAACCTCTGTTTGTTGTTTCGAATTATAACAATGTCCCTGTTCTGAAACCGATATTTTGAGTTTGTCTTCAGCATTGTGCATCATGTAGAATTTTTTTGCACTCTGGTATACATACTTTGTTCCTTCAATATCCCAGATATCATGCTTATTTGCGACAATGAACATGGGTCTTGGTGCAATTAAGAATGATGCAACATCTGCATAGTCAAGACCTGCCTCAATATGGTTGAAAAAACTCTGCTCACTATCATCGGGATAAACATAATTTTTGAAGCTATGCACTGATGCTGCCGGCGCAGTTGCTGCAACCCTTTCATCAGCTGCAGCAGTGTAAAAAGCATTTGTTCCACCGCCAGAAGCACCAGTAATACCAACTTTTGACATATCAACAATACCTGTTTGTCTCAAAACACCAATAGCCGCAATGGATTCAAAGATTGTAAACCAATTAAGATTATAGCCATAAAGGGTCATCGGAACACCAATGACATTGTGCGCTGTTGAAGAAAAAGCATACACATAGCCATCTTCATCCTTTAGGCATCTTTCACCCTGACCGACAAAATCATAGGTTATCGCAACATATCCATTAAGGGCATAGAAAACTGCCATCTCATTATAAGCAAATTTTCCATTGATGTCATGCCCCACAGGTATAAGCATTCCCGGGAAAGGTCCTTTGCCTTCAGGAATGTAAATCAGGGAAGGGACCCAGTGGTCTTTGTGAAGTGAAAAAAGAATTTTTTTGACCCTGAAACCCTTTTTCTTTATTTCGCCTTTTTCAATAACTTTTACTTGTGTTTTTGGAAATTCAGACCCAATTGCAACAGTAAGATTCCTTTTGATTTTAAGTTTTTCTTTTTCCCACTGAGAAATTGTTTTGATTGAATCTCTGATTTTTTCCCTTTTTTGAAAAATCTGGTTGCCAATCTTTTGATAAAAGTTCTCAACCATCATATCAGGCGAACAACCGCAAAATTCCTTCACAAGATCTTTGTATCTCTGGATTTTTATTGTGTCGTTCATTTTGGCAAAAGAATGAAATCAAAAGCACCAGTAAGACTCACCTTTACAATGGTTTGTTTTCCAAGTACTTTAACTGATTTTATTGAGTTTTCAGTTGAAATTGGTTTGCCCTTAACTGGTCGATTTACTGTCAACTCCAAGTTTTCAACCACTTTTCCCGACCAGTTTGAAATTGCTATTATATCTGCATTTTTCCCTTCAAGGAAATTTGCTTCAACAAGGTAATTGTCTGTTAAAACAACTGGAACATAGTTAATATCTGAAACAATTTTAGTAAATAAATCCCTGATGGATTCAGGATAAGAAGGTGGACAATCAGACAAAAAATCTTTTTCTTTTTTTCTATTTTCCAGAACTGCTGACCTCATATAGGTAATTCCAGGGAAAAATCCACTGAATACAATTTTTCCCCTGCCCTTTTTCTTAACTACGATTGCAGGACTTCCATCAGAAAAAGATGCTATAGATTTAAAACCAGTTGTATCCTTCATCTTCTGAATACCACAAAAAACCTCAATGGTTTCAGATTTTGTTGAATCTGAAAATTTAACAGAATCAATCGCTCTCAATGATGGTAAGCCATAATAATCATTTCCTGGCTCTGAAACAAAATTAAACTGCTCTCTTGTAATTCCGAAATATCTGTCAATATTTGATGGATTGTTAAATCTGTCGTAAATACCAGTACCTGCTCCTAAATATAAAATCCCACCATTTGTAGTCCAATCTAAAAGATTTTGCATAACTTCTGCTGGTAGATGGGAACCAACAACAAAAATTGCCTTATAATCCCTCAGTTTTTTCTCTATCACATCTTTTTCTGTAATAATTTCAACTGGATAACCAAGATGCCTGAGTATCAACCACAACCCCATCCTTTCCTTTCCATACAAAGATGTTGACTGTTTTAATGTCCAGATATCTGTTGTATGAGAATAAAGAATAGCCACAGGGCTTTTTTGAACCGATACCTGCATAAGGTAATCTTCAATACTTCCAATTGAGCAATTTATTTTCTGCACAGCAGAATAAAGAGAATAATCTGGCATCGGGCAATCAATTCCAGCATAAAAAGGTCCATAATTGTAATAATAAATTGCCTTTGCACCATGTCCTATTTCGCAAGCAACTTTTGCCTGAGTATCCCATGGGTTTCTAAAGATGCAATACATACCAAAGCGATTTTTTGATGCAGCCCGTAGGAAATCCGCACGATATCCACAGAGTTGATATGTTGTCCCATGGTTTAGCCAGTCCTCTGTCCAGCCAAATGTAAGAGCTCCTGTATCAAAAATCAAAAACCAGTCATCTCCGGAATGGAGCATATTGCCTGTGTATGTAAGGTATTCTCCAAAGTTAGCCGTTGTCTTCGGGTCAGGTGTAAAATTTTTCAAAATATCCGTACCAATCTTGAAAAAGTCAGCAAGAACCTGGTTTCTGTAAAGCGCTGTGTAATAATATTTCTTGCCATTTTCAGGATTGCTTGATGGTAAAACCTGGTCATAACTAACCACACCAAAAGATTCAGGCGTAACGCCCATTTTTCTCAAAAACTCCCTGAATCTTATATGGCAATTATCACATTTAACAATATGATCCATACTAACAGAACCAGGCTCATCCATCTGGCTCCACGCAACCATATCCTTAAACAGGTCTTCTTTCGCAAACTTTTCCCCAGCAGAACTAACGATGTTTTTTATTCCATCCATAATAGGGTCTGCAAGACAACCATTCCTTGCTTGATGGAAGTAGGTAGCTCCACCTTTGTACTTGGTAAATCCTGCTTTGTAATATATTGGGTCATAACCTCCAATACTGTTAAACCCCATTTTTGAAAGGGTAAAAATCTCATTTTCTAAAGTCGCAGGCTGATAAAAAGAAGAATTTACAGCACAACCTGTCATAACTGGAAACTTCTCTGGCCTTTTTCCGCCTACATCAGGAAGCTTTTTTGCAATCTCATATCCCTGTACACTTCCCTCAAGATCGCTGATAATTCTGTCTCTTTTTGCCAGGTCGATAAGGAGCATCATACCAGAACCCTTGCCTGACCTTGAAAATGACTTAAATATCCCATCGTCAGAAGGTGTATTTGAAAAGAAAACTGTAAACTCTGATGATTCAACGCCAGTATAATACTCTTGCATTGCCATCAATTCCATTTTATGCTCGCCCATCACATCAAAAAATGATGTGATATTAATCCATGGAGTCTCATCTTTTGCCTTTAAGAAATTGGGATTTTCGCCATCTGGCTTATATCCAGTAAAACATCCGTATACAAGCCCTGTTTTATAGATGTTGGAATGCGGAAGAAACCATGGTGGCTGGGGTCGCCTCCCGAAGATATGTATCACACAGGGATATTTGTGATTTGATCCTATCTTTACCTTCATATAAAGCTGCTGGATAAAATCAGCCATTACTGGCTGGTAATCCTTTTCGTCGCAAAGAACCACTAAATCAAGATGCCTTGTTACCCATGAAGCACCGCCAGGCGGCTCAACCTTTGTAATGATAATATCTGCAGAGCCTGCCTGAAGGTTTACATCCATACAATCCCAGACAAAACGTCCATAACCATCCCCCCATTTTTTCCTTCCTTCATCAGTACTTCTTAAGCTTTCATTGTCAAAAACCTTCTCTGCTTTTATATCACCCTGCTGAATGATACGGACCTTAAAAGGACCCCTATAAGGTAGAATATCAAGATACCTCACCCATAGTTTATAATCTCCTTGTTTTTTTATCTCAACTGTCTTTTTTGCTTCAGCCTGCCCTCCAATAGAGCCACGAAGCATCTTCCCATTTGATGGAAATCCATAGTACCAGCCAGGAAAATGTTCAACAACTTGCCATTTTTGTGTATCGCTTACTGTCATATCTTCTGCTTCAAAGAAAATCTTTTCAGCAAATGCCTGAGATAAAAAAATAAAAATCAAAAAGATAGTTTTTTTCATCTTTATACCCTGTTTTTTTTGCTCTGGTATTATCTTAAACCAGATTAAGAAAAATACAAACATCAGGTATAATATAAAATATGAAAATCGTGATATGTCCTGATTCTTTCAAAGGTTGTCTCAGTGCAAAGCAGGTTGCACAAGCAATTTACAATGGAATGAAAAAAACTTTTCCAAAAGGAGAATATAAGATTCTGCCAATGGCTGATGGTGGAGAGGGAACAATTGATGCGCTGGTAAGCGCTTTGGGTGGAAAGAAATACAAAGCAGATGTTTTAGACCCACTGGGAAGAAAAATAAGATCAGAATATGCAATACTTTCAGATGGTACCGGTGTAATTGAGATGTCAAGTGCGAGTGGTCTACCCCTATTGAAACCACAAGAACGAAATCCGCTTATCACATCAACCTATGGCACTGGTCAATTAATACTGGAACTAATCAAGAAAAAAGTTAAATCAATTCTGATAGGAGTTGGCGGAAGTGCCACAGTTGATGGTGGGGTTGGTATGGCGAAAGCACTTGGAGTTAAATTTTTTTCAGATTCAGGAAAAGAATTAAAAGAAGGTGGTGGATTTCTTGGAAAACTTGCTAAGATCGACATCACAAATATTAACAAAGATGTTTTTAAAACAGATATTACTGTTTTATGCGATGTAAGAAATCCTTTGACTGGGAAATTTGGAGCAGCAAGAGTTTTTGCTCCCCAAAAGGGTGCGGATGAAAAGATGGTTGAACTACTGGAAAAAAATCTTTCTCACTATGCAAAAGTTATAAAAAAACAACTAAAAAAAGATATTGAAAAACTCCCTGGTTCTGGTGCAGCAGGTGGCTTAGCAGCAGGGCTGGTTGCTTTTCTGAATGCAAAAATAAAAGAAGGTAGCAAGTTTATCGTTGAAAAAACTGGCCTCGAAAATCATCTAAAAAATGCAGATATTGTAATAACAGGTGAAGGAAAAATTGATAATCAGGTAAGATTTGGAAAAACAATAATGGCAGTGCTTGAAATTGCAAAAAAACATTGTGTACCTGTTATTGCCCTTTGTGGAATGAAAATTGGTTCACTTGACTATTTGTATAAAAATGGCCTTACAGCAGTTTTACCCATAGTCCCTGGTGTTGTCTCTCTTGAAACATCAATGAAAAATGCCAGAAAATATATTGAACATACTTCAAGGGATATTGGCCGTTTATTGAAATGTTTCTATCAAGGCAAATAGGCAAATTAAAAAAACTACCAGTCTGGTTAAAAACCGTAGAAAAAATTAAGAAAAAAGATTTTCCGATATACCTTTATGGTAAAAATACTGGATTTCTCTCCTTTCTTGTCTCTGGTTTTCAAACTGAATTCAGCAGCAGAATTATTCTTGTAGTCTGCCCTGAACCAGAAAACGCAGAAATTCTTTTTGCTAATACAAAAACCTTCTTAAAGGATTCTGTTTTTCTTTTTCCTGAAAAGGATGTCCATCTTCCAATCGATCACCCTGTTCAGGCAAAAGAGATTGAAAGGGTAAAATGCCTCTCTGAAATACTCAAAAGAAAATCAGGGGTCATCATAAGTTCAATCAATGCAGTATCTCTTTATCTACCCGACGCTTCTGATTTTGTTTCTCACATCATTGAAATAAAACCCGGGATATCAATTGAAAGAGAAAAAATTATCGCAAGATTGATAGGTTATGGTTATGAAGAGGTCTCTGTTGTTGAAAATCCAGGCGAATTTTGCAGAAGGGGAGGGATTATCGATTTTTTCCCGTTTGAAGAAAAACCTTACAGAATTGAATTTTCAGGAAACAAGGTTGCGTCTGTGAGGAATTTTGATCCAACAACTCAAATGTCCACAGGGAAAACTGATGGATGCAAAATTCTTGCTTTGAACGAATGTTTTATCACTTCTCATCTCGATTCTACAATTTTTGATTATCTGGGTGAAAATAAAATAGTGATGGTCTTTGGAGCAAACGCTTTTGAAATCCGTTACAGCCAAATGCATGAAATCTGTCATCGCTCAATTAAAAAAGACTTGATCGGATGGGAAACTGTAAAAGCAAATATTTCAGATGCGGTTTATCTTGAGACTGATTTTCCCTCGCAAGCTGCGGTTGAAAAAATCCATGTTTTTCCTGTTGATACACCAAATAGATTTGGTTTTATAGGTGAAAATTTCATCTGGAACAAAACAGAAGACGAAGAAATTTTCATTGTTGAGGAAAACAAAGTACACAGAGAAAATCTAAAAAAAATACTTTCACAGCATAATGTTTATATAAATGATGAAAATTTTCTCGATGGTTATCTATCTTCTTCTTTTTCCATTCCTGCAATAAATCTAACATTTCTAAACGCAGGTACCATATTCAATATGAAGCAGGGAAAGCCACCAAGTAGATTCATGGAAGCATTGCCAGTAAGCCATAAAGATGAATTAGAAAAAGGAGATTATGTCGTTCATTTTCAACACGGAATAGCAAGATTTGATGGCTTTGAAAGATTGGGTCCTGAAAACGAAGAGTATATGCGGCTTGAATTTGCTGATAATGAAAAGCTTTACTTGCCGTTGAGTGATATCGATTTTGTCCACAAATATATTGGAACAAAAGAAAATCCGCAATTGAGTAAACTTGGTAGCAAAAGTTGGATTAGAATCAGAGACAATGTAAAGGAGGGCATTAGAAACATCGCAGAAGAGCTCTACAAGCTCTACGTTGAAAGGAAGCATAACAAAGGAATTGCCTATCCAGAAGACGATGAGTTTCAAAGAATGCTTGAAGAAAACTTTCCTTACGAGGAAACACCTGATCAATTAAAGGCGATGAAAGAGATAAAGAGAGATCTTCAGAGCGATCGCATAATGGACAGACTTTTGTGTGGAGATTCTGGTTACGGTAAAACAGAGCTTGCAATACGGGCGGCATTCAAGGTTGTCTGTGGTGGAAAGCAGGTTGCAGTACTGTGTCCTACAACTGTTCTTGCACAACAGCATTTGAGAACCTTCAGGGATAGGATGCAAAAATTTCCGATCGGGATAGAAATGCTTTCAAGGCTGTACCCAAACTCAAAACAAAAACAAATTTTAGAAAAACTTGCAAGGGGAGAAATTGATATAATTATTGGAACACACAGAATTTTACAGGATGATGTAATTTTTAAAGATCTCGGACTTATTATAATTGATGAAGAACAAAGATTCGGTGTGCTGCACAAAGAGAAACTAAAAACAAAATTCAGAAATGTTGAAGTATTAACACTTACAGCCACTCCAATTCCAAGAACTCTTTATCTTTCTCTCTCTGGACTTCGTGATATTAGTCTACTTGAAACTCCACCTTCAGGAAGGTTATCTGTTGCAACATATATTGGAAAATACAGTGACACAATTGTAAAAATGGCAATTATCAATGAACTTGAAAGACAGGGTCAGGTTTTCTATCTTCACAACAGAATCTATGATATCCAAAGGGTTAAAAACAAGCTTCAATCAATGTTTCCAGCAACGACGATAGAAATTGCACATGGCAGAATGGATGAACGAGAGATCGCTCGTGTTATGGAAGAATTTGCCGATGGAAAAATACAGGTTCTTGTTGCAACAACAATTGTTGAAAATGGACTTGATGTTCCAAATGCTAACACACTCATTGTTGATAATGCACATCTTTTTGGGCTGGCTGATTTATATCAATTGCGGGGAAGGGTAGGCAGATATAAAGTAAAGGCATATGCATATTTTCTTGTTCCCGCTCATATGCCTGTTTCACAGCAGGCAAGAGAAAGGTTAAAAGCACTCAATGAGCTGGTAAAGCCAGGCAGTGGAATGAAAATAGCCATGAGAGACTTTCATATATGGGGAGCAGGTGATATCCTTGGTAAAAAACAAAGTGGGTATATCAATCAGGTGGGATTTCAACTATATTGCAGATTCTGGAAAGAGATAACATCAGAATACAAAGGTGAAAAGATACCTGAACAACCGCGTGTAAAACCATCGATGCGAGGATTCCTTGACGAAGATTTAATTCCTGCGCCTGGATTAAGATTTGAAATCTATAAAAGAATTTCAGAAATACAAAATAAAGATGACGCAAGAAAAATCATTCAAGAAATCAGGGACAGATTTGGCGAAATTCCTGAAAAATTGAAAAATATGATTTTTGAACTGGCAGGAAAGAAATACTGATTACCAGAAACTGCCCAGCATTTCTGGGTCGTTTCCTGTTTCAATCGCTATTAGAGAAAGAAAAAGGTAACCAAGTCCATCAACAGATTCATATCTGTGCTGTTGGGTGTGGCTCCTGAACATTTCGCTTTCATATAGATTTTCAACCGCTTGCCTTGCAAAAAACTTTGTCTTACTCAGAAAACTTTCATTGTGCAGAATCTTCCAGCACCTCCATAAAAAATGAATGCATCTACCATATCTCTCAGCATATAATATTCTGTTTTTATCTCTGTAAGTCTCATAATCTTTCATAATCTGCTCTGCCCAGCGAAAGCAAGCAGTTCTAAATATTTCGTCTCCAGTCATCCGGTGAAGATCAAGACAGCATTCTGCAAATTGTAGCGGATAGTCATGAGATGGAAAAAATTGCCTCCATGTATCAGAATACCTTCCTGGTTGAAAGGGTGTTAACTTGAATTGCCTGTCTCCATAGTCAAAAGGAGATTTTCCAGTCGAAACGCATATCTGGCCAAGATATTTTTCAGCTTTTTCATCATATCCATATTTGAGGTAGGCAGATATTACGGACTTTACAATGTCAATCCAGCTTTGTTTTCCTGTCCACCTGACTGCATTGAGCAGACAAGATCCCCACAGACCTATTTCTGTAGTAGAAACAAACCTGTCCCATCTTTCAACAGTTGGATTATTCTCTATCAATCCTGTATTTTTATCACGATGGGAATATGAAAAATTGATAATTTTTTCTGCAATTTCAATTAAAGAAGAATCTCCTGTCTTTGAATATAGCCAGGCAAGGCTACTTATCATGATACCACCTGATTCAAGGAATGCACATCCCTTTTTCCTATCAGCATGCCTGTTAAATCCACCACTGGAATCAAAAAGGGAATTACTGATAAAACCCCTTATTTCCCTTTCTGTCCTTTCAGGTGAAATCTTCCAGAAAATCTCCCATGCTGGTGGAATGGGTCTTATTTCGTGATAATCTCCTGTTTCTTTTTCAAAATCCACAACTTCCGGTACTTCTTCTCCTACAAACTTAACAACCTTACCTTTTAAAATATCCCAGTAATAATGATTTCCCCACAAAAAAAGTCCGTTTTTTGCAATACAGTTTTCAAGAAAAAATGATACATAATCATCTGACATTTCAGTAAATTTTCCATCAGTCAGGTCACTCAAAATATAAGATGAAACCAACAAAATCTGGTCATAGTACAAATTACAACCACATGGCGCACTTATTGAACGATAATGGGTTGGTGCAACATAGTTTTTTTCTGATACTTTACTACTCGTCTCCATAGAAGATACCCACATAGGAGATGGACATGGTCCATAGTTCGCCAGTCCTTTTTCATGAACCCGCCTGAAATGATTTGTAATTAACGACAAGTAGTTTTCCATTTTTGACTGGATAAGTAAAATATGTTTTATTAAACCTTAGCGACTTTATTCTAAACCATGGAGGGATACATGCCAAAAAATTTTGATTTTGAACCCGCTGAGTTTCTGCCATTTAAGGATAAAAAGACCATTGAAAGAGTGAGAAAAATAAAAAAGAAAGACATATGTAAACACCCCAATAAAAATTTCAAAATTAGAGTCATTGAAGACCAAACGGCATTTGTTTTTGCTTGGGCACTCCACATTGTTGGTGGGATAAAAAAGGCTCTTGAAGAAGGGAAAAGACATGTCATCATTCTTCCTGCCCCAAATCCCCAGTATGCGCTTGTAGCTGAAATAATCAATCAGCTGAATATTCCGTGCAAACACGTTCATACCTTTAATATGGATGAGTACGCTGATGAGGATGGCAACACTGCGCCAAAAGACTGGAAGGGCGGATTTCAGTACTGGATGTGGCATGACTTTTTTAATCGCATAAAACCTGAATTGAGGATGCCTGAAAAACAGATACATTTCCCGAGTACAAAAAATGTCAATTACTACAGCAAAATGATAGAAGATCTCGGTGGGGCTGATATCTGCTATGGTGGTATTGGCTGGTGTGGACATATTGCCTTTTTTGAACCGCATCTTGGGATTGAATATGTAGACGATATTGAAGGATATCTTGAACTTGGCTCAAGAATTGTTGATCTTCATCCGATAACGCTGTGTCAGAACAGTTTATTTGCTGATGCTGGCTGTTCTGGAGATATAGCGTCGTGTCCGCCAAAGGCAGCTACAATAGGGCCAAGGGATCTTAAGAATTCAAAACTTGTCAGTTTCTGGAATGGCTTTGCTTATGGAGACGTATCCTGGCAGAGATTTATCTCACGGCTTGCAGCCCATGGACCAGTAACTCCACTTGTACCGGCAAGTATTCTTCAGATACTTAATAGTGAATTAACTCTTTCAGGTAGTGTTGCTGAAGATTGTAAAACCGAAACAGGTGAAAGAAGGGTACCAATAGAATTTCCAGAAGAATAAAATGAAACAATCTTTGAAAGGAAAAATTATAGATGCCCATTCACACGCAGGTGTTTCCATCAAAGCATATATGAACCTTGAATATCCTTATGCTGCAACAATTGAAGGGCTCGCATTCAGGCAGGAAAGATATGGTGTTGATGTCAATATTGTCTTCCCACACTCACCTGACCTATTTTTTGATCCGAACCAACTTAACAAGGGTCTATGTCGGCCATCAAGAAGACCTATATCACCTGCGCCCTATGCAATAGAGAATGAACTTTTATTGAAAGAAATTTACCAGTTTTGTCCTGAATATGAAGGTAGATTTATTCCCTTTATTTCAATAGACCCTGTCAGAACTATCAAGAACCAGATTAAAAATATTTTGAAACTTGAAAAAAAATACAAAATATACGGAATCAAGATAGTACCGGTTATATGCCAGTCAAGTATTCTTGGTCTTCTCAAAGAAGGAAAAGACTTTATTGAAATTGCAAAAGAAAGAAATTGGCCCTTTACCATA
>JAMWCC010000108.1:0-15019 GCA_023818375.1 Candidatus Omnitrophota bacterium | reverse complement strand
TGCACAAGAAACTTTTTCTCATGCAAAACTTGTTTTCAAAGTGATTGAAAAAAATCCTGATGTTAGATTCTGCCTGGCACACTGTATTGGTTTTGATAAGAGTTTTTTGCAAATTGCGGATAGTATGGAAAATGTGTGGGTTGATACATCTGCCCTTAAAATACAGGTTCAACTTGCAAAAGAAAATCATCCCATTGTTGCACCAAAAAAAGATAGGTTTGACGCTGACTATAGCGACCATAAAAAAGTATTGAAAGCACTTGCTCAGGCATTTCCAAAAACTATAATCTGGGGAACTGATACCCCTGCCTATTCATACATCGCAAGAAGAAAACAGGGTACAGGTAAAAACTCTTATATGGAAACATGGCTGAAAGGTACTTATAAGGATGAAATTGACGCACTGAAAAACCTTCCAAAGGTCACGATATTACAAATCTCCAATAGAAATACTCTTAACTTTTTGTTCGGTATTAGAAATGATTGAACTAAAATACGGCAGGTCTGGAATTAAACTTGATTACCCAGGAAACTTTAGAATATTTGAAAGCATTAATGTACCGGGCTTAAAAAATCCAACAGAAAAAATCAGACAATCATTAAAAAAACCCATCGGGTCTTTATCTCTTTTTGAAATTGTCAGAAAGAAAAAACCCAAAAGTGTTTGTATCGTTATTTCTGACCATACCAGAGCTGTACCCAATAAGGTTATACTTCCCATAATTATTGATGAATTGAAAACATACGGAATACCAGACAAAAACATTTTCATCCTTATAGGCAATGGAACACACAGAAATACAACAGAAGAAGAAAAGATTGAACTTGTCGGCAGAGAAATTTTGGAAAAATTTTTAATTTATGACCACTGCGCAATGGACGAATCAATGATTGTTAGAATTCCTGAAACAGATTTCTATGTAAACAAAAGATACTATGAAGCAGACCTGAAAATAGTAACAGGAATGATTGAACCACATTTTTTTGCTGGCTTTTCTGGTGGAAGGAAAGGAGTATGTCCAGGAATTGCTGGAATGGAATCAATAAAAATTTTTCATGGGGCAGAGTTCCTTGAGCATCCAGACACAAAACCAGGAACTCTTGAAGGTAATCTGTGTCATATTTTTGCTACTGAATTTGCAAGAAAAACTGGCATTGATTTTCTGGTCAACGTTACTATAAACAAAAAGGGAGAAATAACAGGAGTATTTTCTGGGGATTTTGAAAAGGCTTTTGAGAGAGGAGTTGAATTCTGCAAGAAAGCAAGTACCACATATGCCAATAAAAAATATCCAGTTGTCATTACGACCAATGGCGGTTATCCTCTTGACAGGGATTTTTATCAATCCACAAAGGGCATGGTTGCTGCTCTTGATTTAGTGGAAGAAAATGGAATAATCATCTGTGTGTCAGAATGCTGTGATGGAGTGGGAAATACTAGCTTTAAGAAACTTCTTTCTGAGTTGAAGGACCCTGATGGATTCATTGAAATGATAATGCAACCTGGTTATTTCCATGATCTTCAATGGGGAATTCAACCGCTTATTCATGTGTTGAAAAAAGCACGGGTCTTTATGGTATCAAAACTTTCAGATGATGATGCTAAAATATGTAAAGTAGTTCCATTTAAAAACATAAACCAGGCAATTGAGAATGCACTGGAAGAATTTGGGAAAAATACTGAGATTGCTGTTATACCAGATGGGCCATATACAATCGTTAAATTAAAAAAGGAACAATAATGAATGACTGGGGATTTGAACCGGATTTTGAGAATTTGAAAAACACCCTTTTGTGGAAGGAAAATTATCGCATACCCAATATGGAATTTGTCATCGACAGAGAAATAAAGGAAGCATATTTAAAAAAAGAAGTGGTTTCGGTTAAAGAAGAGATTGAATTCAGATACAGGGCAGGATATGACTATGTCTGGATAAGCAAGGGTATGGTGGATCCTGCTGGAACAGTTAACAAAGAACTTGTCATTGACGATCCTGAAAAACATTTCAAAGGAAAAGATACAAGGGTCTGGGCAGAGGAACACACAGGAATTATAAAAACTCAAAAAGATATTGAGCAATTTCCCTGGCCTGACGTAAAAAACGCTGATTTTTCAGATTTTGAGTATGCAGATAAAAACCTGCCTGAAGGGATGAAGGTCTTTGGTGTTTGTGGAAAGATATTTGTTGCGACATGGATGCTTCTTGGTTTCGAAAACTTTATAATGATGAGTATTGATAACCCAAAACTTGTTGACAATCTTATAGACACAATTGGGCAGATACAAGTGAAATTTTGTGAAAAGATGCTTGAATTTGATTGTGTCGGTGGGATATGGGTACCTGATGACATTGCCTACAGGACAGGAACAATAATGCCACCTGGTTGGTTGAAGGAAAAAATCTTTCCGTTTTATAAAAAAATGTCAAAAATGATTAAACAAGCCGGTAAACTTTTTTTGTACCACTCTGATGGAAATCTTTATGAAATGATAGAGATCATCATTGATGCTGGTTTTAATGCCCTTCACCCGATTGAACCTGAATCAATGGACATAAAGAAGTTAAGAAAGCTTGCCGGCAGGCAAATTGCCCTTATTGGAAATATCTGTGTCCATACATTAGCAACAGGCACAAAAGAAGAAATAGAAAAACTTGCAAGAGATAGAATAGAAAATTATGGAAAAGAAGGTGGTTATGCTCTTGGCTCAAGCAATTCAATCCCAAACTATGTACCAATGGAAAATTACTTAACAATGCTTGAAACGAACGCAAAATATGGTTGGATAAATAGGAGTGTACAATGATACATATTGAAAACCCTTCAAAAAAAGAATATGAAAGTATCATGCAGTTTCTCGAAGAATCTTTTGACCATTCCCGGGGATTTTTTTATCACACTTTTCCTCAGGTGATGTCAAAAGATACGCTTGACTACGAAAATATTTTCATAATCAGAGAAAACAAAAAAATTGCTTCGTTAATCTGCATATTCCCACAGACGATCGTATTGAATGGGAGGAAAACAACTATAGGTGGGATAGGCAGTGTTTCAACACATCCTGATTTTAGAAGCAAGGGATACATGAAAATATTAATGGATTTCTGCATTGAAGAAATGAAAAGAAGGAACTATTCATTTTCAATCCTGGGTGGTGATAGACAGCGTTACAATTTCTGGGGATATGAAACATGTGGAACTGGAGCAAGTATAACAATAACCCAGAGGTCTTGCGAAAAATCAGGAATGATTGAAACTGTTCCAACATTTAGATATGATGGTTCAATTGAAATACTTGAAAAAATCAAGCAGGTGCATGAAAAATTTCCCTGCTATGTTGAAAGGACAATCCATTGGCTTAAAAAGATCTTTGATGAGAGAATTCACACCCAACTTTATTTTACAAAAACAAAAACTGGTTTTGCTTATGTGGTTGCGGTCGGAGAGAGAACAGAAAGAAAGATTGTAGAAATAGGTGGGGATAACAAATTGTGGTGTCCACTGATTTACTCTCTTCTTAAAAGATGGAACACTAACGGAGTTGAAGTGCTTTTTCCCGCAAACATACCTGAAACAAATGTTTTGATAAAACACGCAAGCTGGTTCATCATACATCCATTTTGTATGATAAAAATTCTTTCATTCAAAGAAACAATTACATTTTTGTTCGGTCAAGATTTTCAAACCAATTATTTGTTAAAGGTTTCTGAAACAAAGGAAGTTTTTGGAAGTGGTGATAGATTGATTGAATTTGACGAGAAAAAATGGGTTAGAATCCTTTTTGGTCCATTTCAGTCAGAAACCCCTGATTTTATGAAAAAATTTTTACCATCTCAATTTTACTGGTGGTTTCTTGACCATATCTAAAACTGATCAGCGATAGGATAACCAATAGAAGCGAGTTTCTCTTTGATTTCTTCTTCATTGAAGCGATCGCTACATACTCTCACTCTTTTTCTTTTTATATCCACTTCAACATTCTTTATCCCTTCAATGGTGTATAAGTTACTACTTATCCTTTTTGCACAGTTTGAACATGAAATATCTTGAATAGCAAAATCAAAGAAATATTTACAGTTCCTGCTAACGATTTTTTTTCTGGTTTCAGCTGCTATAAAATTCAATGCAAAACCTATAAGGACCAATGCAGACAAGTATGAGACAAAAATAAAATTGGTGTGCCTGTGCTGAAGCTCAGCAATCCTGATACCATAATCGGCCAAAACCGCATCAAAAGCAAAAGCTAAGGATAATGAGACTATAATTATTGTGATGACATAGATTATAAAACTTTTTCTTCCAAGAGTTTTGGCAACAAAAAGCATGGTCACAGTATTTGTCGCAGGTCCTGTAATCAAAAAAATCAAACCTGCACCAGGACTTATCCCTTTGGCTATTAGTGTTGCAACAACCGGTATTGAACCTGTTGCGCAAACATAGAGAGGTATTCCAGCCACAAACATTAGCAGATATGAAATGTACCTATTGTTTAAATGAGCTAAAAAGAATTGTTCAGGCACCAGATATGATATTACTCCTCCTATAAACACACCCCAGAATATCCATTTTGCTATTGAACCATATAGCTCTGTAAAAGCATATTTTATTCCACCAAGAATTGTAGATGTTGAACAAAAAATCTTATTCTGTTCTACTTGTTTTTCAATATCTCTCTTTTCGTTCGAGAAAATATCCACCAGGATACCAGCCACAATACCAATTAAAATACTGGCAATTATTCTGCAAAACATAAAAACTCCCCCAAGAAGCCCGTATGTCGCAAATATTGAATCAATACCCGTAACTGGAGTCGAACTCAGAAAAGCAATGACAGATCCCTTACTTGCCCCTGATTTATATAAAGTTGCTGCAGGCGGCAAAACCCCGCACGAACAAAGTGGAAGAGGTACTCCAAATAGGACTGCCTTCACAATCGATAAGACATTTTTTTCACCAAGATGCCTGAAAATAATTTCTGGCTTTAGAAAAATGTGGATAAAACCTGCAACAAAAAAACCCAAAACAAGATAGAAGCTCATCTGTAAAAAAAGGTTCCATGTCTCTTTGATAATTCCGAAAATTAAGTCCATTATCAGGTTATGGTCTTATTCATGCTTCCTGTTATGTATCCTTCAAGGTCAACAGTAATATATTGGTAACCAATCTTTTTGAAAGTTCTTAGTATTTCCTCTTTCAAACTCACAGCCTTTTGTATTTCGGATGGGTCAACTTCAATCCTGCATAAACTATCATAATCCCTTACCCTGACAACGCCAAATCCAAGTTTCTTCAAATGTCTTTCAGCTTTGTCAATTCTTTCGAGACGTTTTCTTGTTATCTTTTCTCCATAGGGTATCCTTGACGCAAGACATGCCATCTGGGGCTTATCCCAAGTAGGAAGTCCCATTTTTCTTGAAAGTTTCCTTATATCGTTCTTGTTAAATCCTGCAAGCTGCAGGGGGGAAATAACCCCGTACATTGATTTTGCTTTATTACCGGGACGATAATCAGTAAGGTCATCATAATTTGACCCATCAGCAATGGTATTGAACCCATTCTTCTTTGAAATCATTAACATTTTTGAAAATAGGTCTTTTTTGCAATCAAAACAGCGCAATTTTGAATTTTCAACAAATTTTTTGTACTTTAGTTTTTCAGAAGGATACTCAAAAATTTTCACACCAAGAGATTTTGCAAAATCTCTTGCGAATTTGATTTCTTCATCCGGATAGACTTTTGCCTTTTCAATAAAAACTGCTACACTGTCGGTTCCGAGACAATCAACTGCAAATTTAAGTAAGAATGTACTGTCAACACCCCCAGAATAAGCTATAAGAATTCTTTTGCTGTCTCTCAATATTTTTTCAAGTTTTTTCTTTTTTTCCTTAATGTTCATTCTTCAACATTTACAACATTTTTTATTTCAGGAACTCTGTCCTTAATAATCTTTTCAACCCTCATTTTCAGGGTTAATTGTGCAAAGGGACATCCTGCGCAACTACCGGTAAGTTTTACATTTGCAGTATCTCCGGAAACCTCAATAAGTTCACAATCTCCACCTTCCATTTGAAGAAAACATCTTATCTCTTTCAATGCTTCTTCAACCCTTTTTTTCAATTCTTCATTTGAAGCCATTTATCCCCCTATGTTTTTGTCTTTTGTCTTTCCCTATAATCATTGATTGCTGCTTTAAGTCCTTGTTCGGCAAGAAGTGAGCAGTGCTTCTTAAGTGGCGGTAGCCCTTCGAGAACATCAATTACATCTTGATTGGTAATTTTTTCTGCCTCTTCAATGGTTTTACCCTTTGCTAACTCTGTAATAACTGAACTTGTTGCAACCGCGGCTCCACATCCAAATGTTTCAAACTTTATGTCTTCAATAATTTCCTGATTATTTTCATTTTTCCCCACCTTAATATAAATCCACATTACATCCCCACAAACAGGATTACCTACTTTGCCAATTCCATCAGCATTTTCAATCCTTCCCATATTCCTTGGATTTTTAAAATGGTCTATTAGCTTTTGGCTGTACATTTTTATCTCCTATGCATATTTAATCATTTCTTCGAGTGCACTTCTCGCTTTCCTAATAATTTCATTAGAAAGTACGATTTCATTTGTCTCTTTTTCAAGGCATTCCTTTAATTTCTCCAGTGTTGTCTTTTTCATATTGAAACAAATTCTTGCTGCGCCAAGAGAAAAAAATTCTTTATCAGGATTTTCGGTTTTTAACCTGTGTATTAAACCCTCTTCTGTTCCTATAATGAATTTTTTTGCCTGCGATTGTGCTGCTCTTTTAAGCATACCCGATGTTGAAAGTACATAATCGGCTCCATCCTGAATCTCTGGGTCGCATTCAGGATGAACAATTATTTCCGCATCAGGATGTTTTTCTCTTGCTGATTTTAAATCCTGAATTGTAAATTGTCTGTGCACAAAACAATACCCATCCCACAAAATAAGCTGTTTTTCTGGAACATGTTTTTGGACAAAATATCCAAGGTTTTTATCTGGTAGAAATATAACTCTGTCAGAAGGAATATTTTTCACAACCTTTGGTGCATTTGCAGAAGTACAACAAACATCAGAAATCGCCTTGACTTCTGCTGAAGTATTAACATAAGAGACAACAGGTACTCCAGGGTTTTTTTCTTTTAACTTCATTACATCTTCCACCTTTGCCATATCTGCAAGCAGACAACCTGCATCAAAAGCAGGCAGCAAAACTTTTTTTTCAGGATTTAAAATTTTTGCTGTTTCTGCCATAAATCTTACTCCACAAAAAACAATTAAACTGGCTTGTTTAATTTCTGTCGCCTTTTTCGCCAGTTCAAGGCTATCACCAACAAAATCAGCGATATCCTGAATCTCAGGCAGCTGATAGTTGTGGGCAAGAATTATTGCATTCTTTTTTTCTTTAATTTTTTTTATCTCATCAACGATATTCATTTTTTGTCCCAGAAAGGAGACATCTTCCTCAATTTTTCAACAATTTTCGGTAAAACATCCGCAGTTTTTTCAATTTCTTCCATCGTGTTTGGCCTTCCCAAGCTGAACCTTAATGAGCCGTGCGCAACCTCAGGCGGAATCCCCAGAGCAAGAAGAACATGTGATGGCTCAAGTGAACCTGAAGTACAGGCAGAACCAGAAGAAGCACATATCCCCTCAAAATCTAAATGCAGAAGCATACTTTCCCCTTCAACATACTTAACACAAATATTAAGAGTATTGTAGAGTCTTTTTTCAGGATGCCCATTTACAATAATTTCAGGAATCCTTTCAAAAAGCAGTTTTTCAAGTTTGTCTCTCAATACTTTTTCTTTTGATGCGTCATCTTCCATATTTTTTTCAGCAATTTCGCATGCCTTTCCGAGTCCAACAATAGCAGGAACATTTTCTGTCCCTGGTCTAAGTCCCTTTTCCTGATGACCACCATACAAAATTGGCCTAAATTTTACCCCTTTTCTTACATAAAGGGCACCTATACCCTTTGGCCCATAAAACTTGTGTGCTGATAGTGAGAAGAAATCAACATTGAGTTTTTTTACTGAAACCGGTATCTTTCCTGCAACTTGAACACCATCACAATGAAACAAAATGTTGTTTTCCTTTGCAATCTTTCCTATTTCTTCTATTGGTTCTATTGTTCCAATTTCATTATTGGCAGCCATAATGGAAATAAGTATTGTCTTATCAGTTATCGCCTTTTTAACATCATCTGGATCAACAAGCCCATATTTATCAACAGGAAGATAGGTAATTTGAAAGCCCATGTTTTTTTCAAGAAACTTACACACATTCAAAACAGCGTGATGTTCAATCAGAGATGTTATTATGTGATTACCTTTATTTTTCTTCAAATAAGCTGTACCTATTATCGCAGTGTTATTGCTTTCAGTACCACCTGATGTGAAGATTATCTCTTCAGGTGAGGCATCAAGCAATTTTGCCACCTTTTTTCTGGCATCCTCAATAGCTTGCCTTGCCTGCTGGGATGGGGTGTAAATCGATGAAGGATTAAAAAACATTTCTGTAAACCATTTTTTCATCTCCTCAAAAACAGCAGGATCACATGGAGTCGTTGCATTATGGTCGAGATATATCATTTAATACCTCTTTTGTTAGAATTTGATTTTTATCGCTCTTACCATGCATCCCTTCACACACAGCATGCAGGTAATACACTTTTCATAATCAAAGGCGACTTTTTTAGTTTCCTTATCATAATAAAAAGCATTCGTTGGACACAGCCCTATACAAACACCGCAATGTGTACATATCTTTTCATCCTTTGTAATATCCTGTTTCAATCTCTGAAGTACAACATTCTGGTTTTTCAAATCCTTTAATGCCTGCTTTACGATATCCTCCTCACCAGTAAATATCACAACCATTACGCCTTCCTTCTGCGGAAGGACCTGCGCCTGCAGGATATTAAATTCTATATCGTATTTTCTTACTAAAGTTGAAATCGTAGGCTTGTCAACAAGTTCCTTTGGAAACTTAAGTACTACCCTTTCACTTATTTTCATTTTTATTTCTCCTTTATTTCCAGACCTTTAATTTTTATTCCTGACTCTTTTCCCGGTAATTTTGCAACTGGGTTTGTAATTGTAAATTTTCCCGATAGAATCCAGGTTTTAAGAACTTGTGCAATTTTCCTTGCCATAAAATAACTTGATAATGAACCAACAGGTACCTGTTGCCTTCCTATTTTTATACTTCCTGAAAATAATTCAGCATAGCTTACTTCACATATCACATCTGGTTTCCTTTCAGGATAACTCTGGCTGTAATCAACAACCGGTGCAAACATTTTTTCAGGTGGCACTCCGCACCAGTGTGCAACCTGTTCATCTATAACAGGTATTGGAATACCGATTCCCACCACAAGGGTAACCCCGTAACCGACAAATGAGGCACCGCGCAAGAATTCTCCACTCATCTGTTTCAGATCCCCTATAACAGCAAGGGTACCAGCTGGTCTTCTCGGTATCCCATCCTGAGTCCTTTCAACGCAGGGATTATGTTGGGTGCCGTGCCAGACAACATAACCTATCCCTCCACAGAGAAAAATTCTTGTTCCAATGCCAATAGTATAATATTCAGGGTCTCTTAAAAGTGGCGATAAAATTCCTGCAGAGCAAAAATTTGCATTCCCGAGGTTTGGCTTTAATATCCCCATATAGGTATAAAGCATCCTATCTGAGGTATTCACTGCGACATTATAATTTTGATAGCAATTTCTCGGATTGAATAATACTGCTTCATTTATATCCTTGAGTGTAAAATATGTTCTTATCTCTTTTCTTGGATAACAATCAGTACCATAGGAAGTTGCTTCAAGAAGAACGCTCCTGCCATTAACCAGCTCCTCAATTACATACCCACCTCCATAACTGAATTCACCCGGATAATAGCGATTACCAGGGTCATTTGGTGGAATTGCTGTTGCGCCTAAATAGACATCAACTGCAGCCAAACCTGTATAGGCAGGTACTCCATTAAGAAAACAGGTTCCACCACCTATCTTTATTCTTGGTGCTGGATGACCAAAATTTAGATAAACACTGCTTGAACACATTGGTCCAAATGTGCCTGTAGTAACAACATCAACTTCTTTTGCTGCCTTTGTTTCGCCTTTTTTTCTCACGATTTCTAACATCTCTTCAGCTGTTACAATTACCGCCTGCCCTTTTTTTATTTTTTCATTAATTTCTTCAATCGTTTTTTTCATTTTGCCTCCACAAGTCTGTCTTAAGTTGGAAAATATTCAGATTTTCTTGTCCCGTAGTTTTTTCTGTTCTTTAATAAAGTCCTCAAGTGTTATGCTTTTTAACACATCTATTATTTTATCATTCAACCTGTTCCATATAATTCTTGCACCGCAACCATCAACCCTTGGACACAAACTGGAGTCTAAAAGACATTCTATCTTTTCAAACCCACCGAGTGCATCAATGATATCATAAAGCGTGATATCTTTTGGATTCTTTGAAAGAAGGTAACCTCCCTTTTTTGCTTTAATCTTCCTTATGATACCCTTTGCTTTCAATCCAGTGAAAATATGGTCAAGGTATTTCAAAGAAAGATTTTGTTTTTCACTGATCTGTTTAAGTAGAACAGGTCCATCGGCAATTCCCATTTCAATAAGAGCCCTTACTCCATACCTAACGCGAGTTGTTAATAGCATTGTGTCTCCTTATTCTACTTATCCGATATAATTAGTATAATAAACTCTCTGTTTTTGTCAAATATTGTATGGAAATCAGATGGGAGCTGAATGATATGTTGAATATCGAAGACCCGGATTTGCGTCAAGTTTTCTACCAGGAATTGCCAAAGATCCACAACCACATATATATGACCGTGGATCTTGTCCCAGCTCACCTTTTAATTCATCCCACATTTCCCTTGTTTCAGTGGAAATGTATAACAGTACTTCCTTGCTATGGCGACGAACTTCCCGAATAAGATGTTGATAGATTTTCTTTCTTATTTCATGTGGAAATGGTCCATAAACTTTACCTTTCATCTGTTGTGCTGAGTTCTTTGCCGCTTCCAGGCACTCTGGATCCATCACATCAACAGGAAGGGTTGAAACCATTGAATCATAGGTATTCCACATATAGACGCAAAAACCTATGGATTCAGGCTGTGTTTTTTTAAGGGCATATTCAATAGCAGATGCGTACTCCTGTCTCCAATTTTTTACTGGAATGACAGGTTTAAACTTGTATCGCACAGGTATACCCATATCCTGACATCTTTTCGCTGCATCAAACCTATCCGTGTATCTTCCTGTTCCCAATTCAAATTTTTCAGCAACAGATTCACAACTGACTGACCATACACCAATCAGACGATCTCTATGTTTGATGTTAGCCAGCCAGTCAACATTACAACTACTTGTATGAAAATAACCATATCTGCCCGGGTAATAGGAAAGAGTTTCAGAAAAAATCTCAAATAGCCCATATTCGGGTTCAAAGGTAATTAAATCTGCACCAGAAAGAATCATTCTAAATACCCTGTTCCAGGGATTATTTTCAATTATAGGGCGTACAACTTTTTCCATTATTTCTTCGAGATTCAAAGCAATTGTAAGAAATTTTCCTTCTCTTCCTTCTCCACAGTACAGACAACCATGAGAACACCCTGCAATCGTTCCAAAATTATATGTGGGCCAGCAAACACAGTTATTTTCCCTGTCTCTCATATGAGGATGTTGGTCAATGGCAGTGGTCATGTATCCTAAAATCAATTTCAAATATCTTCTCGCTGTATCAGATGAACATTTCTCCTGTAACTTCATAAAATCAAACCCAGGACTTCTGAATTCCATGGTTGTAAAAACAAGAGGCCGGGTAAAAGTGACAGGTACCCGGGATGCAATATTTATTGATGGCCAGAGATTTTCAAGTTCAGCGAATACATCCAAAATATTGCTTTCGTTAAAAACGGTCAATTTAGGAGAATTTGCCAGTGCATCTAAGATTCTTTCAAGCCGCTTTATGCACAATTTATCGTTGTAAATCCGGTCAAATACAAATACCTTTACAGGAGATAGGAAATACATTTCTTAACCTTTATGAAAATGATAACACAATTGATTTTATTTGCAACTATTAGGCTTGACTTTTATGTCAAACAGGTATATTCTTTTTTTTCAACAAGGAGGAAAATGGAAATTGGTTTTCTAACAGCACCTGTTCTAAAAGAAAATCTTGAAAATATTTTGAATTTTGCAGCTGAAAATGGTTTTTCAAGAGTTGAGATAATATCCAATCCTGGACTGGGACACATAGTGCCTGAGGAAATTATCGCAGATTCTGGGAAAAAGTTAAGAGACCTTTTCCAGCGTTATAATGTAAGACCATCAAGTTATGCATGCTATACAAATGTCCTTGACTCAGATCCTGAGCGTAAGGAACTCATAAAAAAACACCTGAAAAACTTGATCCTTGCCGCAGAACTCACAGATGTCGATGTAGTATGCACCATTGCCGGACTGCCATTGCCTGGAAAAACAAAAATGCAAACAATTGAACAGGACGCGGCACCTTATTTCAAGGAGATTTGTTCTTTTGCTGCACAACATAATGTGAAGATTGCCCTCGAAAATTGGTTTGCAACCAATCTCCAGCATCTTGAACACTGGAAGAAACTATTTGAACTGGTACCTGACCAAAATTTCGGTTTAAACTTTGACCCATCGCATCTTGTCCATCAGGGTATCGACTATATGGAAACTGTTGAGGAATTTGGAGCCCGTATCTTTCATACCCATGCCAAAGACTGTGAAATTAAAGAACATTTGCTCAAAAGAATTGGAAATCTTGAAAAAGGTTGGTGGAGATATGTAATCCCTGGATATGGAAAGATTCAGTGGGGACAATATATTTCTCAGCTGAGAAAAATTGGATACAATGGAGTTCTCAGCATTGAACACGAAGACAGTGCTATTGGAACGCAAGAAGGTCTCATAATAGGAAAAAAATATCTCTCTCAGTTTATTTCATAATTTGTAAATCTTCTAACTCTGGTTTAAAATTTTCAAGATGGAAATACTCATTAAAAACATAAGAGTGATTGATCCATACACCAACACAGACGGAATAAGAGATGTCCTGATTTCCCGAAATGTCTTTGCTTCGGTTGGGAAAAATATTAACAAAAGAGCATCAAAGGTTATAGATGGGACTGGATTATGGCTTTTACCAGGACTTATTGACATGCACTGTCATCTCCGTGAACCAGGTAATGAGGAAGAAGAGACAATTCTATCGGGAAGTACATCTGCCTGTAGCGGTGGTTTTACAACCATCTGCTGCATGCCAAATACACAACCCTGTGTAGATAATAAAGTGGTTGTTGGATATATCATTGAAAAAGCAAGAAAAGCACCAATTAAGGTACTACCATACGGAACTATTACCCTTGAAAGAAAGGGAACTTCCCTTGCTCCCATGGGAGAACTATCTGACGCAGGAGTAGTAGGATTTTCTGATGATGGAAACTGCGTAATGGATAGTTTGATATTCAGAAGAGCACTTGAATACAGCAAACCTTGGGGAAAGATAGTTGTTTCACACAGTGAAGACCATATGCTGTCAAAAAATGGAGTGATGAATGAAGGTGCTCTTTCAACAAAGCTTGGCTTAAGGGGCATCCCTCCAGAGGCAGAGCACATTATGGTCTATAGAGACATAACCCTCGCAAAACTGACAGGAGCAAGGCTTCATCTTGCACATCTTTCAACAAAAAAATCTATTGAACTTGTCAAAGAAGCTAAAAAGAATTTTAAAAATATCACATGTGAAGTTACAGTTCACCACCTTGTCTTAACCGAAGATGCTCTCATAAACTACGATGCAAACGCAAAAGTAAATCCACCTCTGAGAACCTTGCAGGATGTAAAAGCCCTTATAAAGGGCATCAAAGAAAATGTAATTGATGCAATTGTTACAGACCATGCTCCGCATTCAGAAGAAGAAAAAGGTTCAGGGATTGAAAATGCGCCCTTCGGAATGATTGGTTTCCAAACAGCCCTTCCCCTTGCGATGACACTTGTTAAATATGGACTCAAACCCATTCAAATTATTGAAAAAATGACACTCGGTCCTGCAAGAATATTAAAAATTCAAACAAACACAATCTCAGAAGGAGCTGAAGCAAACTGCGTTATATTTGATCCAAAAAAGGAATGGGTATTAACAAAAGAAAATATTCTTTCGCTGAGTAAAAACACTCCCTTTCTTGATATGGAAATTACTGGTAAAGTATTATGTACATTCTATCATGGAAGTCCTGTATTTTCAGATAAAACATTAATTTGATTTTACTGAAAGGAGTTCTGACAATGAATCTTATTATCATCGTTTCTGATACTCTCAGAAGGGATCATCTTGGCTGTTATGGGAATGATTGGATTTCAACTCCTAATATTGATAAATTCTCAAAAATTTCGCTTATTTTTGATAGTGCCTACATTGGCTCATTTCCCACTGTTCCACACAGAAGAGACCTTTTTACAGGAAGATTCATTTTCACTTACACCGACTGGTCGCCGTTAACCAGTGAAGAAACAGTAATTTCAGAAATTCTTGGTAAACATGGCTATCTTTCAATGTTCATCGCTGATACACCCCACACAACAGCACCCGGTTATAACTATCAAAGAGGATTTTCAGCCTGGCTTAAAATCAGGGGACAGGAAGGAGATCCTATCACCACTGACCCTGTTGATATCAAACTTCCTTGTTCTGTGCATAAATTGAGAAATCCTGAAAGAGTCAAGCAGATGTTGAGAAACAATCTGCTCAGAAAGTCAGAAGAAGATTATTTCTGCGCCCAGACAATGCGACAGGCATGCATGTGGCTTGAAAGAAACTACAAGGAAAAATTTTTCCTTTATGTTGATACATTTGATCCACACGAACCCTGGGATCCACCCCATTACTATGTGGACATGTACGACAAAAATTACAATGGTGAAGAAGTAATTTATCCTGTTT
>JAMWCC010000007.1 GCA_023818375.1 Candidatus Omnitrophota bacterium | reverse complement strand
ATTCAAAATTATTTTTTTAACGCCAGCTTATTTTAAGAATGGCTGGTGGTTTAATACAAACCCAATTAAA
This sequence comes from Candidatus Omnitrophota bacterium, assembly GCA_023818375.1. Taxonomy (GTDB): domain Bacteria; phylum Ratteibacteria; class UBA8468; order B48-G9; family DTJG01; genus DTJG01. Next base: position 30,223 of record JAMWCC010000007.1, on the reverse strand, counting down.
ATTTATGGCGTGGAAATAAAACTGATAACAGCATTAATTAATAAATCAGTGATTTTTTCTGGTTGGGACCTGGCTGAAAATAAACCGAAACCTGCAAAGAAATTTGTTCCTGAAGGAAGTGTGTATTATTGTGAATTACTTGATGGTTCGGTGGATACTCTTTTTGAAAAGCTCAATTTTGCTAATCTCAGCGAAGAAAATTCAAAATTCGGTTATGGTTTAACTATAATAGGAGGTGTGTAAAATGTTTGAAAAAAGCATAATCGGTGTTTTTATTGTAGAGACGCCGCTTCATTGCGGAACAGGTCAAGACATAGGAATAGTTGACCAGCCGTTACAGAGAGAAAGATACACTAATTATCCAAGAATCCAGGGGTCAGAGATTAAGGGTGTATTTCGCGAACATTTCAAACAGAACCAATATGTCGAAGAAATCTTTGGTCCGGAAGGTGGTGGAGATGAAGGTGGTGAATTTGCATCTGCGGTTTCCTTTGCTGACGCCAGAGTTTTACTTTTCCCTGTCAAATCTCTCAAAGATGTATATGTCTGGATAACCTGCAAGGATGTGCTTGAAAGATTTAATAGAACCTTGAAACTATCAGGAATTAACACCTACGATATTCTCACAAATATACCCGATTGCGATAACGACAGCATAATTATAAATGATAATTCTCTTGTTATTGATAATAAGGTTGTTCTGGAAGAATATCTTTTTAACCCAGCTGTTGAAGAACAATTAAAAGAAAGTTTTTTTAAACTGGTTGATTTAATTGTACCAAATTGCAAGCAGTACACTTATTTTAAAGATCGTCTGAAGAAAAAAATTTGTATTGTATCCAACGAAATTTTCAGGGAGTTTACCGAAATGTCAACAGAAGTTATAAACCGTATTGGAATCAACCATGATACAGGTGTGGTCAAGGAAGGGGCTTTGTGGACGGAAGAATATTTACCTACAGACACCATTCTGTACTTCCCCGTTTTTGCGACTGGCTCAAGAAAAGCCGGCAGTAAACTTTCATCGGAACAAATAATCTCTACAATCAAAGCAATTCAACCATATATTCAGATTGGTGGAAATGAAACAGTTGGAAAGGGATTTGTCAGAATTAACTGGATTGAAAACCAGCAAGGAGCAAAAAATGACACTCAAAACCCTTGAACAGAAAAGAGCAGAGTTTGCCTTTCAGAAAGTAAACGAGGTAAAAAAAGAAGATAAAAAGGGAGAGTATAAATCTCTAGTCAGGGGATTTCCCGCAATGATACTTCAAAATGGTCTGGGCCAGGCTCTTGCATTTTTAAGAGCAAAAGGCGAAAAACATCACCAGTGGTTATATGGACAAATTAATGAATGGCTTAAAGTAAGCAATAATGGCGATGAAAATTTTGATGTTTTGCAAAATATAATGAATAGAGATAGCTCTATCTATCGTCTATACACGAAACAAACCCTTGCTTTTTTGGTGTGGTTAAGGAAATTTGCTGAAGCGGAAATTGAAAAAGACAAAGACGAGGAGCAATGATGAAGATGCCATTGAACTCTGAATTAGAGAGAATTCTGGATAACTTCAAGAATCCAAAGAATCTCAATCTATTACTCACAAAATATATAAATGAGTGGAACATTGATAATAACCAGTATAACATTGAAAGTAAACAAATCGGATTTTACCTTGAAAAAATAACGAAAGCCAGCCAGATTAGCAAAAATATTTACCCTGATTTTTTAAAAAGATGGGAGTTGTTACTAAAGGAGACAAAAGCAACTGCTATAAAGGCAAAAGTAGAATGGCGACTTGTGGTTGGTCTTGGTTCTGGCTTTTTATTGGACAGATCAATGACAGTCCATCACATTTTGGGATTTCCTTTTATTCCTGGCAGTGCATTAAAAGGAGTTTTAAGAACATACTACCTTGAGAAGAACAGAGAACCCTTGATAAAAAAAATGAATGAAGAAAATGAAAAACTTAAAGACCAAGGAAAAAGAGAGAAATTATACAAATCAACAGAATTAGATATTTTTGCCCAGGAAAAAGATGAGATTTTCATAAAAATATTTGGTAATCAAAAAACAAAAGGAAAAATTATATTTTTTGATGCATATCCCACAAGATTTCCAGAACTGGAATTGGATATAATGAATCCACATTACCCTGATTACTATACTGGAACAACTCCCCCAGCAGATTGGCAAACACCGAGTCCAATCAAGTTTTTGACAGTAAAAAAGGACACAGAATTCATATTTGCATTCAGGACCTGTTATGAAGATATTAAGAATGAGGTCAGAAACCTTATCGAAGAATCCTTATCGGACATTGGTATCGGTGCGAAGACATCAGTTGGTTATGGCTATTTTAAGGATTTCCAGGATCTGAAATTTGAAATTATTGAAGAACATGGTGTGGAAAAGACAGCGAAAAGTACTTCAAATGAGCAATCATTACCAGGTTATCTTAAAAACCAAGAAGAACTCAAAGATGAGTATCTGAACCCGGATGGGTCATTCAAAACAGAAGAAGAATATAAAAACTACCTCGCAAGCAAAAACATTGAGTACACAAAGAAAAGAAGACAGATGTATGAAAAAGCAAAAAATTGGGTTGAAAAAAAGAAGGGAAGCAATAAATGAAGATCTATATAACAACAGTTGGAACATCAGCACTTGAGAAAGCAAAAATTTCTACAGAAAATTTTAGTGATGAACCGTTTGACTACTTTGACAGTTTTAAGGCCGATTTCCAGAAGAAAAAAAAACTTTTATTAGAACATTTTTCAAAAATTGATTTGAGTATTTCTAATAACTTATCTCTTTTCCCAGCCGAAGTCAAAAGTCTGGTAAAAATAGGCATTGAAAAAGGTGATTTCCTTTATCTTATTGTAAGTGATACTGCTTCTTGTAGGTTATGTGGAGAATTTTTAAAAGAATTTGTGGAAGAAAAATTTGCATGTCAGGTAAAGCTTGAACCAATTAAGGGTCTGCAGGTTAAAAACCTGAAATTATTTGAAGAAGGAATGAGTAATCTTGTTGAAACCATTAATGAAATCTCTCAAAATCATTACAAACAACACATTATTCTTAACATCACAGGAGGATTCAAGGCTACAATTCCATATCTTACAGTAATAGCACAACTTTTTAATCTGCCATTGTATTATGTTTTTGAAGAAACCGAAAACATTATAATAATTCCCCCTGTCCCACTGGACATTAACTGGCATTTCTTTAAAAATCATAGAGAAATTTTCGCAAAACTTGATGGAATAGATAGCCAGTGGAATGAAACTAAAAAGAAAATTCCCTGGGAAGAATATGAAAAGATGAAGCCCCTCATATACGAATTTGGAAATGACGCAGAACTATCTCCACTTGGAAAAATTTTGTGGAATACATACAAAATCAGGTACTTTGTTTTCTGGACAAGGGCTGATATAAAAGATAGATTTGAAAGAGATTTTCAGGTCCAAGAAATCTTAAAAAAGTTCGCAATAAAAAATTTCAGGGACTCAAATTCTCAACCTTTACCAGAATACAAGCCTTTTAAGGTATACAAACATTCGGGAAGGGGTGAAGATATTGTTAGAATCATATACAAAGAAGAAAATTGTGCCGTTTACATTTCCCACATCTTCACTGGAAGAGAAGTCCACGGTTCAGTTGATTATATGCAGGTGTTAAGTTCAATGGATTGGGAAAAAATTGTCTTTGACCATAGCATTGAAATTGAACTTTAGAACGCCTTTTTTATTCTGATTCTTGATTTAAGTGAAGTTATTTCGTACTTTTTGACAGGAGCAGCAATGGCAAAAGCACTTATTATAACAGTTGGTGGTTCAGATACTCCAATAGTTGAAGCGATAAAACAGCATAGACCTGACTTTATCTATTTCATTTGTACCGAAGGCAATGACCCTACCAAAGCAAGTTCACCAACAGTTGATGGACAAGTGGTTATTGGAAAACCAAAGATTAAATGTCCCTGCTGCAATAAGATCATTCAAGAGCAAGAAACAAGGGAAAACATTATCAAGCAGGCAGGATACAGTGGCGATTATAAAAAAATTGAAATTCAAGGACCCGACAATTACAACGAGATATACGAAAAAACAAAAGCAGTTATTGATGAAGCAAAAAGTAAGGGCTATGAAATAATTGCTGATTTTACGGGTGGAACAAAAACTATGACAGCCGTTCTTGCAATGCTTTCTGTGCTTGATTTTGATATTAAGCCGTCATTAACCACTGGTAAAAGGACTGACACTGTGAGAGTTGCTGGTGATAGTATTCCTGTATTGCTCAATGTCTCTCAGGTACGTTTTGAAAAGATATTAGAAGTCGTTGGAATACTTGTTTCAAATTACCTGTATAATTCAGCTTATACTGTACTAAAGCAGGCAGCAACAAAGATTATTATGGATGAAAAAATTAAGCAACAAGCTATTGAAAGGACATTATTACTGCGTGCTTTTTCCTGCTGGGATAGTTTTGACTACAAGGGCGCCTATGATGAAATTCGTAATCACTCAGTAGAATTTGGAAATTACCTGGAGTACCTTTTAAAAATTTTAAATATGACAAAGAATACTGGTTATGAACCTGTCTTTGATTTGATAATGAATGCAGAAAGGCAGGCACACAATGGCTTTTTTGATAATGCTGTAGCAAGGTTATACAGGGCATTAGAACTTTTTGCCCAGATAAGATTGAAAAAAGAGTACTGCATAGATACTTCTGCGTTAGAAAAATCCATGAATAAACTAAAAAATCCTGAAAGATGGGAGAAAAAGAAAAATGAAAAAGGGGAAATAAAAATCGGGCTCCAGGACGACTATGAACTTTTGTTTGAGTTGGAAGATTTTTTCGGTACTATTTACAACCAACAAAAGGAAAAGTTGCAAAATATACTTCAGGTGAGAAATTTTTCAAAACTTGCACATGGAGACCAGCCAGTTTCAGAAGAAAACTGGAAGAATATGCTGGAGTTTACAAAATCATTCATAAAAGAATGCTGTGATAATGCCAAAATTAAGGTAGAGTATCTTCAGCTGCCAACTAAAATTTAGTTTCTTATGGCGACAATCTATCTCATTGAGCAGGGTGCAAAATTAGTAAAGGACTCAAAAAAGATTGTTGTTGAAAAGGATGACCAGGTTTTGCTTGAAATCCCTGATTTTAAGGTAGAGCGTATTTTTATTTTCGGCAACATTCAGATTACCACCCAGGCAATGAAATTTTTGCTGGAATCGGGTATTGAAACATCATTTTTCAATCTATATGGCAGGTTGATTGGAAAACTTAGCAGCATTGAATCAAAAAATGTGTATCTGAGAATCCAGCAATATGAAAAACACAAAGACAGTCAAACAGTCCTTGATCTTGCGAAGATATTTGTTGCCGGGAAAATTAGAAATATGAGAACCACTTTATTGAAATACAGTTCCAATCATCCTGAAATTGACTTTAATCAAAATGTCAGGCAGCTTGAAGAATGTCTTTCTGAACTGGAAAGGAAAACACAAGTTTCTTCAATCCTTGGGGTTGAAGGAAGAGCAAGTGCATTATATTTTGAATGTTTCAGCAAGATGCTTATTAAAAATTTTGAATTTGCTGGCAGGGTAAAAAGACCACCGACAGACCCTGTAAATTCTCTTTTGAGTCTTGGATATTCTCTTATAACAAATGAGATGCTTTCAATAGTATCAGGGATTGGATTTGATCCTTACATTGGATTTCTTCATTCTCTTGAATATGGCAGACCTTCTTTGCCACTTGACCTTGTTGAAGAATTTCGCCAGCCAATAGTTGATAGGTTGACCATTGAAATCATAAATAAAGAAGTTTTGACACCCGATGATTTTGAAAAAGTTGAGGAAGGCGTTTATTTAAAAAAGGACGCAAGGAAAAAATATTTTGAGCAATATGAAAGGAGAATGCAAACAGAAATTCTTGATCCTGAAACAAACCAGAGATTTACTTATAGAAAAATAATGTTCAACCAGGCACAGAAATTCGCACAATCATTGACGGAAGGAAAAATCTACACACCCTTTTTGTTAAGATGAAATGTTTATTGTGATAAGTTACGATATTGCAGATGATAAAAGGAGAAATAAAGTTGCAAAAACCCTTGAAAACTATGGAACAAGGGTTCAATACAGTGTTTTTGAATGTATTCTGGAGAAAGAAAAATTGGTTGAATTGCAGAATACACTTAACAAAATTATTGAGAATGAAAAAGACAGCATAAGATTTTATCAGTTGTGCGAGAGTTGTTTGAAAAAAGTTGAAATTTCTGGAATAGGTGAGATTACAAAAGATCTTGAGTTTTACATTGTATGATAAAAACATGGATAAATTTTCACGATCTTACAAAATGGGGACAAGAAGCAATTTTATCCCTTGACAGGATGAAATTTTGGGTTTAGAATGAGGTTGGTAGTTCTTTGAAAATTGGGGTAGAAAAAGCTATCAAAGATATTGAGAGACAATGGATTTGGTGATATTTTGCATCTGAAGGGGGATTTGCGATAACTATAAGATGCTGGTAAATCAAGAACTTATGAAAAATTGGCAAAAATTTTTTGAAAAAATTTTGTTCAAAAAAAGGGGATTTACGAAAATGCCTTTGCAAGTATTTGATACTCAATATCTTTGAATAGCCGCAGTCCGAAACATAGACCCGCTTGATAGGGGATTGCGACTTGGTTTTGCAAGCGGAGTAACTAACGACTGGAAGTACGTCCGAAACATAGACCCGCTTGATAGGGGATTGCGACTTGGTTTTGCAAGCGGAGTAACTAACGACTGGAAGTACGTCCGAAACATAGACCCGCTTGATAGGGGATTGCGACTCCACAAGATGGAAATTCAAACCACAAGGATATTTAGAGTCCGAAACATAGACCCGCTTGATAGGGGATTGCGACTTGCAAGTAAGTTATTGAAGGAGATGGATGTTAAAGAGATTGGTCCGAAACATAGACCCGCTTGATAGGGGATTGCGACTATCCATATATTCTCATCATTATCAAGTGTAAAAGGGTGTGTCCGAAACATAGACCCGCTTGATAGGGGATTGCGACCAAAATCTCCTCTCGTGTTTATAATGTATTCTATTTTTTCAGTCCGAAACATAGACCCGCTTGATAGGGGACCCGTCTCCATTTCATTACGCCGGGCAGGTTGCTTTTGTTGAAAAAACCTGCGACAATTAATTCATCAATTCAGTAATATTTTTTATCCGGCGAAACGAAGTGAAGACGGAAGACCCGCTTGATAGGGGACCCGACTTCATTTCATTACGCCGGGCAAGTTCGTCTACATTTCATTTCGCCGAACAAGTTCGTCTCCATTTCATTACGCCGAACAAGTTGCAATAAAAATCCACCCCAGCCCTCCTTTTATAAAGGAGGGAGCAAAATCCATCCTGGATTTTCTTTTACAAAGGAAGGAGAAATAAAAAATCCACCCCAGCCCTCCTTTTATAAAGGAGGGAGCAAAATCCATCCCGGACTTTCTTTTATAAAGGAAGGAGTAAAAAATCCACCCCAGCCCTCCTTTTATAAAGGAGGGAACAAAATCCACCCCAACCCTCCTTTTGAAAAGGAGGGGGTGAGAAATCTCCCCCAGCCCTCCTTTTATAAAGAGGGAGCACGTTGTTTCCCCCTTTGAAAAAGGGGGACTAAGGGGGATTTTTACTTTGAACTCAGGGTTTTTTCAAAATCTCGCACAGTTCTTTTCCAAAAAGGTTCTTCTGCCAGTTTTTAAGACAACCGCTTTGTAAAATGTCATCCATTGTATTTATACTGTATTCAACAAGAGACACCATCTGCTTTTGGGAAAGGACAAGATGTGGTTCAATTTCTAACTGCTGCGCCTTTTTCGTTCTCCATTGGTAAAGTTTCTCAATTTTTTCTCTTTTTTCTTTTTCAGGCAGTTTTATTAAAATTTTTTGCCTTTTTTCTTTCAGAAATTTATATTTACCAGCACTATTTATCGCTTCAAGCAGTTGTTCAAAGTTTTTCTGAACAAATGGGAATCTTGCTGTAAGCTGTCTAAGGCGTTTTAGGTCAAATCTTTCAAGTTTTGCAATTTTCAAAATGGTATCTTTGTCAATTATCCTAAAAGCTGGCAGATCAAGTTGCCTTGCCAGGTTTTCTCTGAATTCTGTGATAGCATGAAAAATGTGAAGTCTTTCAGTGGGTATCTTCCCAATGTTAATAGTGGTTCTTTTTTTTGTCTTTTCTTTTGTTTTATTGATCGTTAGTAGCTGACATTCTTCTTTTACCCATTCAATCCTTTCTTTTAGTTTCAGCTGTTTTTTCAGTATGTTAGCAAGTGGCAATAGATACGCAGTATCAGATATCGCATATTCAATCATTTCTTTTGGTAATGGTCTTATTGCCCAGTTGCTTTTTTGATGAAACTTGTTTAGATCTACACCGAAGTATTTTTTAATTAGGCTTGCAAGTCCTAAATTTTTTTCTCCAAGAAAATTAGCAGCAATCTGCGTATCAAATAGATTTTTTATCTGGATATTTGCAGATTGATATAACATCTGTATGTCATACGCTGCAGCGTGAATAATTTTTTCAATACTTTGGTTTGATAAAACCTGTTCAAGGGCTGAAATTTCTTTTATTTTAATAGGGTCAATAATGTAGTGAGCTTTCCGGACTGAAATTTGGATTAAACATATTTTTGAATAATAACTGTAAAGGGAATTCCCTTCTGTATCAACAGCTATCTCATTTTCTTTTTTCAATTGCTCAATAGTTTTAGCAAGCTTTTGCTGGTTATCAACAAAAATAACTTTATCCTTCATAATTAAATCGAAATCCAGAAATCTAAAACATTAAACCATTTTAACATCATACTGGTACAGTGTTTCAATGTTTCTGTAATCATTCCTCCAATGGCGAGTTTTTTAGATAAAGAGAGTCAAGGTAACTCTGAAGGATAATCTGTGCAGCAAGTTTGTCCCTTACTCTTTTCCTTTTTTTCCTGCTTAAATCAGCCATCAACAATATATTTTCTGCTTCAATGGTTGTCATCCTTTCATCCCAGGGAATAAATTCTACCTTGACAATGGCTTTTAGCCTTGTAATAATGGAAAGTATCTTTTCTGCTTTACTACTTAAGGAGCCATCATTTTTCAAAGGTACCCCATAAACGATTTTTCCAATATTATACTGGGTTACAATTTCTTTTATTCTTTCAATTTCTTTTCCATTAACTTCTATCGTTCCAAGTCCTCTGGCGATTGTTCTGAATTCATCACTAACAGCAACACCTATCCTTTTTTCACCGAGGTCAAGTCCAAGAACTCTGGTTTTTTCCATAGTCCAATATTCCTGAAGCAATCTTTAATGCCTGATTAACTTCCTTTACATCATGAACCCGAAATATTCTTGCTCCTGCAAGATAACCAGCAACACAACTTGCTATCGTTCCTGCAAGTCGTTCTTGTGGCAAAACATCACCCGCAAGTTTTCCAATAAAAGATTTTCTTGACGTGCCAAGTAAAATCGGCAGTCCAAAACAGGTTAATTCCCTCAATCTATGAATAATCTCCAAATTGTCGATAACCCTTTTTCCAAAACCAATACCAGGATCTATGATTATTCTCTCCTTTTTTACTCCATTTTCCAAAGCAAATTCAATCCTTTCTCTGAAAAACTCTGATATTTCTCCGATGAGGTCGTCATAGTGTGGATTTTCTTGCATAGTAGTGGGTGTTCCTTTCATATGCATCAGTACGACACCACATTTTTTTTCTGCAACAAGTTTACATATTTTTTTATCCCGCCTTAATGCATAAATATCATTGATGATATCTGCACCTTCCTCAATAGCCATCTGGGCGACAGATGTTCTTGATGTGTCACAGGAAATAAGACATTTTACCTTTTTTCTTACTGCTTTAATAACTGGGACAACCCTTTTTATCTCCTGCTGTTCATCTATGCTTTGCGCTCCAGGTCTACTTGATTCTCCTCCAATATCAATAATAGAGGCACCCTGCTGCTCCATCTCAACTGCTCTATCAACAGCCAGCGAAACATCTCCATAGTACTTTCCACCATCCGAAAAAGAATCAGGAGTGATGTTCAGAATACCCATGATCATAAAATCCCTGATTTTAATGGTCTTTTTTGAAATTGCAAAGATTGAAGGCACGTTTTCATAATGGGAAATTGTTTCAATGATATACCTTCCGATTTCTTTTAAACCAAAGAATTGTTTTTTCAGTTTTTTTGCAAGTTTTTCGTATTGCTTGAATGTACCCATCAGTATGACATCAACAGGTTTATCTTCAAGATTTAACACTGCATAAGGAACCGCTGCATCTGCACCAACTGCAAGTGCTTCCTGCTTTATTACATTTGCCTGTTTAATATTCACGTTGCTGATCTTTACACAATAATGACGTGTTTTGGGTTCCATCAGACAAATACCTTCAGGGTGTACATCTATCCTTTGAAACTCTTTTATTATCGTAGATGGGGACAAAATTCGTATGTTCATTCAAGTGTCTTCAAAAGTGCCTTTCTATAGTCTTCTGCCTTAAGATTTTCTATTCCTTCAATCTCTTTTTCAGTAAGGTATCTTATTTTACCTGCTATCATTCCTGCCATCTGCATCTTAGCGGTTTCTTCCACAAGCCAGGCGCGGGCAAATGCCTCTTTCAGGGTTTCTCCCACACAAACTGCACCATGGTTTTTTAAAAGAACAACGTTGTATTTTTTAATCTGTTCAACAACAGCCTGTCTTATTTCTTCCCCTGCAGGTATTACATACTCAACCATTGGTATTTCCCTTCCAAGGATTGCCACAAAGTCAGGATAGAATGGTTTCAGTCCGACCCCTGCTGAAATTAAACCAAGGGTATAGGGTGGATGGGTATGAATAACAGCATTTATTTCAGGTCTTACGATATAACAGCCCAGATGCATTGAAATTTCACAAGTTGGTTTAAGTTTTCCGTATTGTTTTCCTGTTTTTAGATCAACCTTTACCCACTGGCTTTCTTTTATTTCATCAAGCGCAAATCCACTTGGTGAAAGATAAACAAAGTTTTTTTCCCTTGCGCTAATATTTCCACCAGGACCTGCAGCAAGGTTTTTTTCAATAACAAGCCTTCCGTATTTGCATAGCTGTTTTCTGATATTTTCCATGGTTTCTCCTATTAGCAAAACTCAGATATAAAAATTGGCTCTGATTTTTTGAAGATAGATTAGCCTAAACAATTTTTATTTTACCAAACTTTCTCTTTCCTACCTTAAAAACCTTTTCATCAGGTTCTATTTCAGCATTTATATCTGTAATTGTTCGACCATCAACCTTTACTGCGTTTTGTTGAATCAATCTTTTTGCCTCTGATTTTGAAACTACAAGTCCTGCAAGAAACAACAAATCAACAATGTTTAACTTCCTTTGTTTTGTCTTTGAAAAGGGTATCTCAATCAAGGGGATATTCTCTGGAATTTGTTTTTGCTTAAAAACCCTGTCAAAAGCCATTTCTGCCTTTTCTGCTTCTTGCCTGGTAAAAAACTGGCTTACAATCTCTTTTGCAAGGACTGCCTTTGCCTGCCTTGGATCCTGCTCAATCAGAACCTTGAACCTTTCAATATCAATATCTGTAAGAAGTCGGGCATAAGATTCCATCAATGCATCCTGAATAGACATAATTTTTCCAAACATATCATCAGGGGTGGTTGAAACAGGGATATGATTTTTGTAGGATTTACTCATCTTCATTTTTCCATCAGTTCCAACCAATATCGGCATTGTGATAACAACCTGTTTTTCCTGACCAAAAAATTCCTGTAAAGCCCTTCCGGCAAGTAAATTAAACTTTTGTTCAGTCGCCCCTATCTCGATATCAGATTCAAGCACAACTGAGTCATAACCCTGCAACAAGGGATACATAAATTCATGAAGATATATTGCCTTACCAGATTTATACCGCGCAGAAAAATCATCCCTTTCAAGTATCTGGGCAATTGTAAAACAAGAGGCGATTTTGATAAACTCTTCCAGGGATAAAATACTCAACCAGTTTCCGTTAAAGACAAATTCTGCTTTGTCTACATCAAGAACTTTACTTACCTGATCTACATAAGTATTAAGATTTTTCTTAATCTCTTCCTTTGATAGAATTGGTCTTGTTTCGTTTCTTCCTGTTGGATCGCCAATTCTTGCAGTGAAATCACCTATAAGAAACAGGACTTTGTGTCCGAGTTGCTGAAACTTTCGGAGTTTTCTTATAAGAACCATATGTCCCAAGTGTATTTCAGGACTTGTCGGATCAATACCATACTTTATCCGCAGTGGTTTTCCTGTTGAAATGCTTCTTTCAAGCTTTCTCTTTAATTCACTTTCTTCAATCACATCAACCGTGTTTTCCTTTATGATTTCAAGCTGTCTTTCAATTTCCTTCATTGTTTCTCCTTAATCATAGCAATTAATATTTTACTCCAGTAGCCATCTTTAAGAAAATTTTGGCAGGTTCCAGTTAAATATGATAGCTAAAATGCGAAGAATAAAGACAACAGCCATTGAAATAAATGCTGAGATATGAATTCCGGAAATACAAAACAGCATCCAAAAGACAATGCAACCAACAAAAGAACAGGTTGCGTAGATTTCTTTACTTAACACTATGGGAATTTCATTTACAAGAACATCCCTGATAATTCCACCGCCAATGGCAGTACTCATTCCAAGTACCACAATCCCAATTACTCCAAGGCCTGTTTGAGCAGCAACCATGCAACCTGTTGCTGTAAATGAAGCAAGGCCTATCCCATCGGACACAAGAAAGATTTTTGTATAGATTGCTTTACTGATGTTTCTTTTTAAAAGTATCCCTGCAAGGATGCCAAATATACTGAAAATTGTGTAATTTATGTCAGTGAGCATTAAGGGAATTCTCTGCACCATAATGTCCCTTATTGCTCCACCACCAAGTGCTGTTGAAAAGCCAAGAAATATGATTCCAAAAAGGTCAAGGTCGTGTATCCTTGCCTTAACAGCGCCTGAAAAAGAAAAGGCAATAAGTCCTATTGCATTCAATACAAAAAGATATGGCTCAACTATCATCAGCCGAGGTTGATAAGTTCTTTTATTTTGTTAATCTGGTGCTTTTTAATAACAAAATCAGCCTGCATAAGATTGTTTTCATCAAGGGTTGTTTCAAGGGCAATACATTTCATCCCTGCTTTTTTTGCTGCCTTTATCCCTGCTGGAGAATCTTCAATCACAACGCACTCATTGTTTGAAACACCAAGTTTTCTGGCGCATTTTATATATATCTCAGGATCTGGCTTTGGTTTTGAAATATCCTGATATCCTAAAATGACAGAGAAAAATTTCACCAACTTATTTATTTCAAGTAGTTTCATCACAAATTTCTTATCAGAATTTGAAGCGACAGCGAGCATATAATTAGTGTGTAGTTGTTGTATCAATTGAAATATGCCATCAATTGGTTTTGCCTGTGTAGATAGTTCGAGCAACTTTTCCCTTTTTTCTTTTAAAAAATCATTGATATCACCAAAGATTTTCTTTTCTTTCAAAAGCTGTTTTAAAAAATCTTCATCAGAAATCCCTATACCTTGCAAATAATCATCAGCACTATACGCTATTTCAAATTTTTCAAAAACCTTCTCCCATGCCTTCTGGTGAAGTATTTCTGAGTCAAAAATAACTCCATCGAAGTCAAAAATGATTGCCTTAATCATATTCTAGATCTTGTAGAATGGATTATTGGTTTGACATATTATACCACAAAACAGGTAAAAATGAATTTAGCTAAAAAAAATTGTATAATACTTTGATTTAAAAAACCAAGGGGGAGAAATGAAGATATCTGTTTATTCTTTATCGGCTTCTAACAAAAAGGTTTGGGAAGTGATTGAACTAGCAAAAAAATACAATTGTGACGGTATTGAATGGTGGTGCAGGGAAAATGCACATATTGACCTGACAAATCTTAAGAAATCAGCAGGTGAAGCTGCAAAATTGATGGAAGGTTCAGGACTTATTTGTGCTGGACTTGCCCCATACTTTAAGTTTAATGAGACAAAAGATTATTTGGCAAAAATTTTCGAAGCAGCAAATATCCTGAAAACAAGAAATGTAAGGTGCCACAGCCATTATTTTGATGGAAGCATACCTTTTGAACAGCTGATGAAAGAGCAGAGAAAATGGCTTGAAGAAATTGTTTTACCTGAAGCAGAAAGATTTGATGTAAGGTTGAATATTGAACAACACCACACCAATATCTGCTGTACTCCAAATGCATGCAGACAGCTTGTTGATGGGCTACCTGAAAAACACATTGGAATAATCTTTGACCCTGGCAATTCCGCTGTTGAAGGTTTTACCAGGCCAGAATATTCAATAAGTGTTTTTGGTAAATACCTTGCACATGTTCATGTAAAAAACTGCAGGCAGGTAAATATTTCTGAAGGTGCGGTTTCTGGAAGAAGGTACAAGATGGAATTTGGCTCACTTGCTGAAGGGGATCTTGACTGGTTTGCAATCATAAAAGCGCTTAAAAATGCAAATTTTGATGGTTTTATTTCTCTTGAAGCACTTGATAAAAGACCAACCGAACAAAAATTTGAGCAGGACATTGTTTTTCTCCAGGATGCACTAAAACAGATATAAAGTTAAGACTGAAATAAAAATAGTTTGTAATCGGCTGTAAAAAACAGGGCAAAAACTTAATTTTTCTCAAAGAAAATTCAAATAACAACAGACAGTAGAATTCGGCGGCCTCGTCTCTCACTACGCTCAGGGTCGATCCGGCCCGCCTCACCTTCTCGGCGGGCTTGCCAGTCAGTGCTCTTTCTTCATCGCACTGGCAACCATCCGCACAGGTGCTCGCACTTGCTCGCACCTATACGTCTTCGCTCCATTCGAATCCTTCAAAAATGAAAAAACGGCACCTTTTGAACAAAATCCTGATGTTGAATTTTGACTTGTGCATCCGCCAAAGACGGATGCAAACCCACCCGCCACCCAAAACAAGCGTCCGGGCAAAAATTCCCGGTGGAGATTCAGAAGCCAACAGGGACTGAAAAATAAGATTGAAGGAAAGCCACGGTTTATGAAAGTATTTTATTTTCTAAAGCTTCTTCAAATTCTTTCTTTAATTTCTCGTTATAAAAAGGTAGACCTATTAGTTTAAAATATTTGTTTTCTAACTCCAAATCCGTTACTGCCTTGTTTTCTAACTCAAGCAAAAACTTTTCCTTCCATCCTTCTTTAGAATCTTTAAATTTACCTTGTTTATCTTTAAATTGATCTCCTTTAGGTTCAATAAAAACCTGGTAAATGCTAATGGCTTTATTTCTTTTCTTTAAAATCATTATGAAGTCCGGTTCAAACGGTCTTCCTTCATCAAAATCAAATATCTGAAAACATTTCTCATTGCGAAGTAGCGCTATATCTGAATATTTCTGTCTTAACTTTTCTATAAAACTATCAAGAAACCTGATAAAATTTTGTTCTTCTTCTGTACCATAAAATTTATTCTGGGCATACCAATCTTTCCCAGCCAGATTGACGTCCTTCAATTCTCTATTTTTAACCTCGTCAATATCTATTTTGATTTTCTTATCTTTAAAAACCTGTTGCAGTAATCTTGCTTTAAATAGATTAGTTCCGACAAATTCCGAGGTGTTGGTTTTTACTTTCTCCGATATATTTTTAGCAACAAATAAAGCTATCTCCAATTTCTCAATTGGCGTTAGTTTGTTCAACTTGTCCTTTGGGCCTGAAATTTCTATCTCGACTCCGCCCAGATATTTAGTAGAGGAAACAAATTCTCTAACTGACTTTATGTGGGGAAAATATATTTTTAATGTTTCAAATTTATAGAAATCAAATTTATCTAACGCGCTCCTAACAATATTTTCCCCAAAATCAGAAAACTTATATTTCTCCTTACTTCGCTCCACTTCTTTTGTAGTTCCTGATTTTTCACCTTCCTCTAAGATAATCTCTTCTCTGAGTTCGCCAGTTTTCAACTCATATGTATAAATGCGCTCAATTCTTGCATCATCTAAACTAAAAATCTCTTTCCTTGGGTTCGGTATCCTATCATTTATAAAAATCACTCCATTTTTCCAAAAGTCGGTCTTTTTAAAAGACTCCTTAATAAATAGGTCTATCTGGACATGTTTTTCTGGTATAATCCCCATTTCTGTAAGAGTGCTCTTTATCTCCTCAATATATTTAGGATTATGTGCGCTGTGATAATGCAACACTTCTATAATTCTCAATTCGTTTTCAATATCTTCATCAAACTTTCTTTTATATTTATCTTCTGTTTCATCTAACTGAAAAGGGAAGTACCTTGCTCCTCTACCAATGAGTTGCGCCTCTCCCATTGTGGTATTGCCTGGTTTGTACTTTCCACGGACCCATTTTCCATCACGCGTATCATACAATCTTACAATATCAAATAAATTAAGTACATCCCAGCCTTCATTAAGCATATTTACTGCAAAAATTGCCCTTATCTCATTGTTCCTATTTTCCAGAGAATTAAGTTTTAACTGTTTTTCTTCATCGATGTTCTCCGAGTCCAAAAGCATGCACTTTTCCTCGGCAAAATCCTCCTGCAACTCCCTGATTAAATTTTCAAAAGTTATCTTCTCTTTACCAAAATAGTCAAACGCCTTTTCTAAAACCGTCCCTTTCGCTCGCGAACTTATCTCTTGCACATCCCGAGTGGTTAAATTTTTTATTTTTGCCAGGAATCTCTCGTAATTTTCTTTTGATTCTTTTATGCTCTTTGACTTAAGGAGAAGCACCGGTTTTAGATATAATTTGTGCTTTTCAGCTATTTTTCTCCGGTACTGGCTCAAAACCACCGCCTGTAGAGCTCTATCAATTGGCTCTAAATCCGCTTGTAAAACTTCAATCTCTTTTGAGTATTTATCTAAGCGAAATTGCTTTAAGTCATACTGAAAAATAATCTTGTCTTCATATTTCTGCTTGATACCTTGATTACCTAAATCAATCGTGGCAGTAAATTCCAGCAATACATTTTCAAAATTACTTTTAAAAATTCTTTCAACCGTGTATTCCCAGCTTCTTTCAAGTTCAATTTCTTGCTGTGTTTTCGTTATGGTCTGCAAATGATGGGCTTCATCGGAAATAAGCATGATTTTCTTATCGGAAAAATCCTCATAAGTCAGCGAATTTTCCTTCGGATAATTTAGGCGAATATGCAGTCCCTGAATGGTTGTAAAAAGAATATTTATATTTTCTGGATTCGCTGCCTCAAAATTTTCAACCTCTTTAACAAAAACCTCTTTTTCGCCAAACTTAATTTTTGGCGCAAAAAGATATTTTTCTGATAAAGGATTTAAAAAGTTATCTTTTGTTTTTTCAATAATATTTACGCTATTTACAAAAAAGATGAAATTGCGGTAACCATGCTTATAAAGTTGTAGAATATTGGCAGCCATAATCAGCGTTTTACCAGAACCGGTCGCCATATGAAAAAGTAGTTGCGCTGGAAACTTCCTCTTTTGATACTCGCTAAAATAAAAATCAAATCGGCCAAGCGCTTCTTTCTGATATTCTCGCAGTTCAAACTTTGGATTGAGATTTTGGAGTATTTCTGGATCAATCCTTGATTTAAAATAATCCTCTCCAAATGACTCTTTAATTGAATTAAAAGTTTCGTAGAGCATAAATTACATCGCTAACCAAAAATTCAACGGCATCTTAATAATCTTATCGCTTACCAGTTCTAAATTAGTTCCCCGACCAACAACAATTCCATAATCATAACCGCCAATAGTTCTACCTGTATTTTCTACTTGTTTTATTCCGTCACTTTCCTTTCCAAAACCGACTTCAATAATAATTTTCTTTTCTTTTCCGATGCGCAAAATAAAATCAGCACCACCGGATGAAGAATCATACATAATCTCAATACTTCCGTATTTTTTTTCTTTTTTCTGAAAGTCTTTTTTAAAAACCAAAGTTAAATAATCTTCTAAAATTTTCCCTTTGACTTCCGGCGGTAAAATACCATTTAAAATACTAATTCTCAAAGATGGAGAAATAAATAAGAATTTTATTGGTTTTCTAACCCTTACGAATTTCTGGCCATAACTTCTAACTTCTACCAAAACACTGCTTTGAACTAAAGCATCTAAAATACCTCTAACCGGCCTATAATCTAATTTCAACGTATTGCATAATTTATCAATATCTGTGCTGTCAGAACTCGCTATTAAATAAAGTAAATCTTTTATTTTGGAGATTGTTTCCGAACTAAACCTTTTCATTTCCAACAAATCTTTCGTTATTAGTTTGTCTATCACACCAGCGACCAATTCGAAGATAATTGATTTCTTATTCTTCAATCTCAAGACAAATGGAAATCCGCCAAAATACAAATAATCTTCTTCCGCATTAGGTGGGAGTTTGCTGAAATATCCAGAAATTTCATGTTGTCTCTCTTTATAAAAATTAAATAACTCTTTAGCGTTTTTGCTTGTTAAAACTGCCTCAAGAAGATTATCCGATAAATTCTTCTGTGGAAGAATACCATTTTTTAAAATCACATATTCATTAAACTTAAGAGGATATAATTCTTCTAAAAGACATCTTCTTGATAAATCAGGATTCATTTTTATCTTTAATGCCGAAGATCCAGTGGCAATAATCAAAATATTTTTATGGCTTTTTGTCATGTCAAAAACATTTTTCAAAAATAATCCCCATTTCTCATCGTAATGAACCTCGTCTAAAAGAATCAGCAATTTTTTATTCAAATCAACAAATCTGACATTATTTACTTCCTGGTAGTAATTAAAAAATTCTGTCAGACTTATGCCTTCTGCCGACAAACGGCTGACATCTAAATAAATTTTCTCGTAATTCTGCGAAACAACATTTCCGTAATTTGCCCTTTTATAAGACGGAATAAATTTTGGTGCATAATAGAGTTGTGCCAAAAGCGTAGTTTTCCCTACGCCCCTTATCCCGGACAACAGATTTATTTTTTCTATTTCTTCCAATCTATTGCCGACAAATTTCTCCAAAAGATTTAAATAATACGAAAAAATATACCTAGTGGGATTAGGCTTTCCTGCTTCGTCATAGATATAACCGGAAAATAGTTTGTCTATTTCCGATGTCCACCGGCGGTAAAACTTTTCAATTTTTTCTTTATTTATCATATATTTCAATTGTATTCCAATCCAATCAAAATATCAAGTTCAATTGTATTCCAATCCAATCAAAAATGCCTCTCCGCTTAATCCCTATAAAACTCCCTATTTAACTTCTTATCTCCCTCTCCAACCCCATACTCCTCATCATCAATCTCGCTGTAATTGACATAAAGATGGTTTTTGTCTAAACACTCATATAAAAATCTTTTTTGGTCCTCAATGGATAAATTTTCAAATTCTTTGGCATTTTCATCAATTGCTTTTACATCAATCTTATAACTCAAAAACGCCTTTTCTTTCATTCTTTCCCATAATTTCTTTAGTTCATCTTTTGTTTTTGCCTTCTTAATTTCATCAGCAAAATTTTGGTTCCATTTCATAAGTTCTAAATATACAAAATCACCGCCGCCTTTCCAGTCGACTACTTTTGAAATTCCCCCGGCTACTTGTTCTCCATCAATAACTTTTCTAAGTCGCTCTTTACTAACTGCAATGTGATTCTCCATTTGTTCCACTAAAATATACTGGCGTCCCATTTTGTGAGCAACTGCCCCAAAACTACCGCTTCCCGAAAAGAAATCTAAAACAAGATCGTTTTTATTGCTTCCGATCTCGATAATTTTTTTAAGCAAAAACTCTGATTTAGGATAATCAAAAACCTTTTCACCAAAAAGTCTTTTAATATGTAATGTTCCCATCTCATTTCTAATTTCTTTTTCATTCCATACCGACCGCGCCATTCGCTTCTTTTCGCGATATTTCTCCATAATTCTAAATTCTCCATCTATAGATTTTTTGCCGATCAATTCAGTATTCAAAAACTGTTTAGCTGTTTCTTTACCCCATCTCCATACGGTTTGAATACCTTGTGATTTTTTAGGTAAAACCTCTATCCATCCTTTTTTCTTTTCTAAACTTATTTCATAAAAACCATTTTCATCTTCACTATTTGGATTAAGATAGAAAGGATAGAAAAGGTTTGGCCGGTTACTTCTATTAAACCTGATATTTCTGTTTCTTAATTCTCTTAATTCAAACTCCCCTTTTTCGTCTTTATATGGAAAATCTTTTTCTGCATCCACCCAATTTAACTCAGTTCCTTCAGTTTTCGTGTAGAGTAAAAGATAATCGTTGGTTTTGGCTATCCCGCCATAATCCCTTCCGCCCGGATTTGTTACAGTAGCAATAGTAGCAACAAAATTATTTTTGAAAATTTGGTCTCATAAGACTTTTAAATATGCTTGTTCATTATCATCAATTGATATAAAAATAACCCCATCTTCTCTCAATAAATTTTTTGCAACCTCTAATCTATTCTTCATAAAAACTAACCATGTCGAATGATTAAAACTATCGTTATATCTAAAACTATCATTCCCTGTATTATACGGCGGATCAATATAAATCAATTTTACTTTTCCGGCGAAGCGTTTTTTAAGAGAATGTAAGACTAAAAGATTGTTGCCTTTAATAATGAGATTGTCTTTAATGTCGCCATTTTCATCTGTTTTGAATTTATCAAGTTCGTGTTCTCCTTTCGCATCAATTCTTTTTGCGTTGGTAAAAACTTTTGGGTCTAAAAGACGGCTTATCTCATCTGGTGCTAAAGTTTCATTCCAGAAAATTTCGTCCCGCTTTTGGTCCTCTTTTGTCATCCCGCCTTCCAGAACACAATCTTTATAAGGCCAGGATAGAACAACCTCTTTTTTCTCGCTTATAAAATCCCCTCTTTCATCAATCAAACCAATTTTATTTTTAAATGCTGTGTAACTATCCGGTAAAAATTGCTTATTAGAAACAAATTGAATAAATTTATCCTTATCAAAAATTAAAACTCCATCTACATCAACAAAAAACACTTCCTTCATCTTTTTATCCGACAAAAGAAGTTTAATTAAATCCTTATCCAGTTTTATCGCAAGCTCGATAACCTTATTCTTCAAAAGCTCGCCGTTACTTACAAGACGTTCATCTTTTTGAAGCAAAGTTTTTAAGTTCTCTAATAAATTTTCCATAGTTTTACCTCATTAAATCGTCAATACCAACGCCTAAAGCGTCAGCAATTTTTTTTGACTGTCTCAATTCTTGGGTCTAGCGTAGCCCCTGATTCAATCTTTGTGATTGTGTGCAAAGTAATACCGGCAAGTTTTGATAACTTGTCTTGGGATATATCTTGCTTCGCCCGATATTTCTTTATATCTCTTGCAATAGTTGAAATTTCTTTCGCCATTTTGATACATTTTGCTGTAATAACTTTACAGGTATTATTACCATTTGCTATTATTAGTGTATGAAATTTGTAATAAAAGTCAAACAAAATTAGGGAGTTTCTTAGATAATAATAGCCCGTCGCTTTCGGCGACGCACAATTTAAAATTCAACATCAGGGTTTTGTTCAAAATAAGTTCGGATTTTAACCAAAAGGTACCGCCAATTTACAATCGAAACTCCAATTTTGAAAAATAACGGAGAAAGCAGGATTCGGCGGCCTCGTCTCTCACTACGACTCGGCTCGGCCACCGCTGGCAATGCTGTGCTTGCTCGCATTGCCTTAACTTCGCTCCATTCGAATCCTTCAAGGAGGTGAAACGGAGAGAGCAGGATTCGAACCTGCGGTGCCCGAAAGGGCACATCCGCTTTCGAGGCGGACGCTTTAGACCACTCAGCCATCTCTCCTTAATTTATTTTCCTTTATTTTTAGTTTTTTGCCAATATCCTGTGTTAAAATATCTTCAGCCAGATTTTTTTCTCACCTTCAAAAGGAGGTAATATGGCATTATCTTGGTTAACAATGCTTATACATCTTGGTATTTCAATTGCGTTTCTCTTACTATTTTACAGGTTAGTAGTTGCTATTGAAAAAATTGCAAACAAATAGTCCTATAACACAGTGCTATCATAGGAGGTCTGATGGTTGCAAATGTTCTTTTTGTTGAAGGAAAAACTATTGCCGAAGTATGGGAAAAAAGCGTAATGGAACTATGGGAAAAAGGAAGTTTTGCTCCAACAGAATACGATTTACCTGGAGATCCACATAGCAGGGATGCAACAATGATTATGGTTGTCAATGAGCCGTTTTCTGAGCCAAGAATCCACCTTGGTTTTCCTGGTGGCATTGAAGACCTTGAAAAATACAGACAGGAAGTTGTTTATGGTGTGCACGACCACTGGATTAAGCCAGAAGAAGGAAAATGGACATATACCTATCACCAGCGACTTTTTAATTATCCTACTGAAACAGGCAAAACCATCAACCAGATAGAATACATCATTGAAAAGCTTTCTCAGACCTTTTATTCACGCAGGGCGCAGGCAATAACCTGGGTTCCATCGTATGATCCAAAAACCGATGATCCGCCATGCCTTCAAAGAATATGGTGCAGGTTGTTTGTGGAAAATGGAAAAACATATCTCAGAATGAATACTCATTGGCGTTCAAGAGATGCATACCGTGCAGCGTATATGAATCTTTTCGGGCTGACAGAACTACAAAGATTCATAGCAGATGAGATTTCAAAAAGAACCGGCAAAGAAATTTTAGTCGGTCCATATGTTGATATCACTGATTCTTATCATATTTACGGCTCCAATTTTGCAGATTTCAAAGACAGGTTTTTAAAGATAATGGCTGAAAGGGATTTTTACAACGAAGATAGATTGAAAAGCAGGACAATGAGGAGTGATGATCCTGCTGCAATTGCCGGATTTGAATATGGCAGGCAGCTACTTGAAAATGAAAAAAAACAATGAACTGCCTGAAAACCTTTTCATAATTCTTTCTGGACCTACTGGAACTGGAAAATCAGCTATTGCTCTGGAACTTGCAAAAACTATTCCTGCAGAAATAATAAATGCTGACTCACGACAGTTTTACAGGGAAATAAATGTTGGTACCGCAAAACCATCTTTAGAAGCGTTTCAGCAAGTTCCCCATCATCTTTACAGCTTTCTTTCACTAAAAGATGATTTTTCTGTTTTTGATTTCAGAAAAATTTTAGAAAAACTTGTTCCCCAGATATGGAAAAGAAAGAAAGCAGCAATTCTTGTGGGTGGTAGTGGGCTTTATATAAGGGTCTTGCTGAAAGGAATTTTTGATTTTCCTGAAGAAAAAAAAGAAGACCAGAAAGAA
Source organism: Candidatus Omnitrophota bacterium (assembly GCA_023818375.1). Taxonomy (GTDB): domain Bacteria; phylum Ratteibacteria; class UBA8468; order B48-G9; family DTJG01; genus DTJG01. The sequence continues at coordinate 6,879 of JAMWCC010000007.1, read as the reverse complement.
ATAAGGAAAATTCTTCTTAAGGAGAAAACAGAAAATCTTTATAAAAAATTGAAACAGGTTGACCCAGAAGCAACAGAAAAAATACATCCAAATGATAAAATTAGAATTGTTAGGGCTCTTGAAGTATGGCTTATTACAGGTATCCCAATGAGCCAGTGGCAACAGCAGGCAGAGCCAGCAGATTTTATCAAAAGGGCACAGGTAAGATACTGGATTTTGAACATGGAAAGAGATAAACTTTATCACATCCTTGATATGCGGACAGAAAAAATGCTTGAAGGTGGCTGGCTTGAAGAAGTAAAAAGGATTGTTGAAGATGGGCTGAAAGATTATCTCAAGGAGAAAGCACCAATCGGCTATATTGAGCTGTGTGACTTTCTTGATGGTAAGATGGACTGGAACAAGACCATTGAAACAATAAAGAAAAAAACTAAAAATTATGCACGGCGCCAGCTCACCTGGTTCAGGAAAGAGAAAGAAGCCCACTGGATTGATGTTACCAGTATGGGTCACAAAGCTGCTGCAGAATTTCTAGCAAAAAAACTTATGCCAGAATAACAGGAAAAGACATGGAAAAAGAGATAAGAACAGACAGAATTTTCCCGCTCAGGGATGCAATCTTTTATCCCGGGAAAAGATTTTGTGACATGGTTTATTTTTGCCCGCCAGTTAAAGGAAAAAAGAGATTGTGGCTTCTGACAAAGGCAAAAAGTCCCATCATTTATATAGATCACAATAAATTTGAGCCGCAAAAGGTTTTTGAAAAATCTGGATATAGATGGATTGATTTTGGAATTACTGATATTGAACTTGCTGTGCCAAGGGGGTTTGGTCAGATAAAATTCTATGGCATCACGCGTGAAATTGCACAAGATTCCTATTTTGTTATTACGACGCAGGTGAACCTGAAATTGTCAGGAAGTATTGAAAGTGTTGAAAGAAAACTTTTCGGGATAAGCAAAGCCAATGCAGGATACACTTTTGTAAATCCATCAACAATTGAAGTTGGCAACCCTGTCAAATTCAGGTTGATATACATTGCCAGTGAAAAAGGACTGCCTGAAAAAACCTATCTCAGGTTGAGCGCTGCAAGGGTTTTTGACATGCCCATAACAGTGAAAGGAAATGAAAATATCAAGGTGGTTCATTCTGATTGCAGAACGGTTTTTCATGGAATAAAAGACCCTTCTGATGAGTCCCACAGGGATAGAGACATCATCTATTTTTTGCCTGATGGAATAAAACCCGGTGGGAAAATAGAGATTGAATATACCAGCAAAAAAAGTTTTATTGTCCCTGTTGAAAGCCATACAATGGAAAGAAGATACTGGTACTCAAATATGCCTGCACTTTCTCCAGCAGTCGCCATTTCTAAGAAAAAAATTTTTGTTCCACCAGCTGAAACAAATGGCCATTTTATAAGGTTTGTTGCAGGAAAACCAGAAAGGTTGCTTCTGTTTCTTCCTGGAAGAATTAGAAGAAGAGATAAGATTGAACTTGTTGGTATTATCACTGACAGGTACAGAAACATTGTTGAGGACAGAAACTGGAAGTTTGATATTGAGATACAACTCGAAGGAAGACAGGAAAAACAGGTAAAAAGCATCTCAAACAACCTTACTGACAGATACAGATTTTGTGTTGATTTTGAAAATCTTCTGCCCGGCATTTACAGGGCAAGGGCATACGAGAAAAACACCGGAAAACTTCTTGCAACAAGCAACCCACTGGAAATAATGGAAGAAAATGACGAAAGAGACCAGATTTTCTGGGGAGAAATACACGGACATACTGAAATGAGCGATGGAACAGGTGGTTTTGAAAATCTTTATATGAATGCAAAATATGCAGGTTGTCTTGACTTTGCTGCAGCAACTGATCATGCCTGTTATTTTTCTGATAACCAGTGGGAATGGATGCAGGATATCACAAATAGCTTCAACACAGATGGGCAATTCTGCACACTTATTGGTTATGAATGGGCAGGAAATCAGGGACACAGAAATATCTATACATCAGAAAACAGATTGAAACTGTTCAGGGGAATGTATGCTCCAACAAGCGATATAGAAATTGTCTACAAGGAATTTGAAGGAGATGAAAACATTGTCGCAGGACCGCATACAGGCCATACTGGAGATTTCTGGAAATTTCACAATCAAAAAGTTGAAAGATTTCTTGAGATATATTCAATGTGGGGACATTTTGATAAGCTTGCCAGTAAACTTTTAAGTGAAGGAGCAATGCTTGGTTTTACTGGTGGCGGTGACTGCCACAGCGGGAAGGTATTTTTTTCTCCTGAAGACAGAAAGGGACAGGGAAAAACCCCGCATTTTACTTCGTATGCTATAAAGTACAAGTGTGGAATTATGGCTGCTGTTATGCCGCAACTGGACAGAAAAAATCTGGTGTTCGCATTGCGAAACAGAAAAACTTATGCGACGACATCAGACAGAATCCTTGTTGATTTTTCTGTTTCAGGTTATAAAATGGGTGATATTGGGAACTCAAACACCTGTTTGATAAATGCTGTAATACACGGTTGCGATATCATCAAAAAAATAGAGGTTGTGAGAAATGGTAAAATCGTACACAAAGAGTTCCCGAACAAACTTGACACAAATTTTTACTGGCAGGACAAAAAGATAAAAAAAAGCAGATACTGGTATTATCTGAAAATAACGCAAAAAAATAAAGAAGTTGCATACACAAGCCCTGTATGGATAAAAGTAGATTAACAAGGGGGTAGGTATGGATTTTTATCAGGTTATAAAAACAAGAAGGAGTGTGCGTTCATATAAAAAGAAGGAAATACCTCAAGATGTACTGGAAAGGGTTCTGGATGCCGCAAGAATTGCTCCAAGCGGAAGCAACAGGCAGCCGTGGAAGTTTATCGTTGTAAGGGATGAACAAAGAATCAAGAAACTTGCGCAGTTGTGCCATAATCAATCTTTTATTGCCCAGGCACCCGTTGTGATTGCAGGGTGTGGAAGAAATATTCATTACAATAGGGGCGGATGGATGGGTGATTATAGCGTTATTGTTGATGTTGCAATTGCCTTTGACCATCTGACTCTTGCAGCAAGAGCAGAGGGGCTTGGCACATGCTGGATTGGTTCTTTTGACAATGAAGAAATAAAAAAATATCTTGGTATTCCTGAAGACTATAATGTAGTTGCTTTAACTCCCTTAGGTTATCCTGAAAGTGATAAAGTGTTTTGTGAGACAATAGATAGATTGCCCCTTGAAGAAATAATTTTTTATGAAGCATGGGGCAAGAAATGAAACCAAATATTATTCATTTTATCACCCATGACACAGGAAGGTATCTTGGATGCTATGGCGCAGATGTAAAAACTCCTAACATTAATAAACTTGCTGAAAAATCAACGCTGTTCACAAATTATTTTTGCAGTGCACCCCAGTGCAGCCCGAGCAGGGCAAGCATGTTTTCTGGTCTTGTCCCACACAGAAACGGTATGATTGGCCTTGCTCACAGGGGCTTTAGATTGAAAGATAATATACCTTATCTTCCTAAAATTCTTGCTCAAAATGGATATAAGACAATTTTGTTTTGTGTACAGCACGAAACAAAATGGGGAAATCACCATGAATTAGGATACCAGCAATATTTCACAGGAAATACATCTTCCTGTACAGAGATTGGAAAGATTTTGTGTGATTTTCTCCACAATCCGATTGATGAGCCATTTTTTATTTCTGTTGGTGTTTCTGAAACCCATCAGAGATACCCGATTGTAGAAAATCCTGACCCAAAACTAAAGGTTCCAGAATTTTTGCCTGATCATATGGAAGTGAAAAAAGACATTGCAGGGCTCAATATTCTTGTTGAAAGGGTTGATGAAACCATTGGTAAAATTGTCTCTACCCTTGAAGAAACACACAGAATTGACAATACTCTTTTCATTTTTACCACTGACCATGGCATAGCAATGCCTGGAGCAAAAGCAACTCTTTTTGACCCGGGTATTGAAATTTTTCTGATTATGAAAGGTCCAAAAATTCCTGAAGGAAAAAGGGTTGATTGCCTTGCCTGGAATGTTGATCTAATGCCAACAGTCCTTGATTATCTTGGATTAGAGATACCAGAAAACATCGATGGAAAAAGCTTAATGGGTGTTTTGAATGGACATGTTAAAGAAATTCACCAGCAGATTTACCCTGAACTCACATTTCACGCTGGATACGACCCTACGCGCTCTATCAGGACAAAAAAATTCAAGTATATCAGGTCATTTGAAGTAAGGCCATTTTATTATCCTGTGAATGTTGACAATTCCTTTACAAAGGAGCTATTCAGAAGTATGGGATACTTTGATACAATAAGACCCTTTGAGTTCTTTTTTGATCTTGATAAAGACCCGCTTGAAAAACATAACCTTATTAATGACCCTGGATATAGACAGATTGTTGAACAGTTCAGAAATGACCTTATAAGATGGATGAAAGAGACTGATGACCCTCTTTTGTATGGACCGGTTAATGTACCAGAAGGTTGCAGGGTTTCTGTTCCATGGGGATATAATCCTGAAGATGTTTGGGATAATCTTCAGAAAATAGATTAGTGAATTTTTTCGCATACAGCTGCCATTTTTTCAATGTAGTAAAGATAGTTATCAAGAGTAATGTCAGGTGGCACACTGTGGTCTGTATGAGGAATATAGCCACCTTCTTCTAATAGTGGTAGTAACCGCTCAATCTCTCTGTCTATGGACTTTTTCCCCTGAGCAATGGCTCGCTTATCAACCCCACCCCACATTCTTAAATCCCTGCCATACTTTTTCCTGACCTCAATAACATCCATTCCTGCCTGAACCTCAAAAGGATAAAGAAAATTTAGCCCTGCATCAAGCCACACCGGGATAAGCTGGTCAATATAGCCGTCACTGTCAAGACCAATGTACTTAACTCCATTGTTGGTCAAAAAATCAACAACCCTTCTGTATCTTGGCAGCATAAATTTTCTTGCCATCTGTGGTGAAATCAATGGACCTGTCTTATATGCCATATCTTCCCAGAAACCAAAGCCATCAATTGAAATAACTTGTAAAATTTGTCTCATCATCTCAATGATAAAATCAGCATTTGCATCCATCATTTCTTCCAAAAACACAGTATCATCATAAAAAAGCATACAGAGCCGTTCAACCCCCACAAGGTTTCTTAAAGGTCCAAAAAAGCCACCCCATCTATCTGAGATTATAATCAAGGGATATGGCTTTGACCTGGCTTCTTTTAGGAAATTTCTCCAGTCAGGACCTATGCGCTGATTTAAATCTGGTATCATTCTTTCTTTCCAGAACTTCCTGAATTCTTCCCGTGTTTCAACAGGAAATTTTACAAATTGGGGCATTGAACTACGGGGGTTATTCTTCATCTCCCGCATCAGGATGCCTTCATGATTGATGTAAAGAATGTGGGTTTCATCTTCTTCAACTATCTTTTTTTCAAAAGGTGGATGAGGAAAGAACCAGTGATTAAAAAACTGCCTTGTGTCTGCTTTTTTGAAAAGCGGATTCTTATCAAAATCAGGATTCTGTGCCTTCCATTTCTCAATTGTTTCAGGCCAGGCACCTGATAGCCAGAACATTGCCCTGTCTCTTGGCTTGTATTCCATTGTTGCATAAAACCTTTCAATGTCAGTCATTTTTTATCACTCCATTGATCCATTGTGCATAATCATTATCAATGTCTTTTATTTCAAGGCATACAATTTCTGGGACTTCGTATGGATGAAGGGATTTTAACCGTTTTTTAAGCTTTTTTAGCGCGGATTTTTCTGTTTTGAATAGGCACAGCCATTCCCTGGATTTCTCAATTTTTCCTTTCCACCAGTAAAAACTTGAAATACTGTCAGAAATCTGGCAGCATGCTGCAAGTTTCTCTTTTATCAAAATCTTACAAACTTTTTCAGCTGTTTTTTTCTCTGGAAAAGTTGTGATGACGACAAAGTACTTTTTCATTCAGAATTCTCTACAGATTTTGTCAAGCGTATCAGCAATTTTTTCTGCTTCCATTTTTACAAGTATCTCAATCACCACTGTTTTTTCAAGGATTTTCCTGCTTTTGATGAAGGACCTTCTTGTTTTTACACTCTGGATGTTTGCAAAGAAATGCCAGTAATTCAGAATACCTGGATTGATTCCGTTTGCCTTCATCTTTTCCTTGAATTTTTCAGCCCTTTTTGCATCAGGCAAAAAGAAGGCAAGAAATGTTGCTATCTCACCTTCAGAATCAAAATGTTTCCTGAAAGAAATAAAATCGTATTTTTCAAGTGCCTGCTTTATAATGGCTTTATTTTTCTTGTGCGCCTCAATGATTGATGGAAGTTTCCTTAACTGGACAATACCTAATGCACCCTGGATTTCGTTCATCCTGAAATTTGTTCCCTTTCTCATCCTTTCTTCAACTCCGCGCGGCAAATCTTTCCTGTGGGGGTGCCCATGGTCATGGTACCAGTCAGCCTGCTGGTAAAGATTTTCATCATCAGTAACAACCATACCACCTTCACCTGTTGTCAGAACCTTTACATAGTCAAAGCTGAAACAACCATATTTACCAAAAGTTCCAAGTTTTTTTCCTTTATACTGTGCGCCTGTTGCCTGGCATGTGTCTTCAACGACAGGCACATTAGCACTCCCTGAAATAGCCATTATTGATTCCATATCACAGCCACTTCCCATCATATGAACTGGCAGGATTGCTGAGGTTTTCTTGCTTAACTGTGCCTGCATATCTTCAACAGAAATATTCAAACTTTCATCTATTTCACAAAGCACTGGTTTAAGTCCTGCTTCCTCAATTGATTCAATCGTTGCAACAAAGGTAAAACATGGAGTAAGAACCTCGGTCTTTCTT
>JAMWCC010000096.1:18933-33068 GCA_023818375.1 Candidatus Omnitrophota bacterium | reverse complement strand
ATCCCTGTACAGAAGTAAATTGAAGAAAGGGTCTTTGTTGACAAGATTGCTGACATTGATTTTGTGATATAGGTACCAGAAAGTGATAGATATTAAAGTTCCTGGAAATTTTCCTGAAAGGGAATACTGTTATTGCATTCTCGGAAATGGTGTTGACCTGCTCTATATTGATTGGTCTGGCGCAATGAGCTTTAAAGACCAGGTCAATGGAAATTTTGCATACTGGTACAAACTTGATAGAAAGTCTGCTCAGAAATCTGACCCTCTTCCAATCCTGAGAGTTAAATATTATCTCATTTCTCCATGGGGTCCTGTTGAAATAGACGATTCAAAACAATCCTTTGATCCACAGACAGGTGTCTTAACAAGCGCTATTTCGGCAAAACCATTTTTGTTCACATTAAAGTCATTTCTGACAGAACAACACCTACTTATTCTTGAATTCATTTTCCACAAGTTTCCTGACGATGGAAGCATTTGTTTTGCGCTTGATGATAACCGTATTACATACACAAGAAAATTTGTTGAAACATTGTCCCAACCTATCAGATATTCCATAGAGAATGAAATGATTAAGGCAGAGTTTTCTCATTCGGACAGCTATCCTTTCAAAGGAATAGGTTTGCTTGATGTGGTTGCTCCTGGCGATGCAGCGGTAAAACTTTTTGATAAAAAAAATGAAAAAAATACGCCACAATTCCCTTATCTGGCAAGCGATACTCTGCTACAGGTCAAGAATATCAAAAATGGTGGAAGATTATATTGCCTGGCATGTGTTGTTGATAACATTGACACCCCTACCTACAAAAGCGCTGCTTTTGAGTCAATCAGGAACTTCAAAAAACAGAAATATCAACAGATTTATGAATTAAACGCATCAAAATGGAGAAAGATTACAAACCTTTCTAAAATCAAAATTTCCAGAGAGATTGATTACCTTTATAAATTGAGTGTGTATCTATTGAAGGCAGTACAGTTTAAGACAGGCGCAATTATACCTTCAGCGCTCTTTCCTAATAATCATGGATGTCTTGTGTACTGGGATGCTTTGTTTGACCAGATTGGACTTTTGAGAACCAATCATATTGAAGAAGCGAGAAAAATTACAGAATTCTGGTTGCTGGGCCTTGAAAAAGCAAGAGAAAATGCAAGAAAACTTGGTGCTGATGGTGCATATTATGGATGGGCAACAGATTTTTATGGATATGATCCTGACGCACTAAAGGTTAACCAGATTCATTTCAATGGTGATATTGCACTTTCGTGCTGGAAGTATTATGAGTATACAAAAGATACAAAAACCCTCATGAAGGTTTTTCCTGTGATGAAAGAGACAATAGATTTTTTAATTTCCTATTGGGCTGAGAAATTTGAGTCGGGCATAAGAGTAAAGTCATGTGAATCACTTGATGAATCAAGTTATGAGCGGATTTCTGATACCTGGACAACTGCTCTGATTGTAAAAGGGATTGATCACATCCTGTGTGCTGGAGATATCCTTGGATATTCTGTTGATAAACAATTTTATGAAACCATGAGAAGTGGCTTAATGAAAGGACTGGAAATGAATGTGAAAAACGGGATATTGTTTTCTCATGGAAATTTTGGAGATTTAAATATTGGTTCTATCCTTTCATTGATCATCCTTGATAAAGTCAATGGAGTTGACAAAATGAAGACATTCAAAAGATTTGTTCGCGATGTCAAAGAAAAATCAGGGCTTGGCTGGGGACATTCTTCAAGAATGAGATGTCGTATCTTTCCATGGGCTGAATTTATTGCTGCAATTTTTCTTGCAAGAAATAAAAACCCACTTGCTCAGAATTTTCTTGAAAATGCAATAAAAGCGACCAACTCTTTTGGTGGCTTTGCCGAATACATCTGGTTGCACAAACTTATTTCAAGAAACTGGTATGTATCCGCACATGGTACCTTCTTATGGGCAATTACTGAAATGCTCATATCATCGCAACAAGATACTATTTCCCTTTTTCCTGGATTTAAAAATAATGCCATCAAAGAAAATCTGTCTTTCCACAACATCCTAATAGAGGGTAATATTTATGCATCGAGCCAGATAAAAAATGGGAAAATAAATCTTTCATTGTATAATGCCAATGATTTTGCTATAATCAAATTGATCCAGTTCAGAAGAAACATACTACAGGTTGAAATAAGACCAAAAAGAAAACTTATTTTAACTTTAAACAAAGGAGTTTAGAGATGGCGTCCTGCAAAGTAAAGGCATATGTACTGAAAAACATTTCAAGGCCAATAATAAATTGGCAGAAGGAAATGGGTTTATCCAGTGCAGGTGGAACACAATCAACGGCTGGAAGTTATGCAGAGGTCATGGGGAAAAATGATGAATATTACCATAACCTGATTTCGTTTACTACAGTTGAATATCACCCAACAACAGGTCTTGTCTATTGTGGAATTACTGCTGCTGACGGTGATATTTTGTGGACATTCAACCCTGAAACTAAAAAATTTGAGTCATTGCATTTTGAAAAATATGGTGAAAAATTCGATATCAAAATTCATCGGTCTTTAATCATTGACGATGATGGAATTATATATGGCGCTACTGCTGGCCTTGTTGAACCATTTGAATATCTCGATGCACCTGGTGGTAAAATTTTTTCCCTGAATCCAAAAACCAATGAAATAAAAATACTTTGTATTCCATGTCCACATGATTATATCCAGACAATTGCAATGGACAAAAAAAGAAAAATCATTTATGGATTCACCTGGCCATGTTTGAAGTTCTTCAGATACGATATCAAAACAAATAAAGCAATCAATTTTGAATGGGTTGGTAGCTATCCACATATTCCGGCAGTCGATGATGATGGAAACCTATGGGGACAATGGGCACTTGCAGGCTCGTCAAACGCTAATCTACTAAAGTACAATCCTGAAACAAACAAAATTGAATTTTTGAGAAAATCTCTTCCAAAGCTTTACACAGCTGACACAGGTGGAATTGATGGAATGATTAATGGTGGTGATGGCTATATCTATATAGGGACTGTTTCTGGTGCCCTTATGCGGCTGGATCCAAAAAATGTTGAAATAAAGTATCTTGGTAAGCCATATCCAGGAACACGGCTTGCTGGGTTATGCATAGGCAAAGACGGACTTATCTATGGTGGTGGTGGAGAAAACTATAATACCTATGTTTTTGCCTATGACAGGGAAAAAGAAAAATTTATTACTTTTGGTAGGGTTTATGATCCTGAAATCAATGATGCCTGTGTCATTGTTCATCATATTACAATCACTGAAGATAGAACCATTTATGCTGCTGAAACAGATAATCTTGAAAGAAGTGGTTTCTTGTGGGAATGTAAGGTTAACCCATGAATGGAGTAAAAAATGTTTATTGATATACATGCTCACGCTTACAGAAAGGAGTGTCCACTCGCAGATGGTAGAACAAGATTTGCAACACCAGAAGAAGTAATAAAAAGATATGATGAGCTGGGTATTGAAAAAGGTGCATACCTTCCACTAATTGGTCCTGAGGAATATCTTCCCCAATCCAATGAAGATGTGATTGAAATATGTGAAAAGTCAGGTGGTCGACTTTTCCCTTTTTGCAACATTGATCCGCGTGGTCTTGGAAACAGCCCTGATGCTGACTTTTCTATCTGGATGGAACACTACAAAAAACGAGGTTGTAAAGGAATAGGCGAATTTATGCCAAATTTGCCTTTTTCAGACCCCCGCTGCCAGAATTTTTTTAAGCATGCCGAAAAGGCAGGATTGCCGATAATAATTGACCTATCACCACGATTAGGCATAGGATACGGCATTTATGATGATATTGGACTTCCACAACTTGAAAGAACCCTTCAAAGATTTCCAGAACTGGTAATTCTGGGTCATGGCGTTGGATTCTGGTCAGAAATGGGGGTACTTGAAACACCTGCAGACAGGGGTACCTACCCGCAATATCCTGTTAAGGAAGAAGGTGTTGTCCCGAAATTGCTGAGAAGGTATCCAAATCTGTGGGGAGACCTTTCAGCACGCAGTGGATATAATGCTCTTGTTAGAGACCCTGATTATGCCGTTAAGTTTCTTAATGAGTTCCAAGATAAACTTTGTTTTGGCACAGATATATGCTATGCACAACAAGACCTTCCACTTGCGAGTTTTTTGATTAAATTGAAGGATGAAGGAAAAATAAGCAAGATTGTTTTTGAAAAAATTGCAAGAAAAAACGCAATTCGGCTGCTGAAACTGTGAAGATAAAAAGAAAAATGCTATGGAAAATTCTCATAGATGCAGCAATAATTATTATTGCTGTCACAATCATTATGGGATACAGAGCTTTAAGTCCTGCAAGGATGCCAGTGCTTTTGGTTCCTTCAGATTTGGGTCTTCCTTACGAGAAAATTGAGTTTTTCACCGAAGATGGAAAAAAATTATCAGGCTGGTTCATAAAATCCCCAAAATCAAAGAGTGTGATAATATGTCTGCATGGGTACCCTGCAAACAAATCAGATGTTCTTCCTTTCGTTGAGTTTTTGTATCCTGACTTTTCTCTTTTTCTCTTTGATTTCAGGGCACATGGAGAAAGTTCTGGAAAGATTACACATTTTGGATTGAAAGAGCATCTTGATGTGAAAGCTGCGATAAAGTGGTTGAGGTCAAATAAAGAAACAAAGGATGCCAAAATCGGTATTTGGGGATATTCTCTTGGCGGTGCAATCGGAATAATCGCTGCTGATGGAAACAGTGAAATAAAGGCGCTTGTAACTGACTCAGCATTTGCTAATTTTCCTGAAATGGTGACACATTATTATAAAAATCTTGGACCACTTAAGTATGTTTTTGCTTCTCTATCAAGATTTCTTGGCAAATGGGTTTTACATTCTGACTTTTCATTTAATAGCCCTGAAAACAGAATCAGTGGTATAAGATGTCCTGTTTTGATCATCCATTCCAAGGAAGATGAGTTTGTTCCATTTGTCCATGCACAAAGACTGTTTGGAAAAGCACCAGAGCCAAAGGAACTGTTTATTACACGCGGAACACACACACAGATGAGTGGCACTGCTGAATATCAAAAAAAGGTTTTGGATTTTTTTAAAAACTATCTAAAGGAGGAAAAATGAAAAGGAAATTTTTGAATTGTTATGTTCTGGCTCTTGTTTTTTGTTTTCTGTGCAATGCGGCTGAATTTGTTGTTATTGAAAAAGGTAAGCCATGTTCAATTGTAGTAATGAGTCAATCCAAAGAAAAAACAGGCAAGTATGCTGATGAGCTGGCAAATTTTCTAAAACAAATAACAGGCAATGAGTTTAAGGTATATGATGTGGAAAGTGAAAAAAATGTCAAAGGTGCAATAATAATTGGTACAGCAGAAGATTTAAAAGAAAAAGCACAAGGAGAGAAAATTGAATCCCTTGGTCCTGAAGGATTTATCATCAAGAGTGAAAAGGATAATTTATGGATAATAGGCAATACTGAAATGGCTCTGCAACATGGCATTTACAGTTTTCTTGAAAAACTCGGATGCAGATGGTATTTCCCCGACCCTGTGTGGCATGTGATACCACAAAAAAAGGAAATAAAAATAAACATTGATGCAAAAGAAAAACCATCATTTGCCTGGAGAAACATCTGGTATGAGTATGGGCCAAGGACTCCAAAGCTAAAAGCAGACTATGATAACTGGATGAGATACAACAGACAACTGGGATGGCTAAGAGTGCATGCTGGTCATTCCTATGCAAACTATATTCCAACAAAGGAATTTGAAAAAAATCCAGAACTTTTTTCACTTGTTGGCACAGAAAGAAAACCTACTCAGCTGTGTATCAGCAATCCAGAGGTCCAAAAAAGGGTAATAGAGGGTGTATTGAATGTATTCAAAAAATTTCCTGATAGGCTAATGGCATCTGTTGAACCAAATGATGGAGGCGGCTTTTGTGAATGTGAAAATTGTAAAAAAATTGGAAACGGAACCATAAGTGATCAGGTATTTTATTTAGCCAATCTTGTTGCAAAACAAGTACAACAACAATTCCCAGGAAAATATGTGGGACTTCTTGCCTATCATCTTCACAGCAATCCACCTTCATTCAAGCTTGAACCAAACATTCATGTTGAAATAACCACAGGCTTTAGAGGCGGAACAAAGCTAACAATCGCCCAGCAGGTTGAAGCATTTAGAAACCTTGGAGCAAGTGTTGGTGCTTATGATTATTTCAGTGTGTATCTATGGGACTGGGATGTACCCGGAGCAGCAAAAGCAGGAAGGTTTTATACATTGGGCAACTTCATAAAAGAAATGAAAAATCTTGGCTTAACCAGCTACACAGCAGAAAGTTGCTGCAACTGGGGGCCAAATGGACCTGGCTACTGGCTTGCTTCAAAACTTATGTGGAATGCTGATCTGGATATCAATATGCTGGTTGAAGATTTTTTTGACAATTGTTTCAAAAAGGCAAAGGTTCCTGTTAGACGGATATACGAAAGATGGGCAAGAGCAGAAAGACATACACCAAGAACATTAAAACTTGCACTGCTTGATTTACAGCAGGCATATAATTTAGAAAAAGATCCTGAAGTACAAGCAAGATTGGAAAGCCGTGCAATGTATTTACACTGGCTTGTACTGAAGATGGAATACGAAAAAATAACAAGACAAAAATTTGACAGAGAAAAAATAATAGAAGCAGCAAAGGACTGGATAATTTTTTCAAGGCGAATAATGGACACTGGTCTTATACATGTCTATCCAATGCTTTTCACACAAAAAACATTTGGAGAACGGATCTTTGCTGTCTTGATGAGCATAAAGGACCTTGATCAACAGGAAATTGAAAAATGGAAAAAAGAAAGGCAGGATATACCTGAAGCAGAAGAAATAAGGACGCTGATTACACAAGACATTAAGAAATTTGCTGATTTACAGGCAGTTGAGATAGAAACAAGACAATACACAGGAAAAATTGTAGCGCTTGCAGAAAAAAAACCTGAATTATCAAAAAAATATGGTGAAATAACAGCAAGTCCACTGTATCTTGAGTCTGGGTTGTATTATTTTGCAGGGAAAAAAGGAGAACAATTAAATCTGACATACAAACCATATCCCAACCACACAATTGACTGCCACTGGAAACTAATGGATGTGAATGAAAAAACAATAGTTGAAGGGGATGTAAAGGCAGAAAGAAATCAACAAGCAACAATAGAAATAAATATACCAGAAGACGGGATATACATTCTTGATGCTGGAACAACTTACTGGAAGTCAGCAATGCTAACATTTGACACCAGACCCCTTTCAGTGTGGGCAGGTAGACCCGATATTCCAGGAAAACCAAAAAGAGAGCCATTCAGACAGTGGAGACCACAGCAGGAACCAGTATATTTTTATGTTCCAAAGGGAACAAAAAGCTTTGTGATTGGTTTTCCAAGCTGCCAGGCAAATACAAAGGTTCTGATAAAAGATGGTAATGGAAAAACCATTTATTCCAGCGACAGTATTATGCCAGGAGATCAGGTCTCAATCATTGTTTCTGAAGGTTCTGATAACCAGATATGGAGCATTGCGATAACAAGTTTAAGAAATATTGTTGAGCTATATGATATTCCACCATTTTTAGCAAGACACCCTGCTGAATTACTTGTTCCTGAAGACGCAATTAAATAATCTATTGTCTCAGAAGAAAGACATACATCAGAATAAAGTAAATTATCAAGAAGGCGAAGCCAACAGGCACTCCAAATTTTGCCCACTCCTTGCTTTTTATATCCAGTTTGCTTGCAGCAATGATATTTGGAATGTTTCCAGGAACAAGCATTCCACCGGCAATCAAAAGCCCCATTAAGGCAAACTGAATCTGTTCTATTTTCATCTTTGGGCTTATTTCAGCTGAAGTAAGGGTTGCATTATCCAAAACAGCAGAAACAGTATTTATCCAGTATAGAGTCTTTACTCCCAAAGGAACAATATACAAATCTATCACTGGCTTAAAACCAGTACCGAGAAATATCAACGCCATGACAAAGATATAAACTCTTCCTGCTCTTAAAAGGATTTCTTTAGTTGTTTCTTCCTTCGTCTCTTTTTTGGTCAATGTATTATTAAAACCCTGCGCACTTCTCAAAAATGCACCTATGATACCAAAAGCAACAACCCCTGGTACAACGAGAGACCATAGAGTTTTAAACAGGAAGAAAAAACCTGCGTGATATGGCGAACCTTTAAGTTTTGCTGTTGCTATGGTTGCAAGTGGTTCACCAATCGGAGTTAACACAGCACCCAGTCCTATTGCAAAACAGGCAATAATCGTAAGCCGTGTTTCAAACTTCCTATCAAGTTGCAGTGCATTGATAATTTCTACCAGTACAATTGCAGCAATAATTGCAGTAATAATGCTTGAAAGAAGTCCAAGTAAAACAATGAAAAAGAAGGCAAAAAAATGTGGTCCGATTCTTTGTTCAAAATCAGTAATGCCTGCTGTTATTCTGTCTCTGAACCTTTTGAACAAAAAGCCGGCGCAAATAACAGCAAGTGTAATCTTTACTGGTTCTGTAAGTGCTTCTTTAATAAGATGGGCAGACCAGACATGTTCCTGCCCACAAAAATGGGAAATAGTAGCGGAAATTATACCCATCAAAAAAAGAAACACTTCTAAATTCTTCTCAATCATATGGATGGATAGTGGCAAAATAAGAACCAGCAAGATTATTATAATCTGTCCTGCAATAAGCATTTTTTACTCCCACAAAAGCACATTTTCAAATTTGACTTCAGGCATAGGGTTTTCATAGGAAGGTTTATTGCCTTCCTTCGCCCACCAGAGAGCCCTACCCTCTTTGAGAAGCCATATAATAGTTCTTACTGTGTATTCTGATGGAGCTCCACCAGGAACATAAGTTTCTCCATTCCCACACACATTTCCCCTGACAGGATCTCGAAATTGAATAAATCTTCTCATTGTTTCAAGTGTTGGGTTTTTTCTTGCCTGGTCAAGAAGTTCATTCATAAGCAACCTTCTCTGGTCTTGCTTCTTCCAGTACACCTCATCGGCACAGCCAGGACCAAGATTTCTTGCTTTCAGTGATGCCTGTCTTCTGTCATTAAGATATGCATTCATCTCAGGATGTTCTGCTGTCATTGCAGTAATAAATCCAAAACCATCCTTTGACCATCTGACACCCATTCTACAGGCGCTTTTTTCAATCATTGCGCATCTT
Source organism: Candidatus Omnitrophota bacterium (assembly GCA_023818375.1). Lineage (GTDB taxonomy): Bacteria > Ratteibacteria > UBA8468 > B48-G9 > DTJG01 > DTJG01. Next base: position 23,843 of record JAMWCC010000096.1, on the reverse strand, counting down.
GTTTCTCGGTCTATAACTATGGCATTGCAGGGACCCCAGAACTGAGTGTATCTTTCAAGTATTTCAACTGCTTCAGTCGCATTCCTGCAATACCTTGCGACAACCTTGAATACAGGTGCAGGAAAAATCTCTTCTGGCTCTTCATCAAGAAAAATTCCTGAAGAAACACTACCAATGATAAGGTGTTCATTAAGAGCTGGCCACTCAGGCGCATCAAAAGGTTCTTCGGGGCTTGTATCAAGATTATTGGCAAGAAGTGGCCCATGGTCACTATCAGGAAAAAAGATATAGCTGCATTTTGCTTTTTCTGAAAAGCCATCCATTTTCCCGATTTTTCCTGTGCAGATCATTCTGTGATAAAAATTCATTCCATTGGTATAGACTGCTGTAAGTCCATCGTCCAGACCTGCTCCATCTTCTATTCCCTTCCACTCAGCAACAATGAGCTCTCTAACACCCCGAAGCTCTGGGTATTTTTTAAAGTCAATTGGTGCATTGATTCTTTTTTTGCTGTATTCAACAACCATCTCCAGAATCTCTGAATCAGCTTTATCAGGCAAGTGGTTTTTCAGCATATTGAAGTTCAAGAGAGCCATTTTATTGACAAATTCTTTATGTTTTGATGCCCAGTTTTTTGCCTCAGTGTACCATGATTCCTGTGTCCACATACAAACTCCTTTTAAATTTTGGTGAATTATACCACAGATTTTACTTTTTTTGAGACAAAATTCGTGAAAGAAATTCAACATTCAGACATTCATACGCAACTATCTGCATGATTCCACTTGGTGGAAGGATTCTTATTGGAAGTCCTTCAACATACACACAGGCATCTCCAAACCTATATCCCATATCAATGTAAACAGGTAAGTCAGCAGGAATACCCCAGCCGGGCTGATGTTCTTGGTCATTTTCAGCGCTGATTAAAATCACCTTTTGTTTCTTTTTTTGGAAAATTTCTTTTGACTCAGGATCCATCCCGGTATATCCAAGCCTGATCACAAGTGCATTATCAGGTGTTGTTTTAATGTACTTTTCAACCTGATGATTCACATTGGTATGTAGATCAACATTGATTGCCCATCTTGAATCTTCATATTTCCCAACATATGTCCATGGCATGTGCCCCATTGAAGCAACCGGAATTTTATTCCCTTTTTGCACTTCCCTTATAATTAAATCCACTGCCTTCCCAATATTTTCAAGCTGGGTATTCTGAAATTTCCTGACATGATATCTTATCCCGTCAAGAAATGCCCTGGCAAGTTCCCCCTCGGGTATTGGTTTGACAGGGTATTCATCCATGAATTGTTTTTTGAATAAATACTGATTCCCCCATTCAGGACCATCCTTATAAGCGTATGACTTCCACATGGCAGGGGTATGACCCTTTCTGGTAATGGCTGAGAAAATTTCAGCAGTCAACGCCCAGGCATTCAAAGCATTTATCAGGTGATTGGTTCTTCCTGCTTTTGAGCCATCCGGAAGCAAAACACATGTATCATCTATTCCAGTTTTTGTGTCAAACCAGATATCGCAGGCATTCACCTGTTGGTCAAGTTCTGGCAAATCTCTTGGACCAAATCCAATAACAAGCCCACCATTTGCCCTGAAGGATTGAATTCTTGATACTTCGTTTTTTGTCAGGGGGGTTGTCTGCCAGCCAATGATTGAGACATCTAACTTTTTTTCTTCTGGTGTTCTATCTTTCTTAAATGGTCTATCAAAACCCATATTTACCATTCCACCACTGCGGCCCCAGAGTTCATCCTGAAGCCCCTGATAAACTATTGGATGAAAACCAATCAGGCCACCTTTCATATGCCTTTGAGCAACAATCTCAGCAACCTCTGAAATTTTTTTCAGGTTAGATTCAACAGCATCACAGGCATCAAGAACTACCTGACAGTACTGTCTTGCTGCCTGATTTGTAGCTTTCTCTGGAATTTTGAAATCCTCAATTTTAAGAAGTGTGAAAGGATATAGAACAGTTGCATACAGAGTGCCATCATGAGTTGCAATCATTGCCATGTGAACATGGAGTGGAGTCAATGTTCCATCAGGTAACTTGTGAAAACCATGAGTAAACGGCTTTGGTTTTCCATCGGCTGTAGTAAATTCAAAATAATCAGGATTTTCTACTGCAATAACTCCAAGAGCTTCCATTTTGTTTTTCTTTGTGTTGTATCTGACAAGATGGTGAAGATAGCCAGTACCAAAGCCAGTATCATTATCAATCCTCCACAGACAATAAATGTTTCCATCTGGATGAAGACAGAGTGAACCGCGTGAGTCAGGATTTTTTCCATTTATCATCTTCCCTAAGTTTACGGCTTTCAGTATCTTACCAGAACCTGATAGTTCAATTTTATAAAGTTCAGGAAAACTTATCATCGTCACATAGGCGGTCTTTTTATCCTGTGCAAGGACCCAGTTTACTATAGCATATCCTTTGCCATCTGGCTTATTAAATTTTTTGCCATTGATGGTTATGGACCTGACAATAACTTTATCTGTGGATGGGTCATAGGTTGCAATCTGGAAATCCTTTGTTATTGCATGTGACAAGCCATTTTTATCAATAAGGGTTGTAGCATACGGCAGAAGAAGTGGACCAAGTTCCCTGTATTTTTTAGTCTTTATATCATAAAGCATCCAGTGCTGGTTCTCGCAGGTAACAACATAAATCAGTCCCCTTTCTTCATCAGCAACAACATCAATAACACCTTCTTCTGGATATGGCATTCCAAGGCATTCTGCCTTCTGTATGGCAGGATCATAAACCATTACATAACCACCAGGATATTGGGATGTATCTCCTTTTGCTCTGTACCCCTGTTTGCTTCCCACATAAATTTTTCCACTTTGTCCAACAAAATTCTTTGTATGTATCTTTGCCTGGGCTGCATACCCGCTTGCATCAATCCCGCAGACCTTATGGGTATCAATCACAATCTTCTGTTTTTCGGTATAAGGGTCAAATTCAACAAGATAGGAGTTTTCATTGTATTTTGCTGTTCCGATATAAATTTTTCCATCTAGTCCTTCACAGAGTGAAAAATAACCTGACTCATTATTATGAGTGCCAGGCAAAACATGATATGCCTTTGCAAAAATATATTTTAGGGGTACATTTTTTGTTTCTAAATATTGGGCCTTTAAACCAAGCAATAAAGCTGAAAGAAGAAAAAAATTAGGAAGAAATTTAGTTTTCATTTTCGACATCAATTGCAGTTAATTGATTAATAATCATAAAAACCATGCCCGGTTTTCCTGCCAAGTTTATTTTCTTTTGCCATCAACTTAAGCAAATTGCAAGGCTTATATTTTGTGTCTCCTAAATTTTTTTCAAGATTTTCAAGAATATTAACACACACATCAATTCCGATAAGGTCGGCAAGAGCAAGTGGTCCAATGGGATGACCTGCACCAAGCTTCATTGCTGTATCTATGGATTCTTTATTTGCTATGTTTTCCTCAAGCAGTTGCGCTGCTTCATTTATCATCGGTATCAGGACCCGGTTTACAATAAAGCCAGGACTATCTTTAACCTCAACAGGAATTTTGCCAATAAATTGAGCAAATCTTTCAATTTTTATGATTGTCTGGTCAGAAGTTTTTTCTCCCCTTATAATTTCAACAAGTTTCATTTTGTGGGCTGGGTTGAAAAAGTGCATTCCTGCAACTCTTTCAGGATGATTGGTTGATTCTGCTATTTTACTGATACTCAATGAAGAAGTATTGGAGGCAAGGACAACATCCTTTGAAAAAGCCCTGTCAAGAGACTTGAAAAGGTCTTTTTTTGTTTCAATATCTTCCACAATTGTTTCTATCACAAAGTCAGCATCTGCTGCCTTTTCGATATCTTCAACAATCACAATCTTTTCAAGAATTTTTTGTTTGTCCTGAACCGTAATTTCCCCTGAGTCAACGCTCCTGTGCAATCTCTCATTAATTTTTAATAATGCTTTCCTGGAAATCTCAACACTTAAATCCATCAAAAAAACATTGACTTGATGCTCTGCTAAACAATGTGCAATCCCACAGCCCATCGTACCTGCCCCAATAACAAGAACTTTTTTTATTTCCATCTCATGTTCCTTATGGTTTTATAACCTGCCTAACATCCTTTTCCCATTCTTTCCTCATTTCAACACCTTCACCAAGAATCAGGAAAGGTTTTGTTTCATATATTGGTTTGTTTCCTTCTTTTCTCCACCACAGTGTGCGCCTTGTCGGACCAAAAAGCACAGAAGATGAGCTGGTAAGTGTCCAGTTTGCTTCCCAGTCAAGACGATGTCCTTTCTCTCCGGCAAGACAGATTCTATCAGGAAAAGGTACTTGGTGGTCAAGCATAATGCCTACAAGTCCCTCAAGCGTAGGAGTTTTTGATGCTTCCTGCTCAACAAGTTGCAACAATCTCCTGTAACGCCTTTCGCAACCATCCCAGAAAACATAATCAGGATTGTCAACAGGATCAAAACCCCTCATTTCAAATGAAATTTTGTCCCTTTCCTTCTTAAAAGCATTCATTTCAGGTGTCAGGTAAGCGCACGCTGTAACAGCAGAAGCTCCATTTTTTGGCCACCTTACACCCATTCTGCAGTTTGATTTTTCAATGGCAACTGAATTAAACTGCTCGTCAGCAAAAACAATGTTTCCTGGTCCCCAGAATTCACGATACCTAAAAAGAAAATCAACAAAATCCTTCAAATTTTTAATGTCTTCAGGCATTATCTCAAAAACATCAACAGGAAAGATGTTTTCTGGTTCTTCATCGCAAAGTACTGCAGAAGACGCACTTCCAACAGCGGTTATCTTCGTAAATGGCTTTCCAGATGGACCTTTTTCAGGTGGATTAAATTTTTGAAATGGCCTGACGATATCATCTAAATTCTGGCCTGCCATAG
>JAMWCC010000096.1:0-18923 GCA_023818375.1 Candidatus Omnitrophota bacterium | reverse complement strand
TTCCTTGTGGAGCGGATTTTCTCACATACCTTGTGTTCAATCTTCTGCTGACGAACCAGTACCAGTTAAAATGATGTGCCATCATCCAGAAATCCTGGCATCCATCAAGAAAGCCCTGGTGTTCTGCCCTTACAACATCAATCCATTTTTTGCATTCCGGAAATTTCGTCAGGTCAATACCAGCACCCATTCTTTCTTTTTCCAGTTTTATTATCTCGCTTTTATAGTCAAGTTCAGCTGAGGCAGGATAACTTTTCCTTGCCCAGTCCATCACACTTTCTGCCATCAAAAGCCATTGTGGATTTTTTGCAGCTGCCAATCCTGCCATTTTACCTTTCAGATATGCCTGTTCAACGGTTAACATTTATCCTCCTAGTCAATGGTCCAAGTAAATTTTTTTGAAAATCCTGAATACAATAATTCTATCTCAAGTGTCCATATTCCTGTAATTTCGTTTTCTGGAACAGGTCTACCAAGGACATAGCCACTACTGTCAATGCTGATAATCTTATCGCATTCGACTTCACCTTCTGGATTTTTGCAAACCATACGACAGAGGAATTCTCCATTCGCAACATACCTGCCAGCAGTTGGCATCAGTTTGAGATGAAGGTACTCACCTTTCTGGTATGAAGTTTTTCCTACTATTTCAATTGAGTCAGGAAAATTCTGGTATAGACCGATGAACCTTCCTGATAGGTCTTCCAGTTGGCAATCAATTTCGATTCCGAAATCGGTTTTTCTCAACAAAAATTTCTCATAAGTAATCAGATCTACTGCAAAATTGACCTCATAATCAGGATTGAATACTTTTATAGTTGTTTTTTCTCGCTCCTGTGAATGATTTATAACTGTGATACACATAAAATGGTCATTGTTCAAAAAACTTGCTTCAACCATGACATTGGAACTTAAAACCTTTGGGAAAATTTTTTCTCTCTCAAAAAATATTTCCTGAAATTTCTTTTTGAGGATGTTTTCCTTTCTTTTATCTTCTGAAACCAGAATTTCTGTATAGGTTTCATCAAGATTTTCTGTCAGAAAATAGACCATTCCTTTGCCGTAATGTGCTGTTTTTATTTCTATTCCATCAAATAATGGCTCTGATGAAGAAAATGTAAGGTCTCTTAAAAATTCGATTCTTTCTCCATTTTGATTGTGGGTTGGTAGCTTGTCCATCAAAAGTATGCCACCATCTTTCACAAATTCTTCAATTTTTTCTGCTGCATCTTGATGGATATACCCGGTATCAAGCAATGCCAGTATTTTATACTCTTTCATTCCCTCTTCTGCCAGCAATCTTTCTTCAATAATATCGCACTCTCCGAAATACCTGAAAAGAAATTCATAAGCATTGAAAGGGGTGTATCCCTGTGGGTACCACTTATTGAATGGTCTTTCTTCCTTATGATAAAAACCTATTCCCACATATCCGGCCGGTAATCTTTTTGGCTGAGGATTGATCACCCAGTTTGTATATGGGAAAAACATTGCAATCTTAGCAGGTAGTTTGTTTAACTTCTTCAGCAGCGGCGAAGCTTTCCTTATTTTTTTCAACTCTTTCCCAAAAATTTCCCATCTTTCCTGTCGCAGACCAAAAACATTTGAAAATGTTGGTTTGTACATCAGGTGAAATGTTTTGGCATTCTGTCCAATGGCTGTATAAAGTATTTCACACGGTGCTTTGATTGGCTCAATATCATGCGGAAAGTCCCTGTCATCTGTCTGGACAAAAAACCCTAACTGTTTTCTGTAATGGTGTGCCAGGTTTCTGTATCTTGCAAAGGCAAAATGAAACTGGTGAAACTTTGCTTTTTCTGCACCTGCAAAATGAGCGTACATATAATTATAACAATCAAACTCAAATGTATCGCAGTACGGAAACCATTTCAGGTCATCCGCAAAACTGAAATGAGTTGAATACTGCCCTGCACCGACAAGTGCAAAAACATGGTTTGCCTGAACCCTGCTGCGGTATTTTAAGACAGCGTCGTATGTGTCTTTGAATGCCTTCTGGTAATAATCTCCCAGAAAATCAAAAAAGTCATACCTTTCCTTACCCCGAATTTCTGCTAATTCAGACCATTTTGGCATCTCATAACCATACTTTTTCTTAAATGTTTCAAGACATACCTGACATCTACAGACATTGGCAGGTAATACATGTGGTTCGTCCCATATTTCCATACTGAGAAGTGCAGGAATCTTTTCTGCCCGCTGGATTATTGGTCTGACATATTCAAATGTTTTTTTCGTAAAATCTTCTGTAAGAATGCAGGGAACATTGGGATTAGCCCCTTCAGCCATGTACCATGGACCATGATCCACAAAACAGGAAAGCCCTTCATATTCTCCCCAGAGATAGGCATTGTACTTAAACTGCGCAAGAAACCTGTAATACAAAAGGTTTCTGTAAAATCTATCGCCAAAACTGCCTTTCACTTTACCTGAAATCAGGCAATTAAAACCCTTCTCTATCCTGTCTTCTATGTCCTGGCTGATTCTTTTTTCAGTAAGCCCATTAACATGAACAGGTGCAACAAAAATTAAATCCTCAACAGGCTCAACATGAATAACTGCAAATTGATACTCAGAGAAAAATGATTGTGAACGGGTGATGCCTGTTGCCCTCAAAGTGTACAAACCCTTTCTCCAGTTTGGAATTTTATATTCAAATAAAAATAAACTGCCGGCATTTATCTGCTCCCTGTGAACAACAACATTTTCCCTCTCATCCCTTATCTCAATAACAAGCTTTTCAACTCGTGGGGGAACAATTTTTATTGCAAATCTCAAATCCTGGCCAGGCATAAAAACATATTCATGCTCAAGATTTTCTATTTTTATGAATGTCGTATTTTTTATCTCGATAATTGCATCTCTTTTGTGAACAACTGGTTCATAGTCATCAATCCTGATGTTTTTCAAATCCCTGTCAATATCCCTGCCATACTGAACAGTTAAAACAACCTTATAAAGGTATTCAGGCAATACCTGAAGCTCCACGGGTAAACGAAAACCAAACTTCAGTTGAGTACCCTTTAATTCTATCTTTTCCCGCAAAACAACCGATGAAAACTCAGGTGTCCTTCCTGTTGCCTGAATTAAAGGGTTATTGCCATATATTTCAATAATTGCCTTCCTGGGCTTTTCTCTTGATGACTCAAGTTCAGCCTTAACTTCCCACAGACCTGACTTTTTCTTTCTTATGCTGAAGTCCTTAATGATGATCTCTTTTTCTTTTTTCAAAAGCCACATAATAAGATTTCTCATCAGATCATCATACTGACTGTGCTCAAAAAAGTTTGTCTGGTCAACAATTCCTTTTAGATTGTCATAATCAGGTACTACTGTTATCACGCAAAGTCGTCCATTCTTATATTCACCTGCTACAATAACAGGGAATTTTCCGGCATAGGCAATAATTTGAGCATGTTTTTTTTCTTTCAAGGGATGCAAAAAATTTATCCTGCCGATCTCTTTTGATAGCCCCTTACATGCTGGATGTTGTCTGTTCAATCTGACAGTTTCTGGTTTCTGGGAAAATCCTGGGATACCATCAGGATTGGAAATTCTTATTCTTTTTTGTGGGAAATTTATTTCAACAGGAAGTATATCTTCCACAAGATGATAAGTACCATCACTTTTTTCAAAAGCAAAACTACCACCTGTAAAAATTATTGCTCCACCGTGTTCAATGTATGAAATAAGATTTAATTGTTCTTCGGGTGAAAACTCGTGGATGTCAACGCCTGAAATTACAATAAGGTCATAGGCAAGTAGTCCTGTCCTTCCCTGAAAAGTTTCATCTATCCTTTTTGGTAAGGGATATGTAAAAGGAAGATTTTTTCTGATGTAATAACTTTTTCTGACTCTCATCGGAAAAGGAAGTGAAGAAATTACTTGGTCAAAATAATAACCTTCCTGGTTAGCCTGCTCAATAACTAGTGCTTCTCTGATACCATGCGGATCCATATTTTGCCCCCTTTTCAATTTTGGATGTTGATAATTTAAGTTAACAAGAGTGTTTTGTCAATTTGATAAATTATGATAACATCAAGCACTGAAAATGAAGAAGCTTATTATGGTATGCATCGTGCTTTTTGCATTTGCCATTGCCTCGGCAGAGACTATTTTCATTGAAGCAGAAGATTTTACACCTTCATCAAATGGATGGAAGGTTATATCAAACTCACTAACACGGCTTGCTTCAAAACAAAAAGTACTCTATGGTGCCGAAGGTCCAATCGATGCAATAGCCACATATAATCTTGAACTTTCAAAATCTGCAAAATACAGAATATGGGTGAGGTACTTCAATATGGAGGGACTGCGCGGTCCTTTTGTTGTTAGTGTAAAACAGGGAAACAAGGAAATTGGTTCTCAGGTGTTCGATGTTAAACAGGATGTAAACACTCCAGGTCGTCAGTATGCCTGGGCTTTTTTTGAGGCAGATTTACAAAAGGGACAAGTCACTGTCACCATTTCAAAACATGAAAAGAAAAACTGCAGTGGTTATGCAAGATATGTTGATTGTCTGCTAATAACTGATGATATAAATCTTGTACCGAATCATCTTGATTACGCAATAAAAACATATATGCGGGTTACAATAGGTCAGGGCTATGAAAAACCAGTCCAGATACATGCATTCGTTCCATTTGCCGGACATTTCCATATTTCAAGAGCAGGTATCGGAACAGGCACAGGTCCTGATCCAAAGTATCTTTTGAAAAGTGGAGAAACAAGTCCATGGTGCGATATCACACCTATGCTTTATCCGAAACTTGATGTCGGTGGAAGGCCAATAATAAATGCAAGGTACACTTACTTTGACACTGCACCGTTTCTCAGAGCGAAATTTGAATTCGCAACACAACCAGATGAAAAATACGTAGTGAAAACATATGACATTGACTACCAACCAGGCACTCTGTATCTTGTGATTCCTGAAAACCTTACAACTGCTGGGAATTTAGAAAAATTTAAATCGGACTGGGAAATTGCATTTGAAACCGGTGAAATTGCTGACTCATTTAAATGGCCTACAATCGGTAAGAAACCTGAAAAGTTTATTTTCATATGCTCTTTTGCTGTAAATGAAGGTGAATTTGCACCGGACAGAAGAATTGCTGAAAGGGAATGGAAAACACTTGATTATTTTGGCTTCACAAATCGAATCCACAGATGGATTGGCGGTGGAATCTGGTACATGAAGGACGGTTCTTACTGCAATCCTGATATTGAAAATATGAAAAAACGGGCAGAAATATATGCAGAAGAATTCAAAAAATCAGGAAAAAGCGCAAAGGACATCGCATACTGCAAAATTATGGATGAACCGACGGGTCAGGAGATTTCATTTATGGCAAAGGACCCTTCTTACAGAACGGAATTCAGAAACTGGCTGATGAAAACAGGAAAAACTCCTGAAGACCTTCTTGTAAAATCATGGGAAGATGTGAGACCCGTTGACGAAAACGAAATGAATGAAAAACCCGCACTTTATTATTATACCCAGAAGTTTAGAACAATTGCCCTGGGAAATTTCATCTCTCTGCAGGGAAAAATTTTAAAACAGGTGTATGGTGGAGATTTTCGCATTATAGCCAATTTCAGTGATGGTGCAGTGTATTATGGAAATTTTTATGGCCAGGGAGTTGATTATTTTGAATTCTGCAATAATACCGAACAAAATGCAATATGGAGTGAATGCGGTGGCGCACTTGCGACATCCTCACAACTTACAGCTTACAACATTGAACTGATGAGATGTGCGGCAAAGGAAAACCAGATTCTGGGTCATTATCTTATTGATTATGGAAGAAAGCCATGGGATAGCAAATGCAAGGCAGTCAGTGGTGTGGCACGAGGGATAAAGATGTACCATAATTATTTCTATGGACCGACATAAGGAAATTATGAAGGTGGTCCTGCCTGGCGGTCTAGTGCCTGGTATGCTCATCCTGAAAAATGGTATGCAAACGCAGAACTTTTGCGTGAGATTGGAGCAGTTGAAGACATGCTTGTACCGGCAAAAAAAACAAAAGCAGAAGTTGCCATTGTATATTCATCATCAACGGATATCTGGACACTCAAGAAAAATCTTGCCTATGGCTTTGACAGGATGCATATATGGCTTGCCCTGTGCCATGTTCAGGTTCCGGTTGACATTCTTTATGAAAAACAGGTTGAAGAAGGAGCACTCAGTTCATACAGGGTGTGTTATCTTTCTGGTCCAAACCTGACATCAAAAGCAGCAGAAAAAATTGTCTCCTGGGTCAAAAATGGTGGAACACTTTTTGCAACAGCAGGTGCAGGAATGTTTGATGAGTACAACAGACCCATGAGAATTTTAGAAAATGTACTCCCGGTTGAAAGGCAGATGCCTCAGGATATAGATCCATATTTTTATTACAGCAGCGCTTTATGGTATTTTCCTGTTAGAGAGACTGTAAGGACAGAAAGCGCGCTGATGCAGGTGATTTCTGTTAAGCAGAGTTTGAAAGAAAAACATGGTTGCCAGGTTTTAGGAAATTTTGGTGATGGTAGTCCGGCAATTGTAATGGGAAAATCAGATACTGGAGTCGTGTACTATTGTGGGTTTCTGCCCGGTCTCTCATATGCAAGGCCTGCAATAGTGGCACGAAGGCAATGGAACGAAAAAAAATCAATGTTCAGGGATGAGACATCTCCTGAAACAAAGCAAATACTTGAAATTCTTGACCGGTCTGACAATCCCTGGGAGTTCCCTTCTGAAATTCGCAATTTTATTGTTCTTCCAGTAAAAAAGTCTGGTATCTCCCTGCCGGTAAAATGTAATGCCGACCTTATGGACGCCGTTTATATGGAAGCACCTGGCGGTATTCTGATTCCTGTTGCTAATTACACACTCATACCACAAAAGAACATTGAATTTGTTGTAAGAGTAAAAAGAAATGTGAAGAACATTGAATCCGTACATTCTGGGAAACTGAAATTCAATCAGAAAAAAGATACTGTCTCTTTTGTTCTGCCGCGGCTTGAAAGCACTGACTTTGTAAAAATAATGTATTGAATTTTTTCAGCAGGGAGCAAAGATGGAACAATTGTTATTGTTACCTTTTCCAAGAAGAATGAAAATTGCAAAGCAATATTGCAGTATACCTTCGGATGCAGGATTTTTTATCACTGGTTTAGATAAGCAAACGGTTTTGTTCTTTTCTGATTTTATAAAAAAATTTACAAGAGATTGCACAGGATCTGCGTGGAAACAGTTTAAAAAGGACGATGCATTCCTTGTAATTGTTTGTGACCCATCAATCAAAACACATCCACAGGGATATAAACTCAGTATTTCAAAGACAAAAATTTTAATTGAAGCAACAGAATCTTGTGGAGCATACTACGGACTTTGTACACTCAAACAGATTCTGCTCCAGAAAAAAAGAAATCTCCCTGTGCTTTTTATTGAAGATTATCCTGATTTTATACACAGGGGCCTGATGCTTGACATAAGCAGAAGCAAGGTACCTAAGATGGGTACTCTGTATAAACTTGTTGAAATGCTCTCATCATGGAAGATCAACCAGATTCAGCTTTATACAGAACATACATTTGCATACAAAGGTCATGAAATTGTCTGGCAGGGAAAATCACCAGTGACGGCTGAAGAAATAAGAAAACTTGATGAATTTTGCAAGCAAAGGTTTGTTGAACTTGTCCCAAATCAGAACAGTTTCGGCCATTTCCAAAGATGGCTTCAACATCCACAGTACAGGCATCTTGCAGAAGACCCTGAAAATCCATATAATCTGTGTCCTGTTGATCCTGGCTCAGTACAACTTCTGCAAGATCTTTACAATCAACTACTTTTGAATTTTACCAGCAAAATGTTCAATGTTGGTTGTGATGAAACAACCCTGGGCAAAAGAAGCGCACAGGCAATAAAAGAAAAAGGAGAAGGCAGGGTTTATTTAGAATTTTTGCTGAAAATTTACAACCTTACGAAAAAACATGGAAGAACAATGCAATTCTGGGGAGATATCATACAAAAACATCCTGAATTGATTCCTGAATTGCCTAAGGATGTAATTGTTCTTGAATGGGGCTATGAAGCAGAACATCCTTTCAGACAGAGATGCGAGAAAATAGCAAAAACTGGCCTGCCTTTTTATGTCTGTCCAGGAACATCAACATGGAATTCAATAGCTGGAAGGACACAAAACTGCCTTGCAAATCTTGTCAATGCAGCAGAAAATGGATTGAAAACAGGCGCAATAGGTTTTTTGAATACTGACTGGGGAGACAATGGACACTGGCAGTATCTACCTTTTAGCTACATTGGTTTTGGTTTTGGTGCAGGTGTTTCGTGGTGTTGCAGAACAAACTTAGATATGAGCATTGAAAAAACCATTGGGCTTTTTGCTTTTGATGATCCATCTTTTAATGCTGGATACCTTGCATATGAACTTGGAGATGTTTCAACTGCAACAGGCATTTATACTTCTAATGCATCTCCATTATTCATTGCCTTGAGGGAATCTATAACTGCGCCTGATATCGTGCTACGGATAAGAAGCCAGGGTATAGAAAGAGCAAACCACCAGATAGAAAAAGCAACAAAATATTCAAAAAAAATCAAGATTGAGAGCAACGAAAAAAATTTGATAAAAGATGAATTTGAAAATGCTGCAAGATTGCTGAAACACGCTTGCAGTAAAACTAAAATGATTCTTGATTATTATTGCCGAAAAATTGAACCATCCAGAACTCAATTGAAAAAACTTGTTGCAGATGCAAAAGAAATTATAGATGAACACAAAAGATTATGGCTGAAAAGAAATAGGCCCGGAGGTCTTGAAGAAAGTGTACAACTACTTGAAAAATTTACGATCTCTGAATATCAAAACAAGGTTATGAAATAACCTTGTAAACCTTATCTCCTGGATGCACCTTTTGAGCAACCTTCATTCCGATACAATCCCCTGGTTTTGCCTGTTCAATATTTTTATGTTCAATCTGCATGGAATCCACAGTTTGAGTGAAATCAGTTGTATGTCCCTTGATGTGTACAGTATCACCCAGCTTTATTTCATCCGTAAGCTCAATAATACCGACACTTATTTGTCCATAAAAATGCGTAATCTTTCCAATTTCCTTTTCTTCTGCCATTTTACCCCCCTTGGTTAATGAAAAAATCTGATCGAAATGAAATATGTTTCCTTTGCATCCACTGAAAAGATATACCCATTTTGATTAGCAGTCAAATTTAACCATCCTGTTTTGCTTTAATTTGAAAACATCAATCTTTATTGACAAAAACCGTTGCTACTGCTAAAATTGTTCTCAATTAACACGGAGGAAATATGGGAAAATCGGACACAAGATGGTTTGTTCATGATAGGTTCGGTATGTTTATTCATTGGGGAATATATGCAATGCCAGCAAGGCATGAATGGGTAAAACAAAGGGAAGAAATGTCAGATGAAAAATATGACATTTATTTTAAGTACTTCAATCCTGACCTCTTTGATGCAACACAATGGGCAAAAATCGCAAAGCAGGCAGGAATGAAGTACGCAGTTATAACAACAAAGCACCATGATGGCTTTTGTCTATTTGATAGCAAGTACACCGATTATAAAGCAACCAATACACCTGCAAAAAGAGACCTGATAAGAGAATTTGTGGATGCTTTTAGGTCAGAAGGATTAAAAATAGGTTTTTATTATTCGCTTATTGACTGGCATCATCCACATTTCACCATAGATAGCTTACATGTTTTGAGGAACCATCCTGAAAGGGAAAAGCTCAACCAATCCCGGGATATGAACAAATACAGGGAATATCTCCATAATCAAGTAAGGGAACTCCTCACAAACTATGGAAAAATAGATATTATCTGGTTTGACTTCAGTTATCCGCCTCGTCCAAATGCACCTGCCGACTGGGTAGGAAAAGGCAGGCAGGACTGGGACAGTGAAAACCTTGTGAAACTTGTCCGCTCATTGCAGCCGCATATTATTATGAATAACAGATTGGATCTTCCTGACCAGTGGGATTTCCTTACCCCTGAACAGATTGGTGTTCCTGAAGCACTTACAGTTGATGGAAAACCTGTTGTATGGGAGGCATGCCATACTTTTTCTGGTTCCTGGGGATACCACAGAGACGAAGAATCATGGAAAAGCGTTGATGTACTTGTTAAAATGCTTATTGATTGCGTAAGTAAAGATGGGAATTTACTGTTGAATGTTGGACCAACTGCAAGAGGAGAATTTGACAATAGAGCCCTTGAACGACTTAAAGGTATTGGCGAATGGATGAGATATCACAGCAGATCTATTTATGGCTGTACAAAGGCACCTGATGAATTCAAAGCCCCAAATGACTGCAGATTAACATACAATCCAGAAACAAACCGTCTGTATATTCATATTTTCTCCTGGCCATTTAAATTTCTGAAGGTTGATTTTGGGGATAGAATTGAGTATGCGCAACTACTCAATGATGGCTCGGAGATTCCTCTTCAAAAGATAAAATACCCATATGTCAGGACCGCTGATAAAGAAGAAGAAATCCAAATGGAAACTCTCATTCTGCCAGTGAAAAAACCTGATGTCTGTGTACCGGTTATAGAGGTTTTCCTTAAATAGGGGTTATTTAACAAGTTCTCCAATAATTTTGTAGGTGCCGTTTTCTTTGGCAAGATAGAGGTTCTTTCTGGTTGTGCTCTTTAGATTATTTGATTCATACTTCTGTATTGTATCCAGAAGGAAAACATAACCAAAATCAGTATTGCCATAAGGAACCAGCACTGAATTTGATAGTTCAATATTCACAAACCGTTTGTTTTTGTTCACCCTTCTTTTGTATTCAGCCCAGGTTTTTTTGTCCTTGCCGTCGCTTTTGAATTTTTCACTGTAGAAAGAAAGATATCGTTCAGTTTCAAGATTTTCCCATGATTTTTTCCACTCCTGCACTAATTCCCAAACCAGGTTCATATCAGATATATTCACGTCTTTTACCTGCTTAACAATATGGATGTATGTTTTGCCTGGCTCTATAAATTCACTGATTTTTTGAAAATCACTGTCATTCACAACTACACATCCTTCACTGTTATATGGGGGTCTTTCAATTGGAGTTCCATGTAACCATATTCCGCTTCCATCCTTATCCAATCTTCTTGAGAGATAATCAGGAAAATCAAGGACATACGCACCTGCTCCATATTTTGGGTCAAGTTTTTCTCCTGGAATGAATGACCTGATAAGAAAAGTTCCTTCAGGTGTAGCAAGGTCTCCTGGCTTTTTTTTGTCTTCCATATTTTTACCTGTTGTACACACTACATCAAGAATTTTTCTTATCTCAATCCCATCAAACTGATACACGATAAGACTCTGCAGGGATTTGTCCACAACAAGAAAATTGTAAGGACCAATGTCTATTTTCTGGCTCAACAATATTTTTTCTGGTACTTCTGGCTTTTTTTCAGAAACAGGTCTTTTAATCTCAGGTTTCTTGAATGCCAAAAGGGGTTGTTTTTTTCCTTTGATTCTTTCCATCTCTGCAAGATAGAGCTCCTGTTTACCCTGCTTTTTATAAAGTTGTGCCAGTTGCTGTCGCATCTTTATATTGTCTTTTTCCGAAAGAAGCCCATTGAGAATATGAATTGCATCATCATATTTTTCATTCTGTACCATTGCCCTGACAAGATAGGTAATTGTCTGTTCTTTTCTGTTTCCCAGTTCTACTGATTTTGAAAGTGCCTGTATACCCTGACAGGTATTGCCTGTGCCAAGATATAATCGACCGAGATTTTCAAAAAATGAAGGATTTTTTGGATTAAGGTGTGTCAGCGCTTCTAAGATATGTATGCGTTGACTAAGATTATAAGCTGTATCAAGTTTTCTTTCAAAATATCTTGAAACGTCTGTTGTATCCTTTGATGCAAGCTCCTGCAATAAAAGATGTGCCTGTGTATCCTTACCAATGGTTCTATACAGAAGATAAATTTCTGCTTTAGCCCGTGTATCTCCAAGACCTATTTTTGCCAGATTATAATATTTTTCCTGTAGCGATACATCGCCGGGATTTTCAATAATACTTTTTTCGTATTCCTGCAGGGCTTTCAGAATATGCTGCTGCGCTTTTTCCTGGTGGCTTATGGAGCAACCGCTGACACATATTATAAAGACAAAGCCCTTTATAATTTTTGTCAGACGTTTATTCAATAGATATCGCATCTACAGGGCAATTTTCAGCAGCTTCTCTTGCGCAATCTTCCTTGTCTGCTGGGACAGGATCAGCAATAACTTTTGCTGTTGTATCCCCCATTTCAAACACTTCAGGGCAATTATCAGCGCAGAGTCCACAACCAGTACAGGTATTTTCATCTATTTTTACTCTCATCTGTTCCTCCTTTTTTGATGAAACTGAAAAATTTTACAAAAATTTTTTCTTTCTGTCAAAAATACGGATTGAGCCATAGTAAATCTAACCGAAAAGTTATCGTTGCGTCAAATAAAAATCTAACCGAAAAATAGGGCTATGGCGAAGTAATAGAAACGACTGGCGCTGATGGTGAGAAAAGAGATGGGTTGAAAATGAGGAAGAAAACAAGCAGGTTGGTAGATATCAGAAAGCGATGAAGAAAGAGAAGATTTTGTATGAAAAGGGATACATGCGCAGAGTGTTGATGCGACAGATGTATTAACCGGATGAACAGAGACGATATGTGTGGCTAATAAATTCCGGATGAAAGTTTTCCTCCGTGGGCTTATAGGATAATACAACAATTTCCAATTGTTAGTATAAATTCACATCATATACTAAATTCAAATTTTATCTGCAGCAAAAATTGCCTTTATCTCTTGCAGACTGTTTTTTTTCTTTTGACTGCTCTCCGGCATTTTCCTGAATTTCCGATATTAACAAGCACATCCTTTTCCATTGAGTCAAGCACCTCCATCATATATTCACTGAATATACACACCCATCTTCTGAAGACTTTTCTCGCAATATGTAGTTTTTTCTTCAAGACGGTCGATGAATTTGCTTACTCAAACTTTTGTTATGTTTAATGCTACACCGATTTCTTGTATTGTTATATTTCATGTTTTGCAAACTTTTTAAGTGTCATATATTCGACTAATGATAAATCTTCGCAGCATTCACCATCAAATCCTTGATTCCCAAAATACCATGATAAATCTTGTATTAAATTACATATTTTGTCTCCTTTCAAACAAACATAGTTTCCACCCTTCTAAATTTCCCCTCTTGTTTCCTATACTTCTTCAAAATAATGAAGTTGACATTTAAGAGAATTTCAGTAAAATATGCGCATACATGCATATAATCTAAAATGGATAAGTTTACAGTATGTTTCAGGGCTCTTGCCGACAGAACAAGATTGAGGATTATTCATTTACTCATCCGGGCTGAAAGAGAACTCTGTATCTGTGAAATAGAAAAGTGCCTTGATATTGCACAATACAATGTTTCAAAACACACAAGAGAATTAAAAATTGCAGGTTTAATAACAGAAAAAAAACAGGGAAGATTTGTGTATTACAGGTTATGCTGTGAGAATAACGGTTTTTATAGATGCCTGCTAAAAACAATACAATGCATCCCGGAAAAGTTTTTTCTTGATGATATCAAGCGATTGAAAAAACTAAAGGCAGGGTTCACTAAGAAATGTTTGGAAAAGAGTCCTCGCTGAAATTTAATAAATGGGAGGAAAAATGTCAGATGGCTTAAAAAAACTTTCTCTTCTGGACAGATTCTTGACGTTGTGGATTTTTCTTGCAATGGCAGCAGGAATCTGCATTGGTTATTTCACACCCTCAATAACACAATTTATAACATCTCTCCAAATAGGAACAACATCCATCCCTATTGCAGTTGGACTCATTCTTATGATGTATCCACCACTTGCAAAAGTAAAATATGAAGAGATGTCAAAGATCTTCAAAAACAAAAGGCTTTTATTTTTATCGCTTTTGAACAACTGGGTTATAGGACCGCTGCTGATGTTTTTTCTTGCCATTTTGTTTCTCAGGCACTGGCCCGAATATATGATTGGAGTGATACTTGTTGGACTGGCGCGATGCATTGCCATGGTTATTGTCTGGAATGAACTGGCAGATGGAGACAGGGAACTTGCAGTGGGCTTGGTGGCTTTTAATGCGGTATTTCAGGTTTTGTTCTACGCTGTTTACATTTTCATATTCATAACAGTTTTCTTGAATGCGCTTGGTCTTGCCAGAGGATTGAATATTAACATTTCCATGGGAGAAGCAGCAAAAACCGTCTTTATATATCTTGGAATTCCATTCCTTGCTGGAATAATAACCCGATATGGATTAATAAAAACCAGAGGAAAACAATGGTACGAAAGTATTTTCATACCAAGGATAAGTCCGATAACGCTGGTGGCGTTATTATTCACAATTGTGGTAATGTTCTCCCTGAAAGGTGATTACATTATCAAACAACCACTGGATGTAATTATTGTGGCTGTACCTCTTACACTGTACTTTTTTATCATGTGGTTTGCAACTTTTTTTATTGCCAGAAAAATTAGCACAAATTATGGTCAGACAGTGGCGGTTTCATTTACTGCAGCGAGCAATGACTTTGAACTTGCGATTGCTGTTGCGGTTGCAATATTCGGTATTGGCTCTGGTCAGGCATTTGCAACCGTCATTGGTCCGCTTATTGAAGTGCCGGTACTTATATCCCTTGTGAATGTGGCTTTGCGTTTCCGAAAAAAATATTTCACCAACAACCGGCCATCTTAGCTTATTGCGGCGCCAAAGGCAACAACAAACTGTGGATTTTCAAGAATATGAATCTGCCTGCCACTGATTTTCTCAATGCTTTCCTTTAGCCCGGGAATATTTGCTCCACCACCACAGAAAACAACAGGTACATCTTTGTGGAAGTGGCTCATCATGGTAGCAATTCTGGCTGCGATCGCATTTAAAAGTCCTGCCGCGATATTTTCTTTTCTTTCATTGTGAGCAAGAAGAGAAACAACCTCGCTTTCAGCAAAAACACTGCAGGTTGAGTTTATAACAACAGGTTTTGTTGCACTAAGAGCAAGCTTGCCAAGCCCGTAGATATCAGTTTCTAAAACAGTCGCCATCATTTCAAGAAACCTTCCTGTCCCTGCGGCACACTTATCATTCATCAAAAAATCAACAACTTCACCACGCCGGTCAACCTCTATGGTCTTTGTGTCCTGACCACCAACATCAATGACAAGACATGGTTTTTCTCCGGACAAATAAAAGGACGCCTTTGCCGCAGCAGAAACCTCTGTCACTGTCTTGTGATTTAGCGAAAAAATATGTCTGCCATAACCAGTGGAAACAATCTTTTCAAGTTGAGAAAACTCAATCCCTGCGTTTTTCAGAGCCTGTTGAAGAATATTTTCTGCAATTTTTTCAGGCATTGGTCCTGAACGACTTATGGTTTTTGCAATAACCCGGTTACCTTCTACAATAACACACTTAGTCATTACTGAACCTATGTCTATTCCTGCCTTCAATACATCCTCCTACTTTCTGTGTGATTCAAGCATTTCCCTGAATGCTTCCAATCGTGTTTTTAATTGCCCTGTATCTTCTTTGCCAAGGTCTGTTTTGATGGAAATAAAAGGAATGTTTCTTTGTTTCAGAATCTGTCTTAAGATAGCTGTCTGTATTTCAAAAACCTGACACAATCTCAGGTTGTAGTAAATCACTCCATCAAGATTATACTGGTTTACAGTATCAATAATGAGATTTGCCATCTTTTCAAGATTCAACAAACAGGGACAGATACTTCCAGCAATATTCTTCAATGCCAATGCCCTGATAATACCGGATTCAGTGTCTTCATCAATTTCCACAGGATTAAAAAACCTTCCAAAAGAAGTACACTGAATATCTGTTGCCATAGCAAGACCGGACTGTTCAAGTACATCTATAATCTTGAAATTTGGGAAAATCACAGGGGTTCCTACAAGAAGAATCCTTGGTTTATTTTGTGTCTTTTTCTTTTCAAGTGCCTGGCTATAAACTTTTTCAGCAAAATCGTTCCACAGCTCTATTTCCATGAAAAATGATGCATAGATCATGATGTAATAGTCAAAAACATTTATCGAATCAGGATAATCTGTCCTTAACTGATAAATCTTTCTGAAAATTTCTGTCCGTTTGTTTGTTTTGTGGCAGGCAGAAATGAGTTGTGTTCTTCCCGGATTTTTATGAAACCGTTTTTTAAGAAAATCAAACAACTCAGTGTACCTGCTTTCCCATATTGCAGCATTTTCAAGGTAATCAGAATCCCTTCCAGGGTCAAGAAAATAGATTTCTTTTAGTGGAGAAATAAGCTCTGCAAGCTTTGTTTTCGGATCGCAGGTGCCCGGGATAATTACAAGATTGAGATTTTCATATAACCTGCCATAGAATTTCCCGCAGATGGATTTTATTACGCAACAAATGTCTCCTGGTGCAATCTCTTCTCCTGCCTGGGCACATACCTGGTCTTCACAGCACAATCTCACAGGATGCAGGTCGCATGCAAGAATTATCTCTTCTGGAACAATATTACAAAAATAACCCACAGATGGTTTTTCCAGCTCAAAGGTTTTTTTATTCTCAAAGTTTTCAATTGCCTCATAAAAATTTTCCATAGAAGGAATCTCTGATTTTCTCTTATATTTTTGCAATTCAGCTATATTATTGGGACTTATCCTGTCAGAAACAAACCCCTTTTGAATTTCATCCCTGAAATTGTCAAGAAACTTTTTTTGTGTCATTTTTTCTCCTAAAAAGTTCTTTGCCAAAAAATTTCACACCAAGGCAATTTTCCCGCGGACATACCTCAACACATCTGAAGCACATGATACATGCGTTTTGATTGTAAATACCATCATTATTCATCTGATACATCTTTGTTAATCCCATGGGACAGGCATCAGCACAATATCCACATTTTATACATTTGATTGCTTTTTTATGAAGCTCGACACCTGCGCCCTTATTGAACCATGAATTAATCAAACCCACAGGACACATATGACACCAGACCCGCCTTCCAAAATAAAACGCAGCAACAAAAAGTCCAAGAACAAGCCAGGCAAGAATTGTGAATGTGGTTGTGATACCTGTGGAAAAATCTTTCCAGTTTGGCTTTATTAGACCAAACATCGGACATATGAGACGCGCAGGGCATATCTGGCAATATGGCAAAAACCAGTAGCACTGGTACCTGGCAAAATTCGGCATCCCGATAATAGTTGAAATGGTAAGAGCAATCGCCATAATGCCATAACCGGTAAAAGATAGATTTATTCTGAAATTTTGCGGAAATCTTCTAACTTTAATATTCATTTTTCTTCGTAAAAATGTAAGGAAATCTCCAACAGTACCAATTGGACATACCCATCCGCACCACATCCTTCCAAACAAAAAACACAATAGAATAAAAAGCGTAATATAAGGCAAAAGATACTTTATTTGTGTTTGCCAGGTAAGGTTTTCAGAAAAAAAATGAAGAATGCACGCCTTAAACATGCCTCCTTTTGGATTAAACCTGCACACAAGAGAAGGTGGGTAGTTTTCAATTACAGGTGTTGCTCCTGATGGCCATAAAATACTTCCTTTCTCAAATTTTGTTGTTGATATACTTCCTGGCGGTGCTTTCAAAGAAGGGAAGATGGATTGTTCTGTTTCAGCTGATTCTTTCCATTCCTTAAAAATATATCCACCATAAACAAGAAGGACAAGGCTCAGAATCTGAAAGATTCTTCTCGCAATGTTAATTTTATTCATGTCTTCTGTGTTCTTATGGTTCTCAGAGTTCTTAAAATTGTCAGGAAAATCAAAATGAAAGCGGGTATAATATACCACCAGTACCTTATACTGGCGCTTCTATCAACCCTTACATTAATCTCGCCCACAGAAATATCAATATCTTCTATTGTTTTTCCTGCACCCGGAGTAATGAAAGATACTGTGGGAAGAACCGCTGACTCAGAAAAGGATTTTTTCCTTTTTACATCCTCTCCATAAAAAATAGCATATCTTGTTCTTTTCTGTCTGTTTGCTGGAAAAATTATTTCTGCACTCAAAATTGAACCATCAGGCCAGTTTTCCTGAACCGTAATTTTTGATTGAATTTCGCTTTTTGTTTCTGTATCCATCACAATGATGTTGTCTGAAGTTGACACTGCCGATGGCGGAAAAAAAACAGTACCTGCTACATAGAAATCGCCTGAAATAGATGGATATTCAAACTCTATATCTATCTGGCTTGAACCATAACAGAAAACAATAAACAAAAACAGAATTAAAAAAAGGAACCTTTTCATTGCATCATTGAGAGAAAACTATCTGACCAAACCCCTTTTCCTTGTGAATACCAGAACCATCAACAGCCCAATAACTTTCCTCTGGATAAAAAGTGGCTTTTGTACGAACAATTTTTAAGTTCCATACACTACCTGGCTCAGGTATCCTATTACCAACAGATGAGAAAGGTATCTTTATCTCAATCATCCAGGCATTGACACCTTTGTATATAGCATAGACAATGTCCTTTGCCTGAAGACTTTGATTTGTGTCTCCTGGACTTATCTTGCTAAAAGACATCTTTCCATCACCTGTTAAAATAATTGAATAATACTGCTTGCTGGTAGTTTCTGGAGATAGCTGTATCTCAAGACTATCCCTGTCAGAAATTTTCTCTGGTTCATTGTCCCTGCAATAAAAAGCAAGATATAAAAAGTTACTATCATAACAAAGAAGACAAACAGTCTGATAAGCAGGTTTTCCTTGACCCTTAAGAACAAAGTTTCCGGCTACTGAAGCATTTTTCCAGCACTCCTCTACAATCCTGCCGTCTATCCTGGGTGATTGGAATATTTTTTTGACCGAAAGAAG
>JAMWCC010000054.1 GCA_023818375.1 Candidatus Omnitrophota bacterium | reverse complement strand
AGAGAATCAAAAAAGGAGAAAAAAGAATATGTGTTGGGATAGATTTTTAATGTCTCAACGTATCTCGCTTCGGATAGATTTTTACTTGACACAATAGTAATTCGCCCTAACGCTGAAAGTATTTTATATATCTAAACAAAGTCCAGCCGCATCTTAATATGTTTTATCCGACTTGATTATGGTAAGTCTTCATAGTAACATAAAAAAAACTTTGGTTCGATATTAACAGGAGCAATTAAATGAAGGAAAAAATTAATAAGATTCTTGATGAAATCTCTAACCCAGCCAGTATTTACAGAGGTGCACCATTTTGGGCATGGAATGGCAAGCTAAACCCAGAGGAATTAAGGTGGCAGATTAGGATTATGCGTGAGATGGGTCTTGGTGGATTTTTTATGCATTCAAGAGTTGGTCTTGATACCCAATATCTTTCAAAGGAGTGGTTTGATTGTATAAATGCCTGTGCTGATGAGGCGAAAAAGCTTAATATGCTTGCCTATCTATATGACGAGGATAGATGGCCATCAGGAGCAGCAGGTGGACTTGTTACAAAAAATCCAAAATACAGAATTAGATATCTATGCATGAAAATTGTTGATAATGCCAAAAGTATAAAGTGGTCAAAAAATATTGCTGGCTTTTTTGGGGTTTATTTTGAAGGTGACTCTTTGAAACACTACAGAAAAATTAAAAAAGGAGAAAAGGCTGAGAATTTTGAAAAATTTCTCGTTTTCTCAATCGAAATTGATAAAGAAAGCCCCTGGTACAATGGGTATACTTACCTTGATACAATGAATTATCAGGCGGTGAAAGAATTCATAAGAATCACGCACGAAAGATATAAAAAATTCAGTGGAAAATATTTCGGCAGAGTAATACCAGGAGTTTTCACTGATGAACCAAATTATGGTTCAATGTTTTATGTATACCAGGCAGAACCCGAGCTTATTGTTTCGGTCCCATGGACAGAAAAATTACCGGCCGTATTCAAAAAAAGATATGGCTATGATATTCTGGAACACTTACCAGAAATATATTTTGATATCAAGGATGAAAAGATCTCAAAGGCACGCTATCACTACCATGACTGTATAACCTATCTCTTTGTGGATGCTTTCGCAAAACAAATCGGTAAATGGTGTGAAAAAAACAACCTTTTATTTACTGGACATGTTCTTTCAGAAGAAACACTTTCATCGCAAACAAGAGTTGTAGGAAACTGCCTAAGGTTTTACGAGTACATGCAGGCACCAGGAATGGATCTTCTCACAGAACATAGAAGAGAATTCAATACAGCAAAACAGGTTAGTTCGGTTGCAAGACAATTTGGAAGAAAATGGAGACTCACAGAAACCTATGGTTGCACTGGCTGGGATTTTCCTTTTGCGGGTCATAAAGCCCTCGGTGACTGGCAGGTCGCGCTTGGAATAAATTTGAGATGCCAGCATCTTTCCTGGTACACAATGCTTGGAGAAGCAAAAAGAGATTATCCTGCAAGTATCTTTTATCAATCACCCTGGTGGCAGTTTTACAAAAAGATTGAAGATTATTTCGCAAGAATACACATGTTGATGACAAATGGTGTAGAAGTGAGGAATCTTCTCGTGATCCATCCAATCGAAAGTATGTGGGCTATCTTTAGAATGCCAGCGTGGAATAATGAGAAAAAAACATGGGAACAACATCAGGATATCCTTGACTATGATAAGATGTTTGAAAATCTTTGTGATACCCTTCTTTCTTCTCACATTGATTTTGATTATGGAGATGAGGAAATACTTTCAAGATGGGCGCAGATAACAAAAGAAAATGGGAAATCGATACTGAAAGTAAATAAAGCAAGCTATAAAGCTGTACTTGTTCCACCGCTTTTTACAATAAGAAGCTCCACAGTAAAAATTTTGAAACATTTCAAAGATTGTGGTGGCAAGGTTGTTTTTGTTGAAAAATTTCCAGACTATATTGATGGAGAAAAAAGTGAGAAGCAGTTTGATGATTTCAAAATGGTTCCAACCCTTCAGCAGGCAATAGCTGAAATTGAGGATTTTGCAAAAACTATTTCAATCAAAGATGAAAACGGAAGCGAAATCAAAGAAATTCTTTATCTTTTAAGGGAAGATAGAGACGCTTTCTATCTTTTTCTCTGTAATACATCTATGGAGTGGAAACAATTAAGAGAAAGACATGCATTATCACTGGAGAGAAATATTGCTTATGAAACTGTTATCATTTCGGGAAAACCATCGTGGAAATACCCAGCAGTTGAGATTGATCCTGATACAGGAAAAATATATTCTGTTGAAACAATAAAAGAAGATGCAGGATATGCAATAAAAACATCTTTCCCAGCACTTGGAAGCAGGCTTTTTATAATTCCCAAAAATAGCATCTCCATCCCTGTTTTTAAAAGGGAAAAACTAAACCAAGTAGAGAAAATTAAGATTGAAAAACAAGCCTGGGACATAATGTTATCTGAGCCAAATGTTTTTGTTCTTGATAAGCCATACTGGAAAATACGGGATTCTGACTGGAATGAACAGAAAGAAATTTTGAAGGTAGATAGACAAGTAAGAAAACTTCTTGGTATTCCCCCAAGGGGTGGAGCAATGGTCCAACCCTGGGCAAGAAAGCAAAACAAGAAATATAAAAACACAAAGGTTTCTCTGAAATACATTTTTCAAATAGAAACACTGCCGGACGGAGAAGTAAGCTTTGCAATAGAAAAACCACACCTTTATGAAATTTTTGTAAATGGATATAAATTATATTCAGAGGCAGATCATGGATGGTGGGTTGACAAATCATTAAGAACATTAAGAATTGACCCATCTATTTTGAAGATTGGAGAAAATGAGATTTTACTTGAGACAATGTATAATGAAAACCATCCTGGCTTTGAAATTGTGTATCTGCTTGGAAGTTTTGGAGTAAAATTGGTTGATAAAAATCCAGTAATCACGAGAAAACCTGATAAACTCAAGATCGGGGATTGGACCCAACAAGGACTTTTGTTTTATTCAGGAAACACCACCTACCTACACGAAGTTTCATTGAATGTTACAGAAAATCAGAAAATATTTTTGCATATTCCTGAATACAAAGCTATTGCTGTCAGGATTCTTATTGACGGAAAACAAGCAGGCATCATTGCTTGGCAGCCAAACACAATTGACATAACAGAATTTGTCAAAGACGGTAAAAATCATATTCTTGGTATAGAGCTTCTTGGTCATAGGAGAAACTCCCATGGTCCATTACATTTCTATCAAAAATATCCTA
>JAMWCC010000097.1 GCA_023818375.1 Candidatus Omnitrophota bacterium | reverse complement strand
CCATCTTGGTAATACAATCGCATCCTTAATGGGCTCATTTGGAACAAAGCTTTTCCGTGGATCAAATTTTACAACCTTTGCTGTCAGTATTGCGAAAACATCTTTTATTGTGAATTCGAGTACAGAAAAGAACTCTAAATCATTCAACGCCAGAGATACCATTCTTCTTATGAGGTTTGCCTGCTTTTGAATATTCTCTATTTTTATATTGCTAAACGTGTCGAATGGAGTATCAATAAGTCTTCTTGAATCATTGGCTGTAATAAAAGAAATGGAAGGAAAGCCCGCAAATGTAATTATTTCTCCATCAGTTCTGATTCTTTCGGGTAAGAAATTTGACCACACAACACCCTTTTCAGGACTTACACCATTTACAATACTATTTTCAGTGTCATAACCAAGCTTTTTGCATTCATCCTTTCCCGCATCAATAAGCTTTTTAGCAAAAGGTGCGAGAAATTTTTGATATTTGAATTCATAAGTATTATGCCATAGGGCAACCTGATCCGATTGACTGGTAAGATCCAGACAAAAAACAAACTTGGCATTTATTGGTTCTTGTATTTTGCCTTTAAATTGCGAAGCAGTTCTCATATGTTTACTTACGAAGTCTGAGATACCTTGTAGTGCTTGAAAGTGTCCAGATGTCGCGAGAAAAACTACAGTTCTTCGTGGTGGATTTTTTGAAAAATATTCTGCTAGATCGAGCAACACAGAAATACCACAACTTGATTCTGCTCCTGGCGCTATTGTTGGTACAACACTTATTGAATCATAAAAACTTTGAATCAGGATTATTTCTTTTTTTAGTTCTGGATCTTTTCCTTCAATGGTTGCAAAAACGTTCTTAGCAACAACTTTTTCCCAATCAATCCTTGCGTTTACTTTAACATCAACATCCTGATTGGCAATTTTAATAACCTCATTTATATATTTTCTTGGGACGTAGAATCTCGGTACATTAAGTGGAACTGTGGAAAATTTTCTTTCTGCCTCGATTCTATTTGTTTTATCAGGTTCAATAAAAAGTATAGCTTTGGCTCCCAATGAAGCCACATCAAGCCACAAGGTGTCACTGTTAAAATTCATTGCAACGATGTTTCCAGAAATTTCTTTTCCATTGAGCGATTTTAAACCGGTATCATCGCAGTAAAGGAGTTTTCCAGTAATTCCATCAGGAGGTGTAGTACATGTGCGGACTGAGTTTGGCCAGAGAGATTCAAGTGAAATCTTTTTATTTCCTATCTCTAGATAGGCGTATTTTTGTACTGGAATAACAACTTCGAATTCTTCTATTTTAATATTTCTTATTCCCGAAAGTTGGAAACTTTTTATTATATAATCTGCAGCTTGATTGCAAAAGGAGGTACCAGTTATTCTTTCGGGTAATGAAGAGAAATACTCTATGTGTTTTTTAAGTGTGTTGTTCTGTGCATAAAGAAAATTTGATAAAGCGATGGAAAAAAGCAAAATAATTTTATATATTCGCATACTTTTGCTCCTTTAGTTTTGCCCATGCCAGGCGATTGCTCGGGTTATTGTTTATTTCTTTAATAAATTCTTTCTTTGCCTGTTCAAGATTATTCATTTTCTCGAATATCAAACCTCTTAGTAGATACACCTCAGGAAAGTATTCATTTATACTTAGCACATCTTCTGTATACTTTAAGCTGTCTGTAAGATTACCTTTATAAAAGTTTGTCATTGCCAGATAGAACATAAGATTGGTACAACTAGGGTAAAGAGGCAATGCATTTTTTGCAAGTTCTTCAGCTTTTTCATAGTCACCGCTATTTATTAATACCTCAATTAACTTTTGATACGAGTCTAAGTCTTGCTTTCTTTTTATTTGATCATTCCAGATTGCAATTGCTTTTTCTTTATGTCCCTTTTGCCACAACAGCATTGCCCGGTTATATGGTTGCAACATCCAACATAAACTTAAACATGACAAGCAGAGTGAAAGTCCTAACAGAAAATTTTTCAAAAATTTTTTATTAAATTTTATTTTCATCTTTGCCTAATGATCGCCATCTCTTTATTCTTCTTATTAATACTATCACTGTGATAATCATTGAAAGCAGCATAAAGGGATATGATACTAAGTAAGGCCGTTTGAAAGCAAACGGCAACAACATAAAAATTGCAACGATCAAAAGCACATCTTCCCACAATGGTGTCCCTTCCATGTTTTTTCAAGACTTTAATGCCGGGAGGGGGACTCGAACCCCCACGCTGTTAAGCATACGCCCCTCAAACGTACGTGTCTGCCAATTCCACCATCCCGGCGATTCAATAAAAATTATACACAAAAATTTTCAGTATGCAAATCCCATTGCGAAACAATTAATTTATAATTTGTTTTGTGAATGACTTTGTGCCCTTGACAAAAAAATTTTTCTTAGTATAATTATTTGTCTTGACAGTTCAAAATTTCACAGGTATAATTAGATACCACATAATAAAGTGTTCTTTGACAATTCGGATTTGTGGCCAAGCTAATAAGGGTGTACGATGGATGCCTTGGCGAAGACTGGCGATGAAGGGCGTGGCAAGCTGCGATAAGCCCCGGTGAGGTGCAAGCAACCTTTGACCCGGGGATTCCCGAATGGGGTAACCCATCCACCGTAAGGTGGATATCCTACCGCAAGGTAGGAGGCGAACCGAGGGAAGTGAACCATCTCAGTACCTCGAGGAAAAGAAAAAAATTTTGATTCCCTGAGTAGCGGCGAGCGAAACGGGAACAGCCCAAACCGGATGATGTTATAGCATAGCCGCGTTCATCATCCGGGGTTGTAGGACCTGACACGGAAGGGGCTATACTTCCAGCATGTCACAACCTTTTGGGTTAGTCGAATGGTCTGGAAAGACCAGCCAAAGAAGGTGATAGCCCTGTAGACGAAAACTCAAAAGGCATGCGTCAGGCACCTGAGTACCACGGAGGAACCGAGGAGCTCTGTGGGAATCTGCCACGACCACGTGGCAAGGCTAAATACACGTCTTCGACCGATAGTGGACAAGTACCGTGAGGGAAAGGTGAAAAGAACCCCGGGAGGGGAGTGAAATAGAACCTGAAATCGTACACCTACAAGCAGTCGGAGTCCGCCATTTTTAATGGCGGGTGACGGCGTGCCTATTGAAGAATGAGCCAGCGAGTTACTGGCGGTAGCGAGGTTAATCCACCTAAGTGGAGGAGCCGTAGCGAAAGCGAGTGGTGCAAATAGCGCCCATTAGTTACCGTCAGTAGACCCGAAGCCAGGTGATCTATCCATGGGCAGGATGAACCCTTCGTAACAGAAGGGGGAGGTCCGAACCGGTGACAGTTGCAAATGTCTCGGATGACCTGTGGATAGGAGTGAAAGGCTA
>JAMWCC010000038.1 GCA_023818375.1 Candidatus Omnitrophota bacterium | reverse complement strand
AAGACCAGCCACTAACAATATCCTGGGATAAGTTTTAACATTTCATCAGATATTGGAATACCAAAAGATAAGCATTTGCAAGAAATTCTGATAAAATTATTCATATTGGACAAAGTCATGGAGCTGAAAAAAGCATCTCTTTCATCCTTTGAGAAATCCTTCATAACGGATGTGGAAAATTTTGAAACAGAAATACTGAAACAAACACAGTTACATGAATACAAAAAATCTTAATATCAGAGATTTTGAGAAAAAAGACACAGACAATATACTGAATTTCTGGAAAGAAGTTTTTTCATACGATGAAAGCACAATAAAAATACTGAAGGATATGATAGAAGCAGATATGAATAATGAGGTTTTTAGTATCCGCATAATGGAAGACAATCACAAAATTATTGGTACAACATGTACAAAAAAAAGGCTAATAAAATTTGGAAGTGCTTCTTTGTTATGCGGAGATGTAGGATATGTAGCAATCAGTCCCCAATTACAGGGCAAAAGATTAGGAACGATATTAATGCAAGATAATTCTGAATATCTTGTTAAAAAAGGATTTCATATTGCGCGGCTTGGTGGTCTGCATAGATTCTACAGTAGATTTGGATATGTGCCTGTCGTATCAAAATACTGGCAGTTCAATACCAGAGATATAAAAGCAGGTACTAAGAAATTTAAGTTTGAGGATATAACAGGACTCAATAGCGGAGAATTGGAATGTATAAGAAGGATGGATAAATTGTCTGACTGGAAGGAATGCATAAATATAGAGGAAAAATGCCACGTTGATAGCTATGGATATGAACCTTTAATGAGCCCATTTATTTCTCTACAGCTAAATAGAAAATTTGACGACGAAATAGAGAGATTTGTATACCAGAAAGACCGTCAGATAATGGCTTTTATGATGATATACAACCGGGAGCTTATTTTTAGCTATGGATATTTACCACAACATTATGACGAACTTATTGCCCTACTTAAATATGTACTTTCACTTTCAAAATACGAAGGCAAGACAGTAATAAAGGCTTTTTTTCCTCTGGTGGATATAAAACTTGCTGATAATGTTTTAAGACATAATATAGAATTTGAGATTGTTGAGAAACATAGCGCGATTGCAGGGAATATGATAAAGATAGTAAACATTGAAGAAATCATTGATGCAATGTATAATGAGATAAAACGCTTATTACCAGATACAGGCAAACTCACAATTGAATTTTCTGATATTAAAAAATCTTTTTCATTACATTTGAATCAAGGCACTGATAGAAAAATAACTACGTGCACAGAAGAGTTTATAAACTGGCTTAAAGGAAGTAATGTCGCTCTAATAATGCCTCAAACCACTAAAGTATTTTCTGTTGGTTATCCTAAATACACAGAATTTTGAGTTTTTTAATGGTATAATACGAAAAAGGATAAATTGTGAAAATCGTGATACTTCTGATTTTTTGCTATTATACTGGGGTTGTGATGGCTCAGGAAAATGTATGTGATATATTGATTAAAAACACAGTTCCGATAACATCAGACACTGGTAAAAGATTTCCAATATTTGTCTGGGCACGGATTCCCGTAAATATTTCAGAAGACCAGATTGTTGATTATCTTAAAAAACTTGATGAAAGAAAACTTGTTCTTCTTACTGGCTGGCGAATTCCAAAAGAAGGCATAGAAAAAGGGATTCAGGAAGCTCTAAAAATAGATAAAATAAGAAAACAGTTAAATCTTCCTGTTTTTGTCGATGCAACCGGAATAGTGCATATGTTTTTTGATGGAAGTTCAGAAACAGCTCACATTGATGAAGAAGGCAAGCCATTTTTTGATACATCTTTTTCAAAAGGTGCAAAAATAGGATGTCCATTTAAGATTGAGACAAGATATCCTGTAATCGCTGAAAGAATTGATAAGTTTCTCCAGGCATACAAGAAAGAAGGCATAGATATAAATTATTGGGCAGTTGATTGGGAAATTGATGGACCAATGGAATGGAATGATGCCTGGGAAAATAGTAAAAAATGCAAGACATGTCGGCAAAACATTAAAAACCTAAATGATTTCTCTGAATACCAAAAAACTATAAGAATGAAAAGAGCAGAACTACAAAGACAAGTTTTTGTAAAAACGGTGAAGGAATATTATCCAGAATGCCTTATTGGTAATTACGCAGTAAATCCCCATGATGGATACAGATACTGGTGGGACTATTTTGAAAAAGAAACCCAGGGCGCAATCTATCAGAAAAAGCACAATGCCCTTCATAGAAAGTGGTTTGATGAATTCAAATACACTGGCTACACAATGGCAATGCCAGTGATATATACATGGTACAGGTTTTTCTCTGACTACAATTTTGAGCCAAAAGAATTCAGATGGTTCTATCCTTTAATTAAAGAAGCAACATCAGTTGGTAAGAATACTCCTTCAACAATACCCATTATTTCCTTTGTTCACTGGCAGACAGTAGAAAAACCACAAAAAGTTTCAGATGATTTTGTTCCTTTGAGTCGTGAAAAATACAAAGAACTTTTGTGGCATCTATTACTTCGTGGTCACGATGCATTCTGTCTGTGGTCCCCGATAAAAGAAATGGGTGAAGAAATAAAAGTTGTTCAGGAAGTTTACATTGAAAGTTTGAAATACAATGATTTTATTTTGAAAGGAAAACCAGTTTTCTGGGATGTGTCTGATGAACCCGATACTGTAATATCTGGACTGAAACTTAATAGTAGAATGCTTGTCGTAAGGACAGATTTCAAAGAACCAAAAGAGATAAAACTCAGGATTGAGGGAAAACTGGTGAAAATACCTGCCATAAAAGAACCCACAATAATTGAGATTAAATAATGAGATTTTTTCAGGAAAAAATCTATGAATTCGAATGGAAATCAAACGGTGCTGGTCCACTGTGGTGTTTTGGTTCGTCATGCATTGCCACATTTGAAGAAAAGGTTTTTGTCAGTGGCTGGGAAACATTAAAGGATGTTCCGCCTCTGAATTGTGCCAGATGGTCTCTATATCAAAGAAGTCAAACTGGCTGGAAAAAGTTGTATCAGGACAATGAAAGAACAATAGAACCAGCGCCAATCTGTATTCTTGGTGATGGCAGGACTTTTGTATCAGAAAATCCATTTATGCAAGAGCCAGAGGTAAGTTGGGGAGTTACATTGCCAAAAATTATGATATTTTGTCCACCTGATTATATCAAAACAAAAAGCGTTCTTTTTAGACCCTGCGAACCTGTTGTCCTAACTGAACATTCATACAGAAATTTTGCTGCAGATAGGAAAAACTCCGAGCTCTTTTTATATCATAGCGATAGATGGAACTGATGAAAACAAGAGAAAAATTTCTGAAAACTGGTTGTTTGAAATAGACACGCAGGGAAACGTCAATAAAAATTGGCGGATTGATTTTGAAC
>JAMWCC010000030.1:3061-3450 GCA_023818375.1 Candidatus Omnitrophota bacterium | reverse complement strand
TAGGAACATCAAACAAGGTGATTTCGCACCTAACTTTAAGGTTATATCATCTGACATGGAAGAGACAGTCCTTGAGAAATACCAAGGTAAAATAAAAGTGATAACTTCTTTTCCTTCATTAGATACACCAGTTTGTGACCTCCAGGTAAGGGAATTCAATAAAAGAGCGTCTTTTTTAAGTGATGATGTTGTTGTTATAGGAATTAGCATGGATCTTCCATTTGCTCAAAAAAGGTTCTGCGAAGCAAGTAATATAAAAAATATTTTTTTGTATTCTGATTATAAATACCTTAACTTCTCTTTGAACTACGGACTTTTTATAAAGGAGCTCCATCTAATTGCCAGGTCTGCTCTAATTATCGATAAAAATAATCTTATCAGATATTTGC
>JAMWCC010000030.1:0-3051 GCA_023818375.1 Candidatus Omnitrophota bacterium | reverse complement strand
GATGTTTTAAAAAATATTGAAACTGTCTTGAAAAATCCCACCGCAGGGGTTAAATACGAGGGTTCCTTAAAGTGTGAACCCTGTGAAACAGGAGTTCCCCCATTAGATAAGGAAAAAATAGAAAAGTTACTTTCTCTTTGTCCTGATTGGAAGCTTATTGAAGATAGCAAAATAATTAGAGAATTTAGATTTAAAGATTTTGTTGAATCAAAATATTTTGTTGACATTGTAGCGGCAATTTCTGAAGAGCAAGGACATCATCCTACTATAATGATAAATTATAACAGAGTAAAAATTAGTTTAATGACACATGCATCAAAAGGTTTAACCACAAATGATTTTATCATGGCAAGGATAATTGACACCATTAAAATTTAAGATGCAATTTGGTCATGTTTCCAGTTCGGTTAAAAAACGTCAAAATTCAGCTAATAATATTTCTTTTACTATTTGCCTTATTTGTTTCAATAAAGGACAAAACTGACTATATTTTTGAATGTCTTATTTCGGGAATTGTAGCATTTTTCACTGAAACATTTTTAATTTTTCCTAGAAGAAGAAAAATTCAATTTACAGAAAATTCAATAATAACAGGACTTATTGTAGGTTTAGTTTTTTCTCATGCAAGTATTTTAAAACTTTCCTTTGTTTCCGCTCTTTCTATTATTTTAAAACACATCATTAGGTTAAGGGGAAAACATTTATTTAATCCGGCTGCTTTGGGACTATTGATTTCAACATTGTTTTATGGTAATCTCCTTGACTGGAAAGGAACATATATATGGTACCTACTAATCCCGTTCGGGATATACTTTGCTACAAAGGTAAAAAGATTGGAAGTGATAGGCGCATACTTCATTATTTCTTTAATTTTGTATGGAACGCAATCACTGCTTAAAGATATGCCTTTGAATAACATTTTTGGTTTTTATAGTTATTTTTTTATTTTTATCATGCTTATCGAACCAAAAACATCACCAATCACAAAATTTGGTAAAATCATTTTTGGTGCTGGCGTAGGAATTATTATTTATATAGCAACAAACCTTGGCTTGAAGACAGATGTTGAATTAATGGGACTACTTTTAATGAATACATCTGTACCGATATTAAATAAAATTAAACGAAAGGAGGCAGTATGAAAAGGAATTTTATAATTTTTTTAATAATGGGTCTAATGATGGGCTCCAATGGATTCTGTCATCCTCCTTCGGATATAGTGGGTAGTTTCGATTCCCAAACAAAATTGCTAAAAGCGCAAATAAAACATGCCAGCAGTAATCCTGGTCGACATTATATTGAAAGGGTGGAGATTTTTCTGAACGGAAAACAAATAATTAGTCACAAAATTTCAAAGCAGGCTGATGCTTCAGAACAATCGGTAACGTATCAAATAACCGACATTAAAAAAGGAGACAAACTTACGGTTGAAGCATACTGTAACATAAGTGGGGTAATGAAGAAAACTATAGAGGTGGAAAAATAAAATTAAATATTTACCAGTTTTACGTGAACAAGCCCTCTTACACTGTTGCCAAGAAAAACCCTGTCAGATGAAAAGAGATCCTCTTCATTTAAAATTTTTTCAATTGCCTGCTTTGTATTTATCAGATGTTGCCTGAGTACGCCAGGCAACAGACCGCAAGAAACTGGAGGAGTGTAAAGTATTCCATTTTTCTCGATAAAAACATTTGTAATACAACCTTCTGTAATCTGTTCATTTTCGTTTTTGAATATTACATCGAAATAGCCATTTTTCACTGCAATTTTATGGGCATGATCATACGTATGGCGTATAGTCGTTTTGTGGAATAAAAAAATGTTTTTTGAATCTATGGTTTTTTTTGAAATGGCTGCCTTGTGTACTTTTTTCTGGTCTAATTTAATCTCTTGAAATGTTGTAGATAAAGAACCATCATGATAAAGCAAAAGTCGCACTCTATAAACCTTTTTTGTATCAAAACATAATGCAAGTTTTTCTATTGTCCTTATGACATTATGCCTGTTGTAGTTAAATTTAAAAAACTCGGCGCTTCTTTTCAATCTTTCAAGATGAAGATCGATGAGAAAATAACCTTCGTTTGAACTCCATCTCATTGTTTCTATCAGTTGCATTTTCTTACAACCAGAAGCAAGAAATGTTGCCTTCAAAAGGCATTCTTCATATTCTTTTTTTGGTTCTGAATCATAAACAATCCCGCCGCCAGTACCCATTTCCCCTTTGTTCTTTTCAGCGATGATTGTTCTTATTGCAACATTAAAGACGGCGGAATTATCAGGTTTTAGTACGCCTATTGTTCCTGTGTAAATTTTCCTTGGACTTTTTTCAATTTCATTGATTATTTGCATTGTCCTTATTTTTGGGGCACCAGTAATTGAAGAGGATGGAAAGAGAGCTTTTAAAATCTCAAAAAAATTAGCTTTTGGTTTTAATATGCCAGAAACAGTCGATGTCATCTGAAAAAGGGTTTTATATTTTTCAATATGAAATAGGGGGTCTGTAATGACTGAACCAAATTTGCATATTCTGCCAAGATCGTTTCTCATCATATCAACAATCATTAGATTTTCAGCTCTATTTTTTATGCTTTGTCTCAAAAAATTCTCATTTCTTAAGTCGTGTAATGTGTTTGTGCCTCGTTTTATTGTGCCTTTCATTGGTCTTACCATAATTTTGTTTCTGGTTTTTCTAAAAAATAATTCTGGAGAAAAAGAAAGAATGTAACGATTGTCAAGCCTAATAAGGGCAGAGTAGGGTACTTGTTGTCTTTCACGCAAGTCAAGATACATTCCATATACAGAACCAGAAAATCTAAACCTGCACCGTATTGTATAGTTTACCTGATATGTATCGCCATTTCTTATGTAATTTTTAATTTTGCGAATATTCTTTTTATATTCAGGATACTGGGTGTCAAACCACAATTGCTTCATTGTCCAGTTAGTATTTAACTGGTAATCCTCATTTTTTAAAATTGGTTCAGAAAAACTTCCATTGGTATGATCAAAGATTACATTGTGTCTGAAAAAAAGTATAAAGCAGGGGTAAGG
>JAMWCC010000089.1 GCA_023818375.1 Candidatus Omnitrophota bacterium | reverse complement strand
GATATTGGGGTCAAAACTGATAATCGCTTTATTTTCAACTGAGATTTCAAGCGCCTTCTTACACGCAAGAAAACTTGACTGACTTATAAAAAGTGAACTACCAGTAATGTGAAAAACTTTTACAGATGAAAAATAATCTTTTTTTACATCATCAGGATTTAAAAGTCCTGCAGCACCAGGATGAAAAATAAACTGCCTGCTTCCATCAGTTAGGTACCTGACAAATGCAGTACCTGTCGTTGTGGTAGTGGCACGCACCATTGATGTATCAACACCATCTTTTTTCAGCCGTTGAACTACCATTTTCCCAAAATCATCAACTCCAACCACTGACACAATGCCTGCTTTTACTTTTTTTTGTGAAATACGGCTTACTGCTGATATGAATATTGCAGGCGCTCCACTTGGATATGGGCCTAAAAAAATGCCGGGCTCAAGGAATGAATGCTTGGTTCCTTTCCTCATTATTTCAACAAGAATCTCTCCAGATGTAATTACTTCTGGTTTTTTCATAGTTCCCCCTTTTGTGAAGAAACTTTTAAGTCTCCTGATTTTATTATAAAGACAAAACCGGCAAAAAATAGTAATAAGTAAAGCAGTCCTCCAGTTAAAAGTGAACTTGTGAATCCATCTATTTTAGCAACAATTACAGCAATCACAGAACCGCACACAGACATAAGTCCGTTTATTGCCCAGAGCCACGGAATAACATCCTGCCTGAATTGTTTTACTATCCTGATACCATTGGGAAATGGTATTCCCATGAAAAAACCAGCAGGTAGGATTAAAAAAACACTTAAAAGAGTCCTTGTTATACGATTGTGATAAAGAAAAACTTCAAAAATCCTGTGGAAATAAATAGTATAAACCATGATTAAAACAAAGGTAAACAAAGCGGCAAGCGCTGATTTTGTCAAAAGTTTTTCTTTCCATCTCTGGCTAATAAGGCTTCCCACGCTACTTGCAGCAAGCAGGCTGAAAAGAACAACACTGACAGCAAAAGTGGGATGTCCGAGAAAAAGAATAAATTTTTGAATAAGTG
This sequence comes from Candidatus Omnitrophota bacterium, assembly GCA_023818375.1. Classification (GTDB taxonomy): domain Bacteria; phylum Ratteibacteria; class UBA8468; order B48-G9; family DTJG01; genus DTJG01. The sequence goes on along the minus strand of JAMWCC010000089.1, from coordinate 33,678 downwards.
CAACTTCAATAATCATATAGGCAGTACCAATTATGGCAAAATACATAACAAAAACCAGAACTAAAAAATCTTTTTTTTCTGGTTTATTCTTCAAATCTCTAAATCCGAGCCATCCAGCAAGTATAAGAGTTATAAGGATTACCAGGAAAAGAAGTTTTTTGAATTGACCCGGAACGCCAAAGCTCAAATCAAGAAAAAATGGATTATCATCAGAAACAGGGAATATGTTAACAGGATTTTCAAGTCTGCGATTTATCTCGCTAACAAATTTATGGTAATCGGTTGAATTACCAAGTGTATCAAAAGGCGGCTTTGCGACAAAATCCGGTACAAGAACAGGAATAACTCCAATTTTCTCAGCCAGATTTTTTATTTTTTCCTGCCGTTGTTTTGTCAAGGCGCTTTTCCCTACAATGAGAATGTATCTGTAAGGTGTTGTTTCAAATTGTTCTTCACCTACCATGAAAACCATAAGATTTGAAAGGCCTGATTTATGTGGTTGATTCAATATTGAAAGAAATGTAGAAAAACCCCTTAAAAGTAATAGTTCATTTTGTGTAATAAAAACAATCATTCCATCCTGATTGAGTTTTTCAAGGTAGTCTGTGAATGCTTCTTTTGTGTGGATATATCCTTCTGTTAAAACTCCACTTGTTGATTGTGAAGTTGCGCTCTGTGTCAGTGCAAGAAAAATAAGGTCGTATTTTTCTTTTGTTCTTTTTACAAAGCTTCTTCCATCATCAAGATAGACTTTTACTCCAGGATACTTGTAAAGGTTTCCATTGAAAAAAGCGTATCTATCCATTATTGAAAAAATGGATGGATTTACTTCAACTCCTATAATATCTTTGCTTCCACCCAGAATTGAAACAAGTATATCAAGCCCGCCGCCTGGACCAATGGAAAGTACTTTTGGGTTTTCCAGATCGGCAAAAGGAAGTGAGAAAACAGTATTCTTTATGGATTCATCAATAGTTCTTAAATCTCCATTGAAGTAGTGCATTGTTGTTGGAACATCACCATCAGTGTAAATGTATTTAATATCAGGTATGTCAAAAAATTCAACCAGATCAGTTCTTGCGAAGGAATTCCATTCAGTGTAAACAATTCTGCCTTTTGACTCCAGATCTCCAGCTACTGTGAAAAGTGGCTTGATTATTCCTGAGCCATTATCCTTGATATAAGGAATGCTGAATATTTTATTATCACGATTAAAAAATGTGAAACAAACCATTACAAAAACGAGTACTGTTGGAATCATTCTTATTTTGATGGATTTCTGGAAATCAGCAAACAAAAGTGAAGCCATCGCCACTATAATAGCCGACAAAAAAATGATGTTGATCCCACCAAAAATTTTCATTAGTGGTATTGTTAAAATGCAACCAGTTCCTGCTCCTAGAAGGTCAGCAAAGTATATCTTTCCACTCCATCTGCCAAATTCTGTGAACACATAGGAAAAAAAAGCTCCAGCAAACAAAAAAGGAATGAAAGGAATAAGAGAGATTGTGGTATAGCCAGAAAGGAAATCCCGCAAGGGTGTTTTAAAAATAAGTATTACTGATAGCGGCATTGTGATTGTTGTCAGAATTAAGATAAAAAACATTATCGGGTATAGATTTTTAGATTCTTTCATTAAATAAAATGCGACAAGGCCACCGATTCCCAGTCCACACATGCTCATTGAAACAATAAGGAAAACATAGTGATACCTCATGAGAACTGAAAATATCCGTACAAGTGATATCTCAAAGATTAGAACTGAAAGCGATAAAAAAAAGACAATAAAAGGAAGTTTTCTTGGCATGACTATTTTTTTATTACTCTAACAGGTGCAAGTTTATGTTCTTTACCAACAGTGTATAATCTTTTAAGTTTTTTGTTTGAATTCTCCCAGGCGGCAACAACTTCTCCCACAATGAGCGGGCAATCTCCTGGTTTTGTAATCTCAACCAGTCTACACTCAAAATTCGCAACAGCATCAACCAGTATCGGTGCATTTACAATTTCAGCATTCTGGACCTTCAGTCCAGCTTCTTTTATTTTATCTCTGTTGTATCCATGGACACTTCCAGCAAAAAGTGTTTCTTTTGCCATTTTTTCTGAAGGAAAACTTACAACAAACTCTTTTGTTTCGATGATATTCTGGTATGTGCAAGCCTGCTCATCAATGCCAAGGACAAACATCACTGGCTCACTTGAAGCCATTGCCACCCACCCAACCGCCATTACATTATTCTTCCCTTCTTTGTTTCTTGTTGTCACAAGCACAACCTGTTCAGGATATTTTCTCAAAAGTGCCTTTTCAATATCAGTTTGTTTTTGCATATTTCCTCCTTGTATAGCAAAATTTCTACAGCTTGCATCGTGATTATGTTAACATAAAATCAACCCTTTTTCAGCAAAAAGCAGCGAAAAATAAAGAATAGCAAAGAGATTATTTTCTGATGGTAATCAAAAAAAGGTAAGATGAAGTAATGTTTCTATTGACCCCGAGAATAATCTTTTGCAGTGGTACGCTTTTGTTAAAAACAACATATACTTCTGTGAAAATTCCGGTATTTATAGATTGAACGGTTTACCTTGAAATCCTTCTGATAGTTGGATGCAGGTTGCCCCGGGATGGTTCTGTCTTAAGCTTCAGAAAAATCTGTTTAGATGAATTTACATGTTCCAAAAAATTCAAAACACAGCAAATAATCATTGGATTAGAAAGTCAATTGAATCTCTTAATGGATACCTCATCAATATAATAGGTTGCCGGTTCATAGAAGAAAATCTTCAGGCAGAGTTTTTTCCCGGCGAGAGAAACAGGAACAGAAAACTTCAGGAAGTTCTCTTGCCATCTATCGCTGCCTGAAGAAGGATATGCGACGGCAAGTAAAAAAACTTTCGGCTCTTCATAAACCAGCTTTTCTAAATTCTCAGGTGCTATGTATATAGAAATTGCTTTATTCCGTATTTTGATATTTTCTCTAAAACACTGCTTCCATCTGAGGGTGAAGACGTACTTACCGTTTTTAAGTCCATTTATTTCTGTAGTTAGGATAACAGGTTCTTCTTTTGTTTTTTTAATCCTGATTGAGCGTTCATCAACATACATACCTTTGTCAAAAGAAATTTCTAAGCTTCCATCAGTTTTTTTCGAATACTCATCAACAGGATATTTCTCATTTCCAGAAACCACCTTCCATCTACTGGTCTCGTTTGCAAAATCACCTTGAGCAAGAAGATTTCCCGGTTCCTGATAAAGAACCGCTGATTTGATACCGCCAAGCCCGAATGTATCCTGAACCTTCACCACAAGAAGATTTTTCCTTTTTTGATAAGCCATATCAGTAATATCAAACCTGCGTGGCTTCCACCAGGCATCTTCGTCAATCTTGCTGTCGAAAATTTGTTTTCCAGCCAGTTTTCCATTTACATATACCCAGCAACTTTCATCAATGGACCCAAATTCAAGCCACAATCTGCAGTTTTTTTTTAGGGCAGGGATCAATACAGAAGTTTTATACCATCCCCACCCGTCATAATCTTCACCGAGTTGCTCTTCCCAGTTTTTCAGAATAGAGATGGTCTGCCAGCCGTTTTTACCTTTATCAAGGTACCATTGTTGTTTTTCTCCTTTTTCCTCAGGGTCAAGTTTGAAATTCCAGATCAATGGCAGCATTGTTTTGCCGGATTGAGACATTTTTTGATATAGTTCCTGATTGAATATGACCTTTGTTATAAATGGCTCAAACATTCTTCCATCCAACATCAGGTTGATGGAAACTTCAAGATTTGGTTTGAAAATACCTGTACCCATTGTAAAATTTTCAGGAACAGTGGCTTCAAAATTTATTTTGTCTTTATCAAGCGAGAATTCCTGCCTGCGGATTTTCCACAGATTTCCAGGAGTTTGTTCGATTATAAGTTTTAGTCCCTGTGGCAATGATTCTTTTTTAAGTCCGCCACGCGGAAGCCGATTGAGGTCTATTGAAAATACAACCTTTTTTCCCGGTTGTGGTATTGAAACAGGGTTTACCACAAGATTATAATTTTCAGGTGTGAGCAACTCATAGTAGATATTTGAGATCTTTCTGAAAAGTTCAATATCCACCGCTTTTTCCATTACTTCCTTTTGATATGTGCCATCCTGCTTTACAATTACCATCTTATCAAGAGTATTTCCGCTGGCATCTTTACATAACATCTCAAGTTTTTGTCCATCGATGCGGAAAACAAGGAATTGTTTACTTCCTGAACCAGCTGCATTGAATGGACTTGGCGGCGGAACTCCTGCTGGTCCTGGGCCACTATTGATGACATGGATAATTGGTTTTACTCCTTTACTTCCCACTGGAACTGTTCTTACATAATATGCCACATGACCTGCAAGCACAATATCAACTCCGTATTTTTCAAGAATCGGGAGAAAATCCTGTTCACCGAACCATTTTTCACCTGTCTTGACGCTTATCATTGGGAGATGAACTCCGACAATTTTCCATGTTGCGTTGCTTTGTGAAAGTGTCTGTTCCAGCCATTCTAATTGTTCCTGCCTGCCCCTGCTTCCTGGTCCACCGGACCAGTAAGAGTCAATCACAATGAGCTGGGTGTTTCCATAGGTTACACTATAGTAATTCTTGCCCTTTTTCATTCCGAATAATATCGGAAAGAAATAGCCACCATCATGGTTTCCAATTACAGGATAAAAAGCAGTTTTTTTGAAATAGTCATAGCCAGGGTCAAATAGTTCTGCTTTCCATCTTGGCCAGGAACTACCTTTATCTGTCAGGTCTCCTGTATGAAGGACAAAATCAGGGTCTTCTTTGCTTATCAACTGCGCCATTTTTTTGTGTGTATCCATGTTTAACTGGGTGTCAGTAATCAGGCAAAAGATGACTTTTGTACCTGACTCTGAAGATGTTTTAAAAGAACCTTCAGCTTTTGTTTTTTCATAGATTACTTCGTATTGGTATTTTGTATCTGGCTTAAGATTTTCAATTTTTGCATATGAAAGAAAGCATTCAGTTGATTTGATCGGGATTACCTGAGGAACTTTTTCAATCTTTTGTTCTCTGTCCTTAACAATTATTTTTCCTTTTTCATCTGTTAACTGAGAAACCCAGTAAATCTCTGCAGAATTTTTATCCACTCTTGTAACATAGGGCATAATATAAAATGGTTTTGATCCTTCAAGAAGATTTCTGCATTCGGTAATATAATTACTGGCTTCTTCTTTCTGGGCGCGTATGGGCCCCTTAATATCTATGATTTTCTGGTATTCGTTTATCGCTTCTTCGTATTTTTTCTGTTCGCGAAATTTCCCCGCAATATTCAGTATCGCGGTTGCTCTATTGACAGCAGGGATATTCTGATTGTCTCCAATTTCTCTGAAAAGTTCTATTGCTTTTTCTTCTTGATTTAAGCTATTGTATGACCATGCTTTATAAAGGAGAGCCTCTCCAAGGGTTTCTGCAGGCACATGCTTCAACTTTTCAATTTTTGATAGTTCGTCAATGGCTTCTTGAAATTTTCTCAAATATCTCAGGAGGTACCCAATCCTGAGATGTGCTTTTGCTTTTATAATATCGTCTGCTTCCTCAACCGCAATTGCCTTCTTGTATGTCTCTATTGCCTCATCAAATCTCCTGCCTTCCCTTTCGTATGTATAACCGATTTTATAGAGTACTTCTGCCTTTTGCTGTCCCTTTAATTCAGGTAATAGTGCTTCATATTCTTTCCTGGCTTCTGACCATTTTTCACCTTTATAAAGGGCATCTCCCTGTTTCAGATCAGCAAAACCTATTGTAGCCAGACCACATACAAGCAACACTTTCAAAACTATAATTTTTTTCATTTCTTTTTTTCCTTTTGAGTGGCTGGGTTAATATGAACCCACTACTTTTCTTCAAACATTTTGTAAAATTTTCCTCTTCAATAAAGTCCAAGTTCTTTTTCTATATCCCTCAGCTGTCTTTTCTTATCCAGCAGGTCTGAAATCTGTCCTGGATTATAAATCCTAGTACCTGTTGCAAATTCTCTTGGAGCTGTATTTATTCTGTTAATTACCCTGATTTTCATTTCCTCAGGAACGATAATCCTGGGTTTAGAGTTCCATTGTTTGAATGCAAATAAAAGCCTGTCAACTGCCTTTTCAACCATTCCCGATAATTCCACTTCAAACGCAAAAGTCGGTACTCCATTGATTTCTCTTTTCCAGACAACATCAAGGTTTTTTCTTTCACCAGGAAGATTTAGAACATACTCAAGTTGTGTATGGTAAAACTGGAGTTTTCCAATTTCTGCAATCTGATTTTGAAGTGTTGAGTGTAAATCCAAAACTGGCTCTGGAATTTTTTCTATGTCTTTTTCTCTAACAGCAGAAACCGGATCAATTGATGCACCTTCAGAAGCATTTGCCATGGAAAAAATTGAAAAGACCCTTTGTGCCCTTTTGAAAATTTCTGTTGCCATCTTTTCAGTTAATCTATGAAATCCCTGCTGCCAGAAAATATTAAGGTCATTTATTAATATTCGTTCTGATTGCCAGCGCTGTTGTGGGAGTATCTTTAATACCTGGAATCTGAATCTCAATGGCCATATGACATGACCAGCGTCAATCTCTTCCTGCCAGATAAGATTTTTTCTGTCTATATAGGTTTCCTTAATACTTCCTATTCCTACAATTCCACCAACTGGTTTTGTTACATACATCCATATAAAATCACCTGGTGAAAGCAGTTGAAAATCACGAAAATATCTATCTTTAAGTCCCCAGACAGGAATTGGATGACTGAGTGCCCTGAGCCAGTTTTCCTCAATTCCAATAATAAGCCAGTGTTGTTGTGTCATGATATCCACCTGTTTTATCATTTATTTTACCATTCATCCTTCCACATAACCGGTTCAAGTAAATAAGTGTTGCCAACAACTCTTTTAATCTGATAGTTTTCTTTTATTGCTTTCAACATGTCTCTGGTGAATTTTTCACTGCCCTTTTCGTAGCTATCGGCACTCAACAAAATCAGATTAAACTCTTTTTCATTTATCATTCCAACAACAAAGCTATCATCCCATCTTCCGTATTTTGCAAGCTGTGAAAATTGATATGGTTCAATGATAACTTTTTTCCCACTCATAACAAGCCATCCTATGTCTTCTGATAATACCGGGTCAGTCACAGCCATAAGTTCACCTGAGATTATTTCTCCTGTTTGTTTCAGTGCATCTGTCGGCCTTGATTCAATTGCTGCAGGGATTTCCTGTCCGTAGGTTTTTGTAAAAACAGGTGCTGGCTTGAATGGAAGAAACAAAAACATCTGAGAAATACAGGTAAGTAAAAAAACTTTTCTCAAAGGTTTTTCAACTCTTTCAAAAAGAATACCCGTACATATTGATGAAAGTACCAGTATCTCAAGAAGGTAATTAGATTCTGCTCCAATTTTTGCAGAAAACAGCAATGTAACAGGTGAAAGTAAACAATACCAGTATAAAGGATCCTTCTTATTCTTCATCAAGACAAGAAACCCGCCCAGGAAACCCAAAAGAAATGAATGTCTTATACCGATAATGGAAAATACATTAAGAAAATGTGAAAAACTCAATGGCAGGATATTGAGCTTTATTAAATGAGTAAATACCCCTGTACTGTATCTCACCAGAACAACACAAAATATAATCAACAGGGGAAGAAAAAAACCAAGGTAAAAATAAATTTTCTGTTTCTCCCTGGAATTAGTAAGATATAAACTGATTGCGATGGCTGGAATTATGAAGGTTGGTTTTGTTATGATTGCAGATGCACATAAAATACCAGAGGCGAGTAATCCTTTTTTTGTTTTTCTTGTGGCAAAATATAAACCCGCAACTCCAATACACAGTCCAAGAGTGTCAACAATTTCCAGCGAGCAATAATTTATTGATAAAGGTGAGCAGAAAAAAAGACAAGCCGCAATCGCTCCAGCAGCAATGTTTTTGCAGTGCAATTTAACAAGTTTTACAATGAAAAAACAAAGTGTGAGCAAACTTAAAAAAGACAATAACCTTCCAGGAAAAAATATATGACTTTGCGGTAAAACTTTTTGTAAAAAACCAGTGAGAACATAGTAGAGTGGGGTGTATGGATTATGTATAAATGGCGGTTCATCTTTTATCTCGGGATATAGTGGTCTTTTTTCAAATAGTTGGTTTACCCAGTATCCAACAACCCCTTCCCTGTATTCAAGCGGATAGGGAAAATTTATGCATTTTACATGGTATACAAGTGCATAAACCGACATTAAAAAAAATAATGCCATTAAAATTACCAAACCGATAAAATTTTCAATTTTTCTCATACTCTTTTTTTCAGGATAACTGTGAGATTATCAATAAATGACATGGTTTTTGCTGTATGAAGTCCTTTATCTAAAAATTTAATGTCACCTGATAAAACCTGTCCATCATCTATTGATAAGTCTTCACCGGTAAACGAGATTGTGTACCAGCCACCAACATTTATCTCAAAGGTAGCCATGCCTTCTATAAACTGTGATCTGTCAATTTTAACTCCCGGTAAATAAATGTCGTCTTCAAAAGCACAATAATTTTTGTCAATAAAATCCTGTATTTTTGCAGGCATCTGTTTTACTCTGTAGTCATAAATAACAACAGGAAAATTGTTTTTCTTTAGTTGTTCAATAACATGATTGCTGTAATCGTCTAAATCTATCATTTCAAGCAGTTCATGGTGCATAAATCCATAGTATCCTGTGTGCATCCTGTAAAACAAAAATGATCTTCCATCAAAAAATGCCGTCTGCGGCGAAATTTCGTCAATCAATTTCATTTTTCTTATATCCGAAAAATTTGTCTGAGTTATCTCGTTTTTGATGATTACCAAACAATTACTTGTAAGTTTCTTGGTCTGGAAAATATTGAAGAAATTTCTTAAAAATAGAGTTGCACAGATTGTACAGGCAACGAGAAATGGAAGATATGATTGCCTGTAAGGAACAGGGATACAAATTATTCCCAGAAAGCATCCAGCAATAATAAAAAGATGACCTATTGCATTTTTTTTATCTGTACTCAATAGCCCCGCAATAGCGCATGCAATTATAAATCCCGCTGTTGTAAAAGCTTCATAAAGGTACCCTGAAGGTGAAAATCTGTATTTCCATTTTACATTCATTATCAATGTTGTTTTAAAAAATTCAGAACTGATTCCTTTAATCAAGATATACAAAAAAAGCGGGAAAATACCTATTATGGAACCAGAAAGAAACCTAAGTCCATCTCTTTTGCCTTTCAGATAAAAAGCAGCAGCACATAACCCCAACCATGCAAAGATATACTTGAAAGAAAAACAAACCATTAGACCGCTTAAAAATCCTGCAAAAAATAATTTTTCTATGGCTGTTTCCATAGAAAAAATAGAAATCAGTCCAAGCGTGAAAAGTAGTATCGCGATACTTTCAGGTCTTGCCTCAGTCATTTTTATTAGATACATTGGAATAAATGAAAGAAGAGAAATACAAAACAAGGCAATCCTGCCAGAATTGATTTCTTTCAGATACTTATACAAAAATAAAAAAACCAGTCCAGAAGACAATATACTTAAAAACCTGAAAATGAAAATAGTTTCTGGTTTTTCACCAAAGATATAAAGGGGCGAAAAGACTATATGATATAGTGGAAGGTGATGTTCGAAAAAATCCCTGTATGGGACAAGACCCTTCCAGATCAGATATGCATTATGACAATGCTGGAATTCATCATCATCAAAATAATGGAAAAAAGAAAAGTAAAACCATAGGAATGCTATAACAATCCAGACAAATATTTCAGGCTTGAGTTTAAATCTCATTTGCCAAAATCGATTGTTATTTCTGTGGATCTTCCTTTTTCTATGTTTATATCTCTGAAAACGGGTTTGTATCCTCCAGCTCTAAATTCAAATCTATAATTTCCTGGTTCAAAAGGAAGAACAATTCCAATATCTGGATATGCGGGTATCTGAATTTCCTGCCATATCATTCTCACGTTTTCAAAATTCTTGTTGATAATTACTTTAAGAATTCCAGGATTTGACACTTCTTTTACGTCAAAAAAACAACTGTTTGTATAAAGCCAGTTTCCCTTTGCATCAAAAAGCTCCACCCACAGAGCATACAGCCCTGGCAGGTCAAAATCAGCAAACTCTACTTTCCCGATTTCTTTTTGTCTTTCTCCATCTATTGAAAAACTGAAACTTCCAGAAGCCATTTTTTTCTGTCCCTTTATTATGTACCAGTTTGCCTGAAGGTTCTGGTATCTTTTTTCATAAGGGTTAAAGCATCTTATTGAAGCCCGGAATTTCTCACCCTGCTTAACCAATGTGTCTTCTTCACAGATATATATTCTCACATCACCGTTGAACAGATTGCATATAGTGTATCCTGATATTTTGGGTTTCCTAAATTCATCAAGTATACCATGGGGAATAAATTGCGCCCTGCCATGAAAATCAGAAAGAGTCCAGACACTTATTCCGCATATCTGGTCTGTTTGGGTTGCGCAGTACTGGACACCATATCTAACCACTTTATCCTGATACGTTTCTGTCCCCCTTGAAAAATCACCATAACCACCTGAATAATTTCCAGAATTTGCAAGCGCTCCAATTTCAGCCACCCAGATTGGTTTTCCTTCAGATGCTTTCAATACAGTCGCCAAACCTTCTTTCAGTGCATAAACACTTTTGGAATGATACCATCCATAGTGAAAGTTTCTTGCTACAATATCAGCAATTTTATTGGATTCAAGATCACTTGTTGCCGCACAAACAATCGTTATAAATCTGGTTGGGTCAAGAGACCGGACAAATTCAGCTGCTTTTTTATGATAATCAAAAACATTGTAAAGTTCATTTGATAGACCCCAGAATGCCACACAGGGATGATTTCTGAATGTTTTTACCATCTGTTCAAGCTGTGGTTTCAGCCATAAATTCCATGCTTCTTCTGATTGAACAAAGTTTTTATCTACCTGCCATGCAGGAATTTCAGTGTGAACGATTATTCCCAATTTATCGCACAATTCAAACAGTACTGGATGAAAGGGGTAATGACCGGTTCTCAATGTGTTTACTCTGTAAACACTCTTCATCAAGAGGAGCTCTTTTTTTAACAATTCTTCATTTACGCAGGGTCCGTAACCAGGAAATTCTTCATGATTTCCAAAACCCTGAAGCCATATCCTTTTGCCGTTGAGATACAGCTTTCCTTCTTTTGCTTCAAATTGTCTTAGTCCTGTTTGAAATTCAATCCTGCAGCCATTTGAAAGTGAAAGCACTGCAGTGTAAAGATAAGGATTTTCAGGTGACCATAATTTTGCATCATTGATTTTTACTTGAAAACTGATTTTGTTTCTTTGTCCTGGTAAAATCTGGACATGAGTTTTTTGAGCGCCTGTTGTTTTTTGCTTATCTTTCAATTGGAATGAAGCATCACCCCTGAATAATGATTTTGAATTATTCACGACTTCAACTTCCAGAGAAAAAATTGCCTGGTTTTTGTTTAAAGTGGTTGAAGTTGCAATTGACTCAAAATGGACATTTTTTCTGTGAATAAGATAAACTTCTCTGTATATTCCACCAAAAGGATGCCAGCCCATACCTGTCGAAGGTATTGTTTTCCCCCTGCGGTTGTCCACCCTCACAACAAGTCTTGCATCCTTTGAAGTTTGTATGAGTTTTGTTATGTCAATAAAAAACGGGGTATATCCACCTCTGTGAATTCCTGCATACTTTCCATTAATCCACACATCTGTACTATACATTGAACCAAGAAAAACCAAGAGTATTTCCTGATTCCAGGATGAAGGTATTTTGATTTTCCGATAATACCATCCGATACCTTCAGGCACTGGATAAGAAATATCTTTTGGTTTTTTATTCCAAATGCCTGGAACCATAATCTTCTCCCATGATGAACGGTCATAGTCGTTTTCGTACCATCTTTCTGTAATTCCAGAATTTGAACTATCCATTTTGAAAAACCACTCACCTGAAATGTCCAGATACGCATCATAACAAACATCCTTAAGTGGAAATCCTGAGGCAAAAACTTTCAAGGAAAAAAGCACAAAATACACTAAAAATTTTTTCATCTTATCTTTTGAATTTCATTTTGATAATGGTTAAAAGTGCACTGAGCCCATCCTTAAGTCTTATTTTTTTACCATGGGCAACACTTCTAGGTTTGTAGTTTATACTAATCTCCTTTATTCTAAACTTTTGTTTTGCTGCAAGAATTGTGAATTCAGGTTCAAAATCAAATCCATTTGAAACAATCTCCATTTTTTCAAGAACCTTTCTTGAGAAAACCTTATACCCTGTTTCCATATCAGAAACCCTGATATTGTGCAAAAACCTGCATAGAAAACTTAAAAATCTGTTGCAGATATATCTTATTAAAGGCATTCCTTTTGGTCTGCCAAAATGGAATCTTGTTCCAAAGACAATGTCCGCTTCATCGTTTATTATAGGCGCTATCAATTTATAATAATCAGAAGGATCATATTCAAGGTCTGCGTCCTGAATAATGATTATTTCTCCTTTCACATAAGAAAATCCAGTTCTCAATGCAGCTGCTTTTCCTTTATTTTTGATATGATTAATCAGAAGGATATTGTTGTATTTTTTCCTGACTTGGTTGAGAATTTTAGGTGTTTCATCGGTTGAACCATCATTTACAACAATAATCTGTTTTTTACAATTGCCTATATCAGCACCTATAACACGACCCAGAATTTCCAAAATCGTTTTTTCTTCGTTAAATACAGGAATCACAATAGAAACAAGCATCTGAAAGTTTTTTGAAAACTATAGACTATTTTGCTCTTCTTTTTCAGTTAATTGTGCAAGTTTACTTCTTAAAGAATCAATCTCTTTCTCAAGCTCCTTTATTTTTGCAAGATTTTTTTCTTTCTCACCTTTCCTTCTGAGGGCAATCATCCGCATGCATATCCCTATACATATAAGAGTGATGGCTAAACCTATCTGTTTTATCCAATCCTGATTTTCAGCAAGTTTCTCAGGAAAGAAAAGCAAACCCAATCCCATAAGTAATATCAAAATTACCCATGTAATCATTGTTCCTCCCTTTTAGTTCTACTGCTCATAGTTCATCTTCTTCCAGATTTTTTTAGCGAAATCTATGTCCCTGTCCCTTGGCTCAACTAACCCAAGAATACTTGGTGGAAGTCTATTTTTTGTTTTTGCATCAGGAAAAGGAGAAGCATCATCCTTTTCGTATTTTTTTCTCTCTGCTTCTTTTCTGAAATCAGGTACATCGTAGGGTTTGCCATCTTCAAGTGCACTTTTCCATGCAAGTATTCCTACACTGCTTAAAGCAACACCTTTGTATACATCAAAAAAAGGTTGTTTTTTTGTTCTTATTGCCTGTGCAAAATACCAGTTAACCCAGAAATCACCGCCGCCATGGCCTGCCTTTGCAGCAAGTTTTTCTTTTTCAGGCCATTCGGGAAGATATGTTCTTTCCAGGGGTTGCCCTTTTTTTCTTGTCCAGTGTTCATGCCAGATTCTTATCAATCCAGGTCCAAAATACCCTGGTCCACGCGTTAATTCCATTCCACCTTTTTCTCCATGTATTCTGTACCAGTTACTATGGCCTGGAAGTATCAACCCAAAAATACGAAAGATTGCTCCATTGTTCATCCTGCAGAGTATTACAAATCCAGGATCTGCCCTTCTTGCGGTGTTATGGTTGATTGAAGGTCTTGCGATTGAAAGACCGTTAACCTTCACAGGCATTGTTTCAGTGATATAAACAAGAGGAGCAAGAGCATGTGTACAATAGTAAGTGGGAGGCATCCAATTTCGCCAGTGATTAATTCCTGGAGCAAGAAGACATCGTGATTCAGGAGACATTGGATGGTTATACTCACCTTCGGCATAAGTTACCTCACCAATTTCACCACTTTTATAAACCCTCCTCATTTCCATGTTAAAAACTGTATAAGGATAGTTTTCTGCAAGCATATATACAAGCCCAGTTTTTTCAACCGTTCTACACAATTCAACCCCTTCAGCAATAGTGCTGTTAGAGGATGTTTCACTCATAACATGTTTTCCTGCTTTTAATGCTTTGATTGCAAGTGGTCCATGTTGATGGAAATAGTTTGCGAGTATCACTGCATCCATATCGTGTTCAAGAAATCTATCATAATCAGTATATGTCTTCACCTTCAACAATTTTTCAGCTTCTTTTAATTTCTCTTCCCATGTATCGCATATTGCAACAAGTTTCATGCCAGCGTATCGAGCACCAGTTGCAAAGCTCATACCCCTTCTAACACCAACAACACCAACTTTTATTGTTTTCATCTTTCTCCTTTCTTACTGCCAATTTCTTGAGTCAGGTACATCAATCCATATACTGTCTTTAATTATCGATTGTTGACTCATAAGCCCTGGTAATGTCATATCCATTGCTTCATCAATTCCGATGGGACAGGGTTTCTTTCCAAGTATTGTATCAACAAAATCCATTACCTGAAAATAATCGCCACCGCCATGACCTGTTTTCATTGCTATTTCTTGTTGTCTCTTCCATTCTTCAGGTAAAAACTCGCTTTCTAGTTGCTCCAGATCCAGCCATTTCATTTCTCTACATAAACTTTTCAACCATATTCTGTGTTTTTCACCAGGCGCCCTTGCTGATTCATAACAGCCACCTGTTCCCTGTAGCTGATAATTTGTCATGGCATGAGGTCTGTCAGATAACATATCAACACGTATTTTTACAAGTGAGCCGCTTTTCATCTTGCAAAGCATTACGCAACTGTCTTCATTTTCATAATAATTTCCCCTTGGATCTTTATAGTGATGCCCGCTTCCAGCACAACAAACCCGAGCAACTTTATCAGGATACATCCATTGAAGAATTGGTCCTAAACTGTGAGTGCCATATGTTATACCATTTATGCCTGTTTGCCATTTTCTTCTCCATTTTGTTATTTCATTAAGTTGCTTCAATTCGTGAATATACTCACCTTCAGCATAATAAAGCTCACCAAAAAGTCCCCTTTTAACAATTTCCTTTATCATCACATTTGATTTGAGGTAGGTGTAATTTTCAGCCATCATATACACTGCCTTTGACCTTCGGGCAGCAAGAACAAGCTGTTTACATTGCTCAATTGAAACAGCAGCAGGCACTTCACTTAATACATGGATACCCTTATTTAATGCTGGTATTGATTGTGGTGCGTGAAATGGCATTGGAGTTGCAATTATTACTGCCTGAATGTCTGATTTTTCAAGCATCTCATAATAATCAATGTATTTTTCCTTAGCACCAAGAGTTACCCTTGATTCTTCAAGCTTTTTTTCATTTATATCACATACCGCGTGAATATTCAGAATACGTGTGGCATCGCAGGCAATCTTAAATGATTTTCCTCTGCCACATGAACCGACAATTCCTACATTTATTTTTTTCATCACATAGCCATTCCATAGTTATGCTTGTTAACCTTGGTACCCTGAAGCGTGATAACGATTCTACAGTCAGGCCAGTTTTTGACCTTTTCTAGTGCTTCTAAGATTGTTTCTCTACTGGTAAGGCTTTCAATAATCATATGAAACATAGGGTCGATCCTGGTATCAACACCGTCCCAGAATGAAAAACCATCAATTGAATAATCTGTCATATCAAGTGCTCTTTTAAGAAAGTTTTCAGGATTCTTATCATTATACATTGAACCAAGAAAAGGAAGTAGTTTTACATTACTTCCCTTTACAGCATCAGCAAAAAAATTCATGTCAATCTCAGCGGGAACTCCTTCAATTCCCCATGTATAAGGACACAGGATATCGATAAGCCCTTCTTTAATCCAGGTTCTTACATCAAGTCCATAGTACCAGCACACCTTTTCATTTGCATGAACGATTGCAACATTCAGCACTGATTTTCCTGTGCCATTAAGTGCATCCCTTAGCTCTCTCATATATTGAGTCACAAATTCTGCTCTTACTTTTTCAGCACGGATGTCTGTTTCCTGTATTTTTGTAATGTCTTGGTCATATAATTGCTTGAATCTTTTTTTTACTGGGTCTTCATAACAGACAAAAGGGAAACCCCTGACAAAGCAATTGGTTGCACCTTCAGCACCAAATTCTATTGCTTCAGTGAACAACTTTATAAACTCCTGCCTTACCTCAGGATAGGCAAAACTCATCCTGTTTACTGGTATTCCATCAATATCAATACACCTAAATTCAGGGTGTTTATCGTAAAAATCAGAACGAAAACAGTCCCAGGGCGGGTTAGCGTGGTACATAGCCATCCTACAGTATGCGAGGGGTTTTATACCCGAACTTCTTGCTATTTCAAAGTACCTTTGATGAACATTTTGGTTTCTGGCGAAAAATTTTTTAAGTGTTTCATAACACTCCCTATAAATTTCTGCAGGGAACTCAGTTTTAAGAAGCTTTTTTGGGTTTCTTCTCAGTGAAGGGTGTTTTGTTGGGTAATCAGCCATGCTTGTCGGGTTAATCCCACGGGAGACATAATCAAATTTCAATCTGCTGGCAGCAATAATATTCCAGCATGCATCGTCAATATCTTCGGGTACTCCATAATTTGAAGGAAACCCATCATCTGTGAGATGAATTAGGTATTTTTTCTCACGGTTTTTCTTTTCGGATTTTCTTGCAATGATATATCCTATGGCTGCCCTGATGCCAGGCTCCTGGCGTATTATTATTTCTTCATTTCCTTCAAGTTTTGTGGTTTTCCAGTAAACATCTTCAAATGCCTGTTTACCTATCACCTTTGAAGAATGCTTTATCCTTTCAAAAACAGTATCAGAACGCAGTTTTACCTTAATTCTGTCGCAAAAGTTCTGAAAAAGTCCAAGGTATATGTCATAGGTACCTTTTAGTGGAATTTTTATCCTCACATCAGGCGCATTGCTACCAGGTTGCGCAAGAATAAGTTTTCCTGAAAAATCTTCTGTTGTGTAATAAACAACCTGCCATACGCCTTTTTTTGAATCATTGTAACTTATTTTGTTTGGGTCCAGAACAGCTGAAAAATCATTGAACAGCCAGTCCCATTTTTTCATTTTCTTCCTTGTTCACGATAGTACTTCAATCCTTCAATAAATGTAAGCACATTTTCTCTGTTTGTTCCTGGTGTTATAGAACTTGAGCCTGCGAGAAATAAACCGGTTTCTGGTCCATTTTCAACAAGAAAATTCATGTGCTGTCTTACCTCCTCTGGTGTCCCATGCGGTAATACAGTAGTAACAGAAACACCTGCCACGATTATGAGAGAATCACCATCCTTTGCTTTCATTTTACAAATTTTTACATAATCCATTCCTGCCTCATACTGAAACCCCTGGAATCCCTTTATTCCACAGTCAATTAGATACGGTATCATCTCCATCAGGTTTCCATCGCAATGCCATATAAGGTTGATGTTTGTTTTCAATACAGGTTGAATAGCCCTGTAAAAATGTGGAAGCCAAATCTTTTCAAGGGATTTCATACTGACGAGAAGTCCCCTTGAATCAGCCATGTCGTGGTCGAGTCTATACAAAAGTGGAAGATTTCCTTCAACTATTGCTCTTGCAGCTGCCTTATTGTGAAGTTCAGCATAATCTGCCTGCAGTGAGAAAACTTTTTCAATAATATCAGGATAAAGAAGATATGCCATAAAATAGTTTTCATAACCGTAATATCCATAGCTCAAAGTGGGAAACCTTATATAACCATAGCCTGATTTTAATACAGTTTCACCCAGTTTTTCCTGAATGGTGTTTTCTTGATCTATGATAGATTTTACGGTCTGCTCTTCATCAAACTGTTCAATTGATTTTTGCAGGGAAGGTATAAAGAATTTTTCCATATGCAAAACCACTGATTCAGGACTATCAATAACAACGCCATCAAGAATAAAGTTTTTGAGTCCTGTTGTTGGACCCTTTTTTGTTTTTTCATCAAAACCTTTATGTGTCATTGAAAGGGGGTTATCTGGGATAAACTGGTCGAGGCAATTGATCCCTATATTCCATACATATTTAAGATAGGTTTTTTCTGGTTCTTTTTCGTAAGTGCCAGGCGGCACCTGTGCAAGTTCCTCAATAAGAGGGATGTCCATTATGTGGACTAAAAATGTAGGTATACCTTTGGTTTTTTTTCTTTCTATTGTGTCAATTGCCAACTTTTTGCTAGGATGTATCATCTCAATTTCCAAACAATACCTTCATCGCTTCTTTTACACCATTGCCCAACTCTACCCTGAAATTATATTTATTCAGCATAATTTCGATGGCAGCAACAACAGAGATTGTATCAAATTCATCCTGCCAACCAAAATGTGATATTCTTATGACCTTACCTTTTAATCTGTCCTGACCGCCTGCTACAGACATTCCGAATTCTTTTCTCAAATCTGAACAGAATTTTTCACCATCAATTCCTTCAGGCAAAATTATCGCTGTAACGGCATCAGCTGGGGATTTTGAGAAAATTTTAAGTCCCATTGCTTCTGCAGCTTTTCTTGTCGCAAGTGCCCTTTTTCTGTGAATTTTCCATAAGTTTTCAAGTCCTTTTTGTTTTATGATTTCAAGGGATTTATTTAGACCAATAACCAAACTTACTGCCATTGTGAATGGAAAATCAAACTTTTCCATTGCCTTTTTGTATTTTTTAAGATCAAGATAGTATTTTGGAAGTTTTGAGCTGGCGATTTTTCTCCACGCTTTTTCGCTTACTGAAATAAATGATAAACCAGGTGGCAAACTTAGGGCTTTTTGAGAGCCAGAAACAAGGATATCAATATTCCAATCATCTGTTCTGCATTCCACAGCTCCAAGTCCGCTGATACCATCAACGACAAAAATCGTTTCAGGGAAATCGGAAATAAGTTTTCCAAGTCCTTTTATGTTGTAAGCGGTTGCTGTTGATGTTTCAACAAGTGTGCCATAAACAGCCTTAATATCGGGATTTTGTTTCAATGTTTGTTCAACAATAGCAATATCCACATCATTTCCCCAACCAGGTTCTATTACGAATGGAATACAACCATATGCTTTCACAATCTCAACAAATCTTTCCCCAAATTTTCCACCAGAAATTACAATTGCCTTTTCTCCAGGCGATAGGACATTTACCACAGCTGCTTCCATCGCAGCAGTGCCAGAACCAGCGATGATGAAGACATCATTTTTAGTTTGAAAAAAATACTTAAGATTTTCAACCACCTTCTGGGCTATTTCAAGAAATTCTGGCGTTCTGTGATGAATGATGGGTTTTGCCATTTCAAGAAGTACTTCTTCAGGTACAGAGATTGGACCCGGAGTAAAAAGTCTTTTTTTCATCATATCTTTTTCTCCTTTTTATGGGTTTTTATTTTATCAGTGCGGCATCAAGGACTTCCATGACGTTGTTGACCAGAATTATTTTCAGCTCCTTTCTGATTTTTTCTGGAATTTCTTCAAGATCTTTTTCATTTTCATGTGGAATAATTACTGTTGTTATTTCTGCCCTATGAGCAGCAAGAATTTTGCTTTTGAGCCCACCAATCTTAAGAATCTTTCCCTGAAGTGTAATCTCGCCTGTCATTGCAACATCAGAGCGGGTTTTTCTGCCAGTCAATGCCGAAACAAGGGCAGTCACAATAGTTACTCCTGCTGATGGCCCATCTTTTGGAATAGCCCCTTCTGGCACATGTATATGGATATCGTGTTTTTCAGCAAAATCTTCCTGTATTCCAAGTTTTTCCGCATTAGCCCTTACAAAGCTTAACGCTGCCTGGGCTGACTCCTTCATTACAGAACCAAGTTGTCCTGTAAGAATAAGTTTTCCTTTTCCTTTCATCAGAAGTACTTCAGTAAAAAGTATATCACCGCCATATTCTGTCCATGCCATTCCTGTTGCAACGCCTACTCCAGGTTCTTTTGCTTTTGTCAAAGATGTATATTTCTCTGGACCCAAATACCAGCTGAGATTTTTCAATCCTATTCTGTAAGGCAGTTTTGGTTGCTGGGCTTCAACAATCTGCCTTGTTACTTTTCTACAAATAGTTGCAAGCTGCCTTTCAAGATTTCTAACACCCGCTTCCCTTGTATACTCTTTGATAATTTTTGTAATTGCATTGTCAGATATGTTTATCTCTTCATTTTTCAATCCGTGTTGTGGAAGAAGCTTGGGTATAAGAAAATACTTAGCAATCTGTAATTTTTCCCAGCTCGTATATCCAGGTAAATTAATAACTTCCATCCTATCAAGAAGCGGTGGCGGTATAGTAAACTCTGTATTTGCAGTAGTGATAAAAAGCACCTTTGAAAGATCAAATTCAACCTCAAGGTAATGGTCTGAAAACATATGATTTTGTTCAGGGTCGAGTACTTCTAAAAGCGCACTTGCAGGGTCTCCCCTGAAGTCAGTACCCAATTTATCTATCTCATCAAGCAAAAATACAGGATTATTAACCCCTGCCTTTCTCATTGATTGGATTATTCTACCAGGAAGAGCTCCAATATATGTTCTTCTATGACCCCTTATTTCAGCTTCGTCTCTAACTCCGCCAAGTGAGATTCTTACAAATCTTCTTCCCATGCATCTTGCAATTGATTTTCCAAGAGATGTTTTCCCACATCCAGGTGGTCCAACAAAACACAAGATTGGACCTTTAAGGGAATCGGTTTTTTTCCTGACTGCAAGATACTCAATTATTCTTTCCTTAACCTTTTCAAGTCCAAAATGGTCCTCATCAAGGACCTTTTTTGCGTGAGCAATGTCAAGATTGTCAGTTGTTTGATTGTTCCAGGGTAGTGCAATAAGCCAGTCAATATAAGTTCTTATTACTGTGGCTTCGGGAGATAAAGGCATCGTTTTGCTTAATCTACCAAGTTCTTCGAGTGCTTTTGTTTCTGCTTCTTTTGACATCTTTGCAGCAAGTATTTTTTCTTTCAGTTGCACCAGTTCAGGATTTTCAGCTTCTTTTCCAAGTTCCTGCTGGATTGTTTTCAGTTGCTCATGAAGCAGATATGCTTTCTGTGTTTGGTCAATCTGTTTAAGGACCTTACTGTGAATGTCTCTTTGTATCTCAAGAACACTCAACTCACTGTTTATGATGTCTATAAGTTTTTTTAATCTTTCCTTTTCATCAAGAATTTCTAGTATTGTAATCTTATCCTTGAATTTCAATGGGAGATAACCAGCAATAGAATCTGCAAGTTTTGATGGATTGTCAATTGTCAACAGTGTTCCATAAAATTCTTTTGGGACAGAAGTGTTCAGGTTTATGTATTTTTCTGCCATTTCCAATACAAGCCTTGAAAGGGCTTCTGTTTCTTTATCTTTTTGTGAAATAGATTGAATGTTTTCAGCTATGCAGGCAAAATATTTTCTCTCAGTGACCACCTTAGAGATTTTAACTCTTTCAATACTCTCAATGAGTATTTTCATAGTTCCGCTTGGTTCTCTTACGCTCTGAGCAAGTTTTGCAAGCACCCCGATTGAATAAAGGTCATTTATGCCAGGTTCTTCAATTTTTGGATCTTTTTGGAAGGCAAGAATGATTATGTTATCGGTGCTCATCGCTTCTTCGACGGCATTTATTGAACGCTGTCTTCCAACAAGCAGGGGTACAACCATATTTGGGAAAACAACGATATCCCTGAGCGGTACGAAAGGCTTTACAGTTTTTTTCTTGTTGTGTGTTCTATTTTCCACAATTTTCATTTTTGTTTGGATAGATTATTTTGTCAGCAAGTCCATATTCAACAGCTTCTTTTGCATCCATAAAATAATCTCTTTCAGTGTCTTTTTCTATTTTTTTCAAACTCTGTCCCGTATGTTTAGATAAAATTTCATTGATTATGTTTCTCAGCCGTATCATTTCCCTGGTGTGAATACTTACATCTATTGTGGTACCGCCTATTTCTCCAAAAGGCTGATGAATCAGTACCCTTGAATGAGGAAGCAAAAATCTTTTCCCTTTTGTACCACCCGCAAGTAAAACAGCACCCATACTTGCTGCCTGCCCTATGCAATAGGTCGCTACATCACACTTTACAAACTGGATCGTATCGTATATGGCTAGTCCAGCAGTTATCGAACCACCAGGTGTATTCAAGAATAAGCTGATATCTTTGTTCGGGTCCTTATTCTGTAAGAAAAGTAATTGTGCGATGACCGCATTAGCGACAGCATCAGTGACAGGAAATCCAATGAATATAATCCTATCTTCAAGTAATCTTGAATAGATGTCATATGCCCTTTCGCCACGTTCTGTAACTTCAATAACATACGGAATCAGTTGATTGGAAGCCTTATTTCCTTTTTTTTCAGGCATTTTTTGTTTCCCCTGGCAATATAATCTTTTTGATATTCTGTGCACTGTTTTTAATCATTTCAAATGTTTTTTCAATCCTGATATCGTCTCTGATGTCATGAATCCTTCCTGTTTCTTCAAGTCTTTTTTTAACCTGGGCATAATCTTCTCCACTTGTTAAACTTATCTGCCTAATCGCGTTTTCAACTTCTTCATCCTGTACCTCAATCTTTTCAATTTCTGCAATCTTATCAAGAATGAAATATTTTTTAAGTTGTTCTTCAGCGACTGGTTTCATTTTTTCGTAGATTTCAATTGCGATTTTTCTAACTTCTTCTTCTGTTTTGTTTTTTTTGTCTATGTAGTTTAACTGCTGTTCAGCAAGGCTTCTCGCTCTCTGTAACATAAGTTTTTCAGGTATTTCTATGCTACTGTGTTCAAATAGCTGTTTCCAAATCTGCTCTTCTTCCTGTCTTTTAGCTTTTGTTAAACTGAGTTGTTCAAGTTGTTGTCTTATTTTCTTTCTCCATGCAGCTCTTTTTTCAGGATCAATGATTGAACTTGCAAACTCTTTCCTTTTTTCCCAGTCTGCAAGGACTTCGTCAACCATCTGCTCTGTCACAGGTTCTGGTTCAACCTGTTTTACTGTAAGCGCTTTATATTTTTTGACCGTTACTTCTGGCTTTACTTCTACATAGACACTGAAGCTCAATGTATTTTCAAATTTCACATCACCAATTTCGGGATCTATTACTGGTAATATGTTGTTCTCCTTTATTGCCTCAAAATATGAACGGGTAATAAGATTTTCAACAACCTTCTTCTTTATGACATCATTGTATCTTGTTGCAATTACGTTCTCAGGTACTTTCCCCTTTCTGAAACCGGGTACTTCAGCAGTCTTCTGGATTTCCCTGATTATGTTCTGCTTTTCCTGTTCTACCTTCTCACTTTCTATCTCGAATAAAATTTTTCTTCCATGCTTTGGAAGTTGTTGAATTTCAACTTTCATTTAGATGCTCCCTGGTAGAAATGTTTTTCAATTAAAAACTTTAAGAGCGGGGTACGGGAATCGAACCCGTATAATCAGCTTGGAAGGCTGATGTTTTGCCACTAAACTAACCCCGCATTATTGAATTCCTTTTTCAAAGTGGGCAGGGGAGGATTCGGCGCCCTTGCCTCCCACTACGGCTCGGGTCGGCCATCCGCACAGGTGCTCGCACTTGCTCGCACCTATACGTCTTCGCTCCAATTCGAATCCTCCTATACCCCAGATTTTCAAAGTGGGCAGGGGAGGATTCGAACCTCCGTAGGCTTACGCCGGCAGATTTACAGTCTGCTGCCATTTCCACTCGGCCACCTACCCATCTAAACTTTTACCCGTCCCGCCGTAGGCAGTGCAACTTTTGAGACCCGTATTAACAAGTGGGTGCCTCGCTGAACACCGCGACTTCCGTTTCCGGCATGTCTTGTATGTCAGACTTGGCTCCCTCTTTATTGGTGTTGGCTCAAAGTTTCACACTCCGCCTGCGCACGGGACAGGCAATAATATAATACCAAAAAAAAACAAGTGTGTAAATACAGTTGGCAATGTAGACAAAATAGATATGAAATGTTAAAAATATATCAAAAGGGGGTATTATGAAATTTTCTTTTATGAGTTTCTCCTGTCCGAAAAGTACGCTTATTGAAATGCTTGAATACGCTAAAAAATATGGTTATGATGGGGTTGAGCCACGCTCTCAGGCGCAACACAAACATGGGATAGAACTGGAAACAGGCACTAGTAAGAGGAAAGAGATCAAGAAGATTTTTCAGGATAGCGGGATTGAGTGTGCCTGTATCGCCACTTCAATAAGATATTGTTTTGTTGACCCTGACAAAAGAAAAGAGGCACTTGAGACAACAAAGGCTTTTATTGACCTTGCATCTGATATCGGGACAAAAAGAATAAGGGTTTTTGGGGGTGTTCCTGACAGAAAAATAAGCATAGATGAGGCAGTAAAGATAGTTGGGGATTGCCTTGGGATTGTTGGAGAATACGCAGAAAAAAACAGGATATTTTTGTGCCTTGAAACCCATGATTTTTTCTCAAGGGCAGATACTGTGGCACAGGTTGTGAAAATCGTTGATAATCCTTATGTGAAAATCAACTGGGATATCATGCATCCATTCACAAAAGGTATGACAATAAAAGAAGCGTTCGACCATGTCAAAAATTTTGTCGAACACTGTCATGTTCATGATGGGGTCTATGATGCTGAGAGAAATGTTAAGCTTGCCCTAATGGGTAATGGTGAAATACCGTATAAAGAAGCAATTATGTTGCTTGAAGAAATAGGATATCAGGGGTATCTATCAGGTGAGTATATTCAGGCCTGGGAACCTGACATTGTGTTGCCCCACGATATAAGGGTTCTAAAGAGTTATCTTCAAAGATGAGTTTATTTGCCATTGCCTTAAGTTCATTTGGTGTCGCGCTTTCTGGTGCATTGAGTCCAGGACCGCTTCTTGCAGTTACAATGAGCAGGTCAGTTCATTATGGTGCGAAAGAAGGACCACTTATAGGTTTAGGTCATTCAATTCTTGAACTGGTAATGGTAGTTATGCTTATATTTGGTTTTGGTTACTATCTGAAAAAGCCAATGGTGGTTGATATCATAGGGTTGGTTGGTGGATGTGTTTTGATTTTATTTGGTTTATGGATGGTTTTTTCTAAAGAATATATTATGTTCGTTGAAGAAACCGCGAAGAACAGACAGTGCCAACCATCATTTTTGATGTCAATCTTTTCTGGCATTATTGTCAGTCTTTCAAACCCGTACTGGTTTTTATGGTGGATAACAATAGGATTGACTTATCTTTCAATTGCTATACCAATGGGAATACCTGGGGTTATTGCTTTTTTCTTTGGTCACATCTCAGCGGATCTTTTATGGTACAGCTTTGTCTCATTTGTTCTTGCAAAAGGTGTAAAACCCATGCAGATTTTTGCTATGCTCATTATCTCAAAACTCTGTGGGCTTTTTCTTACAGGTTTTGGAATCTTTCTTATAGCTAGGGTTATTGTCTGAAAATTTCAATTTTTAATCTGACGTTTGTTTCTGGAAAATTTTTATCTCTTATTTCAGGCAAGTTTCTTATCTGAAAACTTTCATTCAACCGCTTTATAAAATCCTGATAATCCTGTCCAGGAATTTCCACGCACACAACTTGGCTGACTTCTGTATCTTTAAAGGTTTGCTCTGAAATTATTTTTCCCTTTGCTGTTGAAATAATTGTAATCAACTCACTTTCAACACTGGTTTTTTCTGTAAGAGTACAGGCTATGTCATTGCCAGAACCTAATTGTAATTTTCCTTTCAGCATTGGACTTGCTGCAATTGGCTCTCCCTTTCTTTCGGTAGGGATTTCTTTTATTCTGTCTGCTTCCAATCTTTTTTCAACCGGTCTTTCAGCCACAGCTGTTTTGTACGCCAGCTGTATTGAAATTTCTGGTACAATCCTTTTTTCAGACAAAACAGGTGCTTCTACTTTTGGTTGTTTTTTTACCAATTCTTGTTTAGAAATCGCTTCCTGTCTTTCTACCACTTCTGACTGAGCAATGTTTTGAGACACTTCTTTTTTTTCTGGGATAATTTGTTCCTTTTGTGGCTGGTTCAGAAGAATAATCAAGACAAGCACAATTATTTCAGCAAATGCAAATCTTCCCAGCCATAATGTTAATCTTCGTTGTTTCTGAAACTGTCTTTCACTAATTTTCTGTATCACACCTTCAGAAAAATTTTCAGGTGCCTTAATTTCAGGC
The DNA here is from genome assembly GCA_023818375.1 of Candidatus Omnitrophota bacterium. Lineage (GTDB taxonomy): Bacteria > Ratteibacteria > UBA8468 > B48-G9 > DTJG01 > DTJG01. The sequence goes on along the minus strand of JAMWCC010000089.1, from coordinate 7,548 downwards.
AAAGTCTGTAGCAGCTCAATTGTTTCTTTCATTTTTTTATATTTGCCCAAACATTTCTCACATCTGTCGATGTGTTGCTGAATCAGTTTTCTTTCGTCTTCAGCCAGAAGTCCATCAATAAAATCAGACAATTTTTCACAAATATCTTTACATTCCATTTTTTATATCCTTCAAAAGCTCTTTGAGTTTTTCTCTTGCTCTTGAAATTTTTGATTTTATTGTTCCCTCAGGCAGTTTTGTAATTTCTCTTATCTCCTGATATGAAAGTTGCTGTATGTCCCTGAGTATTATCAATTGCTTCTGATCCAGTGGTAGTTTATCTATGGCATCCTGTACAATTTTTTGTAGCCGCTGTTTTTCAAAATAAACTTCTGGAGATTCAAAACTACTTCCAATTTCCATTTTTTCACTGATGTAATCTGTTTTCTGTTGGTTTCTAAACCGACGCGATGATAAATGGTTCTTGCAGGTATTTACTGCAATTCTGTATATCCAGGTTCTAAATGATGAAAGATGTTTAAATCTTTTTATATTTTCATAAACTTTGATGAATGTTTCCTGACTACAATCAAGCGCTTCTTCTTTTTGTCCCATAAATCTAAAACAAATATTGTATACCATATCCTGGTATCTCCTTACCAATATTTCAAATGCGGCAATGTCATTTCCATCCTGAACAATCTTAACAAGGTGAGTATCATCAAGATGGCAGATATCCTCTTTATTCATTAGACAATCCTTGACACAACAATGTTCCCTGTTTGGGAGGGTATATCATCTTTTATTTTTGAAATATTCAACAAGAGGATTGTTTTGCTTTCCTTCTTTTAGTCCCTCAAGGGTAATTTCAAGTGCAGCCTGAACAATGTCAGACTTTTTTATTTTTCTGTTAATCCTTCTTAAAAAAAACCATGCTTCATCAAGTTCTGTAAGCAGTCTTTCTGGAAAGTAGAAGGTGGCTTTACCTTTTTCTAGCTCTTTTTCTTGTTTTGTTTTTGTTTCACCAAGAAAAATATCAACGCCTTTACCTTTAAGAGATGGCCGTTTTGGCATCTTCAATCACCTCCTTGGCAAGGTTTCTATAGGCATCTGCTGCTTCAGAAGTTTTTGCATATTGAATTATTGGCAAACCTGCAAGTGTTGCATCTGCAAATTTCACAGTCCTTTTTATAATTGTACTGAAAACCTCCTGCGGAAATATTTTTTCAAGCTCTTCAACCACTTCTTTTGAATGAAGGGTTCTTGTATTGTGCATTGTCCTTAAAATTCTTTTTCTCAGTTTTGGATTCCCCTTTTTTCTCACTTTTGCAATAATGTTTTCAAGCTGTTTTAGTCCACGCAGCGCAAGATATTCTGTTTGTACCGGGATAATTACTGCATCCGCACATATCAGGGCATTTGTTGTAAGTACTCCTAAACTTGGTGGGCAATCAATAAAAATGAAATCATAGTCATTTTTTATTTCAGCAAGTGCCTCTTTAAGATTTCTATCCCAGCCGATTTCACCAATTAATTCTCCTTCTGCACCTGCTAGGTCAAGATTCGACGGAACAACAAAAAGGTTGTTGATTTTTGTAGCAATAAGGACTTCCTTCAATGGATATTGCTCGCAATTAATGAGTGAGTCATAGATTGTTTTTGAAAAAGAATCAGGGTCATAACCTAAAGAGACAGTTAAACCTGCCTGCGGATCAAAATCAACGAGCAAAACTTTATATCCTTCTTCAGCAAGTGCAGAGCCAAGACACAGGCATGTTGTTGTTTTTCCGACACCACCCTTTTGATTTGTAATTGAATAAATTGTTGCCATATAAACAGTATAATGGTAAAATGTCAAAAAGTAAAATATGATCTGATGCCCAATTGATTATAATTAAAATTAGGAGATTTACAAGGGAGCTATCATGGAACGTGAAAATATGAATAATGAGTTCCCTGGAATAGCATTAAATGAAGACAATTCTCATTATTTTTTTACCCGTGCTTACCAAAAACTTGATCCAGACAAGGTTGCCTCATGGGTAGACCAATATGCAAAAACTCAAGTAAAAGAGATTATGATTTGTCCCAATTGCATGCGAACAAGCTACGATAGTAGTGTTTGGGAACCGATCTGGAAAGGTTATAATCCAGAACTATCTGAAGATCAAGCATTATTTGCAAGTCTTGATCCGGAAGAAAGAAAAGCTGCAATAAAATGGGTTCATACTGCATGGCGGCTTGCTAAAGACGGTATAGATGTTTATAAGGTATGGATTAAAAGATGTAGAGAACTTGGAATTTCACCATGGATTTCGATGAGAATGAATGATGTTCACAGTGTTAATGATGTAAATGCATTTTTACACAGTACCTTTTGGCGTGAAAATCCTCAGTTCTATCGTGTTCCTTATAGATTTTCTAGAGGGACAGACCGAGCTTTTGATTATAGTAGAAAAGAAGTGAGACAACACCATATGAAATTAATAGAAGAGTTGTTTGAACGTTATGATTTTGATGGATTCGAGCTCGACTGGATGAGATTTGGCTATCATTTCAGACCTGGGTTTGAAACACAAGGAGTACAGATCCTTAATGAATTTATGAAAGATGTTCGTAAACTTGCAGATTACTGGGAAGAAAAAAGGAGCCACAGGATAAAACTTTCTGCACGTGTTCCCAGGAGCTATGAAACTTCTCTTGGACTTGGGATGGACCCAGTGTTTTGGGCTAAAAACAGACTGGTTGATATGATAGTAATCACACCTTTCTGGGCTACTATTGATAATGATATGCCAGTAGAAACCTGGAAAGGATTGCTTGAAGGTACCAATACAATATTAGCAGCAGGGTTTGAGGTTTTGATCCGTCCTTACCCTATGTACAATTTACATCAAACAAACTCCCTTGAGACAGTTAGAGGAAGTGCTGCCTCGTATCTTGATAGAGGCGTTGATAGAATATATCTTTTTAATTACATGGATTCAATGACAGCAATGGAAGATGTTTCAAACTATCCCACTTTATTGCGGGAAATAGGTGATCTGCGTACTATCGTAGGCAAAAAAAGAAGACACGTAATCACATATCAGGATACATTCGCACCCGGCATGCCTAAAGGTTATCTTTTACCGTGTGAGTGCAAACCTAATGTTCCAAATGAGTTTCGTGTTCATATTGGGCCAAAACCAGATTTTGAAAAGGTTATCGTTTTGTTAGGAATAGAAAATAATGTACAACTGGAGAGCAATTCTTTGGAAGTTAGATTGAATGGTGAGATATGTAATTTTAAAGGTACTTTTAATATTGAAAAACCTTGCCCAGAATTTCCATTGTATGGTTATGAAGTTTTGCCAAATGCAGTAAACAGGGGATATAATTTAATTGAGGTCACCTCAAAGATTGAAGTAAAAATAGGATGGGTGGAAATTTTGATTCTTCCAGAAGTTAATTAAAATTGCGATCAGAAATTGCATAGACAACAAAAGAAGTAAAAAAGGGGGGCGGTATGTTAAGAGTTGGAATAATAGGATTTGGTGGAAGGATCTCTGGTATGGCAGTATCAATGAAAGTTTTTGGTATTCCATACAAAATTGCAGCCATTGCAGACCCTGCATGGGAAGAGATAGAAAAAGCTGTGAAAGAAAAAAAGCAGATCTTTAGAAAAACCATAGACCCTGAACTCATGCAGGAGACAAAATATTTTTCTTGTGCCGATGAGATGCTTGATAGTGTTGAACTGGATGGGGTTATGATAGGCACAAGATGCCATCTCCATACTGAAATGGCATGTAAGGTTGCAAAAAGAAAACTTCCATTGTTTCTTGAAAAGCCAGTCGCAATTACTTTTGAGCAGATTAAAATGCTTGATAAAGCTTTTCAAAATTATCCTGCTCCAACAGTAGTTTCCTTTCCATTGAGGCTCAGTCCAATGGTACAAAAGGTAAAACAGATTATAGATTCAGGAAGGATCGGAGATGTTGAGCATGTTGTTGCCTGGAACGATGTTCCCTATGGTTCTGTTTATTTCAACAACTGGTATAGGAATTACCACGAAGTTGGTGGACTGTTTTTGCAGAAGGCAACCCATGACTTTGACTATATTTTTTATCTCACAGGAAGAAAACCAAAAATTGTTGCAGCAATGAATTCTCAAAGGATTTATGGAAAAAGGGATAAACCTTTCGAACTTTTGTGTAAAGATTGTGATGAGAAAATGGAATGTATTGAAAGTCCATTCAATCTATTTTACAAAAGATTTATGGGTGAAAAGGTTGACTGGAACGACTGGCAAAAGTGTATGTTTTCAAAAGAAATAAAGAATGAAGACAGTGGAAATGCACTTATTGAGCTTGATAATGGCGTGCAGGTAAGCTACAGCCAGAATTTCTTTGTAAGAAACCAGGCAGTTGGTAGAAGAGGAGCAAGGTTATACGGCTATAAAGGAACAATTGATTTTGACTGGTATCGCAACACAGTAATAATATATGACCATTTCACTCCAGTTGTTGAAAAGATTGAATTCACCGGGAATTTGCCACATGCTGGGGGAGACAGGGAGCTTGCCTATGATTTTTTGATGGCTATGAAAGAAAAAAGAACTTCTCGGTCTCCAATAGAAGCAGGAATAATAAGCGCATTAACCTGCCTGTGGGCAAGGGAATCAGCAGAAAAAAGACAGTTCTTTGAAGTGAAAATGCCGTGAAACTCAGGTAAATGTCCCGGCAAGCCATTTAAAGGATTTTACTCATAATGCAGAAAGAAATCATCATCAATTATTACAGGCTTACCATCTTTAATCATACTCATTTTTCCTGCTTCAATCACAGAAACACTGATGATTGCCTGATTGGGCAAAGGTCTTGTTTTTTCAAATTCTGATAATAGCTGTTTTCTTTTTTCAAGTGCCTGTTTTTCTTTAAGCCCACTCGTTTCATTAAGGATTCTGATGCAATCATCAATTGCCTGAATGATGCTGTCTGCACCATAGCCAAGGTACATATCAATCTCTGGATTATCCCAGTCAATATATGGCTTGAAAAAGTATGGATTGAAAAGCTCATAACCATTTTTTGTTGTTGAAAAATTTGAATTTCTGTTCGCATTGTCAGCCCTGAATTCTCCCTGTGTACATGTCATCTGAAAACCCTGATTAGAAAGGCATGGATTTTCTTCAGGCAATATCCAGGATGTTTGAAGATATTCTACTGCTCCATTTTCCCAGTTGATGAATGCCTGGCAGGCATCAAATGCGTCATAACCGAGTGATTTAAGCAGTTTTTTCTGTCCCTTCGCAATGACTTTTTCAGGTTTAAGTCCTGTAACAAAATAGAACATGTCTATATAATGAGTTCCTAAATATTCAAGGGGACTGCTTCTTTCACACCAGTTCTTGAAATATTTAAGGGGTATATCTCTTCTTTGTTCATGCCAGGCATGGCAGCACAAAACCTCTCCCATTTCTCCTCTTGTGTATTTATACTGTAATGCTCTCAGCGCCAGGTCATGTCTTTTGTGAAGGTCAGTAAATACATAGCATCCCTTTTCTCTTGAAGAGTTCAAAATCTGTTTTGCATCCTCTGTTTTCAAACACAGTGGTTTCTGAACTATCACATCAAAACCATATTCAATCGCTTCCAGGCACATTTCTGCATGCAGGTCATCAGGTGTTGCAATAATGACAAGACCAGGTTTTTCTAAGTTTTTTAGTGCAATCTTCCATGCATCAGGCTGTTCATCATTTTTTTCAGGATATCCTTTCAGATTTTCTTGCGGGAATATATCCTTCAATTGCTGGATTGTTTCCTTTCGTCTTGAAGCAACAGTTATTGATGAGATTTTTCCTTTTCTTTTTTCCTGAGCCAGTACCGGCAAAATAACCTGTTTTGTAATCATTCCACCACCAATAACGAGCGTATTCAGTCTGTTCATTCTGCCTTCCTTGTTTTGATTTTCAATGCAGTGATTGAATGCGGTTGAAAGCTAAATTTTATACTTTTTGGCTCTATTTTTTCTTCAAACTTTTCCATCTTCACATTTTCTTTTCCAAAATCATTTGTCGCATAAACATCATCTCCATTGACAACCATAACATAAATATTATTTTCGCATTCATATCCGCGAAATTCAATGGTTGTATTTATTGCTTTCTCAGGATGCCTGTTTACAACAATCAGGCACAGTTCGTCAGTCTTCGAATTCAATGTCGCTGATACATCAAGGTATGGTATATTATGTATTTGTGGAACCTTGCTTTCATCTAACTGAAAATTATCCTTACCAACATCAAATGTGGGCCAGGGGAAATATCTGTAGTCCTTGCAGGAAAAACCTTCACTCCATACTTGGGGCGCAAGGACTGTATCTCCTGTGTGATTAGCAAAAAGCGAGAAAGGATAATAAATTGTTTGTCTCACAATCCTATCAGGTTTTGTCCTTATAAGCCCGAGACAATTGACAAGCATTGATTGGTGTGTAAATTGGAGAGTTCTACAGAATTTCAGTAGCAGGTTCATTACACCTGCAAAGACAAGTCCATCCTTGAGGTTATAAACTTCATCAAGATTATCTTTATGCCCTTTTTTGTACCAGATGCCCCACTCTGAAAGTGCAAGAAATATGTTTTTCTTTGATTTCTTTTGCTCAGCAATTCTTATGATGTCATCTTCCATTTTTCTTAGATGGTCAGCAATTGTAAAAATCTGTCCGAATGAATCAAAATACTCATGCCTTCCAATGTAAATATGGACTGAAATTCCATCAATATAATCCCAGGCAGTATCCAGAACTATCCTGTCCCAGTCAGGATCGTGTTTTCCCATACCAACAGCAACGACTTTTATTGATGGATCAATCCTTTTCATTGCCTTTGAAAATTCTATAAGTGCTTTACTATATTCAACTGCATCCTTGGTTCCTACCTGCCAGTCGCCATAAATCTCATTACCTATTTCCCAGTATTTCACTCCAAACGGCTGATTATTACCATTTTTTCTGCGCAGGTCAGCATAGTATGTATTTCCTGAATAATTACAGTATTCAACCCATTCTGCTGCTTCTCGTGGTGTTCCATCACCAGCATTTACTGTAATATATGGTGTTGTTCCTACCTGATTGCAGAATTTTACATATTCATCTGTGCCAAAAAGATGGCTTTCTTCCCTTATGATATCATCGGCATAGGAAATCATTGTCTTTCTTTTTTCTTTTGATCCAATTCCTTGCTTCCAGTGATACCAGGAGGAAAAATTTCCGCCAGGCCAGCGTATCGTACCAGGAGCAAGAGTCCTGATCTCTTCAATAACATCCTTTCTAAAGCCATTTTCATCAGCAAAAACGGATTTCGGGTCAAAAATGCCAGGATACACACACTGATGAACATGCTCAATAAAAGAACCAAAAAAATATGGACTTTTCCTTCCGATGACTTTTGAAGAATCAACAATAATATGTGCCTTCATAATAACTCCTTTTTATCAAGGTATCCTACAATAATTTCGCTTTCAATTCAAGCCATTGTAATAGAATAGCCGGGACTGTATAATAAAAAAATGGAGTGGAAATTCCTTG
>JAMWCC010000031.1:3202-3497 GCA_023818375.1 Candidatus Omnitrophota bacterium | reverse complement strand
CCTAAAGCCATAAGGACTGTAATACTATAAGGTTGATATTTCAAGGCTTCCAAAAAATACTTACGAGCGTTGCCGAGTTGATTCACCATCATATAAATTGCGCCAAGGTTCCAGTATGTTTCTCTGTCGAATGGATTAAACTTGAGTGCATCTTTAGCATGCCTCTCAGCATAAAGCCATAAAACAGGGTCAGAATTATCTGTAATAGCCAGTGAAACGACCTGTGATTTTTTAAGATTGTAGCTTGATATGACGGCACAAGCAGAAAACAATATGTATGCGAATACAATTATCG
>JAMWCC010000031.1:0-3192 GCA_023818375.1 Candidatus Omnitrophota bacterium | reverse complement strand
AACTTCTTATGCACAGGATTAACTTCAAGCATATTGAAATACATCCTGCTTAAAATTCCGCAATTTAAGAAAAAAAAGAAGCTTCCTATGGTTCTCTGCAAAGGGAAAGACGCTAATGAATTAACAAGAATCCCTGTAATGCTTGCAATTGCAAAAATTGAAACAAACTTTTCAAATTCCTTTTTGTTTCTACTTGCTAAAATAAGCCACGCCATTTTGTAAATGGTGAAAATAAAAAACAAAAACAGAGTAAGTCCAATAATTCCGTTTTCAACAGCAATTTCAATAAATTCATTGTGAGCTTTATCTATTCGCACCTCAGATGGAACAAAAGCATTTGGATTGTCTGAAGCATATTTATAATAACCTATTTCAAAGTTTCCTGTACCTACTCCCATGAAAGGAGCGTGTTTAATTACAAATACACAGGATTTCCAGATCAAAATCCTGCTTTTAACTGTTCCTTTTTCGAATTGAAAAACCCCGGCATATACATTTGTTACCAGCAGTAAAAGCAGCAACATAAAAACAAACTGAATAACTTTTGTTGTTTTAATAGGCTCTCTTATTAACAACAGCAACAATAATAAGATAGAGGAAATAAAACCAATCCAGCTTGCCCTGGTGAAAGTTAAAAAAAGGTGTGTAAGAAGTAAAACAAAAATCAGAATGAATACAACCTTGAATTGCCTGCCACTTGTAAAAAAACAAAATAGCGCCCAGGGTATTACAAGAACAAGATATTCACCCGCAAAATTTCTTCTGCCAAGTGTTGATAAAGCACTGTTTTCTCTCGTCCACATAAAAAAATCAAAACCAAAATGCTGAAAGATTCCATATATCGCAATAATTCCTGAAGAAATAGCAATAATTCTGGCAAGTAAAATAACATCTGATGCATCTTTCAAGATTAAGGGAATTATAAAAACGAGTGTAGAGCAAACCAGCGTGAGACCAATCTCTGAAATACCCGCAATTTTATTAACTGCGAAAAAAATCGAAAAAACTTGCCATCCAAGAAATAAAAACAAAGGAAAATATAAAGGATTTTTGTATATTGGGAAAAAATTCTTTTTAGAAAACAAAATCAAAAGATAGCACAGCAAACAAATAATACCTCCAAACGCCACAAGAAACTTTGGCAGATCAAAACCATTTTCAAGGATGCGGACAAAAACCAAAGATACCAGCGCGCATAGGTATCCCAGAAATAGGATGGGCTTGTTTGTTCCTGAATTAAAACCCTGTTTTCTTTTCATAAAACATCTTGCATTTTTTCCTAAAATACAATAAGAGAATTTCAGTTAAATTCTCCAACAGCTCTTGATGTATGGTTCAAGAATAATATGAACCATTTCATTATGAAAAAAAGGAAAGCCCCTCTTTGAAAAGAGGGGCTTTCCTTCCAATCAATTTTTACGGGTTGATAATTTTTCCAATGTCTCCTGTTCCAGAGCTATTCCTGTTCGGCATAAGGTCTGGAATCTTTCCGGCTGGCACCCATTTCACATGGCCATCTACCATACAGGCATTGACTCCATCTGTCTTGTGGTTGACATTGTTATTCTTTCCACCAGTGGTACCCAGCACAGTAAGTGTTGAACTCCATACACCGCCGAAGGTGGTAATATTAGATACCGACTTATCAACCACGACGACTGTGTCAACATCAACTGATTCGTTGCAGTACTGGCCATATGCATAGGAGCATCCAGCGTTGTCTGTTCCACCATCTGTATCAACCAGAGGAGCAGCGTTATAGACGACAGCATTGGCTGTCCTGTGTCCGAGATCTGATGGACAGATAAATGTCTTTCCTGTTGACACATACTGTGGATACAGAAGTGATAGCGGCGTAATTGCTGATGGCTCATCAGCAGTTGGTGCTCGAGATGCCGGATAATACTCCTTATAGTCCTGGGCATACATCTTCAGAGCAAGGCCAATCTGCTTGAGGTTTGCAATACAAACACTCCTTCTTGCCTGCTCCCTTGCCCTTGCCAGAGCCGGAAGCAACATCGCTGCGAGAATCGCTATGATAGCGATTACCACCAGAAGTTCTATGAGAGTGAATCCTTTTCTCTTCATCTTTCTTCACCTCCTTTCATTTCATTTTTCATTTATTCTCCCTCAATTAATCCATAAAAAAGGCGTTAAGGATTCCTTAAGCCTGTTCCGCTAGTAACCTGACCTCCACCGAGTTTCTCAGCCGGCAAATTACCGTTTCTGTCTGCTGCTACCCATTGTACGCTTCCACTGACATACAGAACATTCACTCCATCTTTACCGTGATTATCGTTTGCATCTGATACTGTGACGATACCACTCCATAACCCATCGTTGCCTTTGCCGTAAACCTTATCAGCGGCAAGGACTGATTCAATGTTTGTCTGCTCATCGAGAGCGCAACCATATGCATAGGAACAGTTAGATGCGGTCACATCAAAGGAAGGCGCAAAAGCAACAGTCACATCCTCAGGATCTCCAGTGTACTTAACATCGTTTGAACTGGGACAAACTAACATATCAGTGTTTTTAAGATAGTTAGGACATGGCTTAACCTGCCATATTGGATTTGTGGAGGTCGAAGTGCCGTAAACCCTTCCGAAGAGTAGACAAAATGCATCGCGTGGTTCATTGCCCGTGTTACCACCAATATACGGGAATGACTCATCATAATCCTGAGAATACATCCTGAGAGCAAGTCCAATCTGTTTCAGGTTTGACATACACACACCGCGGCGAGCATTTTCCCTTGCCCTTGACAGCACTGGAAGCAACATCGCTGCAAGAATCGCTATAATAGCGATTACCACCAGAAGTTCTATAAGCGTAAACCCTTTTTTCATTTCTCTCACCTCCTTTCTTTTTTTGTGTTAATGGAGGTTTTCTCCATTTCAATGTTATTTTAATAGGTATATTTTATTTTGTCAAGACCCCGGGATTCCTCAAAAATAATCTCTCTGAAAGAGGATAGTTTCCTCATAATTGAAAAGGTACTGACCATCCATTTAAATATAGTTATTTTTAGGGATAACGGAAGGAGGTACGGATGGTCAGTGAGATACCGAAAGGATTATACAATATGGAAAAGAGGTATGCAATTATAAAGAAGAATGCAGAGAGATACAGGAAGGGGAGTAAGAATAAAACGTAGCAGATGTTAGATGAGCTGTTATAGATTTTACGTTA
>JAMWCC010000061.1 GCA_023818375.1 Candidatus Omnitrophota bacterium | reverse complement strand
CCCTTCCAGACCCTGTTTCCATTCCTCATAGGTAGGCTCACAACACAGGGTCATTGCAGGAAATATGAGAGTTCAAGCACTGTTTCAATTCCTCATAGGTAGGCTCACAACACTTTTTAACATTTATTTTCGCTGTCCTCAAAATTTTCAAAGATTTTAGTTTGTTCTGTGTTTTACAACAGTGTAAATTGAATCCCCAAATTGTTCAAGCTCTTTATTAATTTTTTACTAATCGTCGTACCCCTATAATTTCTACACTATGCAAGGTAGACGACTTTTTACCACCAAGTAATAAAAGGTGTGTATTCTTCATCTCCCAGTAAATGCTTTTCTATCTTGTATAATTCCATTCTTATTAATGTTCTATACGAGACACTTCTGCCCAGTTTTCGATGTTTTATCGTCGTTTTCATTTTATTATCCATCTCTTCCACAAATATTTTTCGTCCATTTTCATTAAGATAAATTCCTTTCATTTCCTCCACAAAGTCCTTGCTTTTAATCATTCCTTTGTTAACAATAGCAAATATCATTCTGTCAACAATAATTGGTTTGAAAATTTCAGAGACATCGAGATTTAAAGAAAATCTCCTGAAATTTGTTGTGTGCAAAAATCCTATTCTCGGATCCAGATGAGTTTTGTAAATTTCAGCAAGAACATAAGAATATAATAAGGAATTTCCATAACTAATTAAGGCGTTTATTGGATCCATAGGGGGCTTCCTAAATCTTCCCTCAAAGTTAAAATCCTTATTGTTAATTATTTTATTGAAACATCTGTAATATATATCTTTTGTATTGCCTTCAAGAGCCATTAGTTCATCAATGGTTGTAAAATGTTGAATACTTTCATTTATTTGTTCGATCTTCTTTATTTCGTTTTCTAAGTCAATTCCTCTTGTTTTGTAGTACTCAAGTACCTTAATTGCATTCAATATGGCACCACTTACAAATTTGCGGGCAATGCATATCCTTTTGCTTGTATCCATATAGTGTTCTGCCTGTCTCAAAATCAATGAGCCTGAGTTATAATGCTCCTTTGGATAAAAACTTCCTTCATAAAACCCAAAATAATTGTAAAAATGTATAAGAATACCTTCCTGAGCAAGGAAATCAAGAAGTTTCTTGTTTATTGTTACTTCACCAAAAAGGTGAATCTGCTCAATATTTTCTATTGGAAAGTACTTTTTTTCACCACTGCTTTTTTCAAAAAACAGAGTGTTTTGTTTCCTTTTCAATTCACCATCACTGAAAATGTAAAGCTGTTTTGTCATAACATTTCAGATTATCGTTTCAGATTTCCCTTTTTCTATACCAAGGATTTCTCTGCTTGTGTAATCTTTTGTTCTAAAAGTGTAAAAAACAACAGAATCCTCTTCTTTTTTTATTGCTTTTTTCAATTCATGTTTCAATTTAACAAAATGGGCTTCCGTAATATCACCTTCGAAAACTGAATTTTGAATCCAGGTAAGATACTTTCTTGAGATTTTCAAAATTTTTGCCACCCTCTTTTCTTTTATATCATAAACCATTATCACGAACATATGTCAAACATTCCAAAACCTTGAGAATTTTTTGCGCCAAGACCAGTGTGGTATGCAAATTTTATTATTTCAGGACAAGAGCATATGGTATAAGTTCCAAGCCAACCTTTGATGACCGTGTTTTTATAAATAACGATTTTTTCCAAGTTTTTGTTGACTTTTTCAGGCTTCATTTCAAAGATGAAATTCAAGGACTCCTCGTAAAACGAGAAGTATTTCTTCCCAAGATTTTCTTTAATGAGCATCGAAAACTCCTTTTCAACAGGTGAATAATAGTATGTTTTCTTTTTTGTGCCTTTTAGCAGAGTACTGTAAACTGTTACCGGTGATAGCATTTTTATAACGTGTTCTTCTTTAAACTCAGGTTCAGGCAAAACATAGATTTCTTTAATTGCTACCATGTTTCCGAATATTGAGACATGATTTCTTTTCAAAATATGTTCAGCAAACTGAGAAATGAAATTATCAAGGGGAGAGGAGAGATAAAAATAAATCTGCCTGTCAAAAAAAGCTTTCCCATCGTAAAATTGGGCTTTTTTGGCGAATATTCTGGAAAAAACAAACAGTTTAAACCTTCGCTTTTCATATTCAAAACCATGGTTATGAAGGAATATTGCGAGTTCATTACTAATGTTATGATAAATAAAAGCCTGCATTAAATGATTGTAATGAATTGGCAGCACAATATTTTTGTCCACGATGCTCTCAAGTATAATCTTTATTCTCATGCGAAACAAAACTCCGCGTAAGCACAATGAGTACAAAAATGAATTTTTCTTTTTTCAGGTGGTTTCGGGTAATGCATTATTTCTTTAATTTCTCGAATCGCATCTTCAATCTTAAGAATAATTTCTTGATTGAGGATTACGCTGTATTTTTTCTTTTCCTGGGGTACCAAAATTTCACCCACTGCATTAATACCCATCTTTTGTAATCTGTAAAGGTAAAAACAGAGCTGCATTGTAGCAGATTCTAAAAATCTTGAGGATTTTTTTATTTCGGCAACTATAAGCTTTCCGTCTTTATTCTTTATGATGTCAAACTTCATTCCATCAATTTCTACTTCTTTCTTTTCTCTTGCATAACTTTCAGCGTGCAAAAATCTACCTATTTCAAGAAATGGGTCATCTTGAAATGGATTTATTTCATGAGCCATAAGCCACACTTGCCTTTTGCAAATGAAATAATACCAGACAAGGGTTCCAGTAACTTTAAGCATTTTTTAGAAGATATTTTTGTGGAATAAAGACATCCTTTTCTTCATTGTGCGGAGTAAAATACACAGGTATTTGTTTTTTTAATTTCAACAAAATTTTTTCTCCAGAAAGTACACCTTCGGTTTCTCTTAAAGGAAACATGTACATCTCTAAGGGGAAATTTCTTCCACTTTTTTTGCATCTTTCGTGGACAAGAAAAATTTTGCCACTGCCTTTTGCAATATCATAAAAACCTGTATCAAATGGAAAAGGAAATTGCGTTTCTATTTCTTCTCCTTCTCTCATCTGTCTGGTTTCAACATCAAAAATTTGGGGATCATTATTAACTGAGATACTTGATTCACTGTCTCCACAGGTTAATGGTGTTCGTTTAACAGCATCGCGAATTTCATCTAACAGGCTATCGTTCTTGAAGATGGCAATGGTCTGAATTTCCTTTGAAAACGCATATTGTCTTCCAAGGGCATTGGTAAATTTCCAGGGCTGTACATCTTCCCACTTAACTATGGCTGATGTTGTGTAGCTTTTAATTATGCAGCAAGTCAAAAGCTTTGAACCTGCCCAGAGTATTTCGTCTTCCATCATATCAAGGTATTCAAGAGGATGCTTATCATTCTTCAATCTCTGCATAGCATTTGCAAGCATTCCAATTACGCTAGATGGTGGAAGCAAAGGATATGTTAAAGCAGATTGCCAGGTAAAAGGTATTCTAATTGAATATAGGGAGCTTAACCTAATATCAAATACTAAAGCTTTCATAATTTAAACCTTGCTTAAGAGTTCATCAAATATCTCATTGATAGTTGCTTTCTTGAGGACACCATTAGGTGTTTCCTTTCCCCAATATAACAATGTTGCATTCTGCGGCATAAGTCCTACTGTTTTTGCAACATAGTCAGAGTACATTGGTGAAACAGGGAAAGGCAGTGGACCTGTTTCTGAATAAGCCACAAGAATTTCTTTTGGGTCTGCGTGAGGTATTGCATGAGATAAACTTGCTCCTATCTGACCTGATATCATTAAACGATATGCTTCAATGGCAACATTTATTCTTTCTTTGCGAGCACTATCTTCCACTGCGTAAAGGTTTTCGCTACCAATATTTAATTCAACAAGACCGATTCTGTCTACATCAAGAACAGAAACAAAGGCATAGAAACCAGAGGCATAGGATTTGTTGAAAGGCATTTGTGAAACCAGTTTTTTATCGTCAAAGTCTACGCCGCTTTTAACTCTCGAATGAATGACCTGCTTTGATGGCGAGTCATTTTCTAAATTTGGCATTAACCAGGAAAACATCACCCGGGAACTCCTTCTTTCAGAGACCCCTTCTTGTTCCTCATCACTTTCCTCTGTTGCTCTTCCACTTCTTCGTCCACCCCCTGCAATTGCAGCAAGATACCCGTGTATGTCACATATAGCGCATTTTTGAACGACAGACACCTGTCCTTCTTCAATAGCCTTTTTATGTGAAAGGATATTGTTTTCCAATTTGGCTGGCCTTACAGGTTCTCCGATCTTACAAGAATCACAAAAAGGTAGTCCTCGTTCATGCCCAATTCTTCTCATTCCCTCATAATGCCAGTGCTTAAGCATTCTTCCTGATACTGCCGCAGATTCTTGCTTTTTACCTTCCTCATCAACAAATTCCATAATTCTAATATCAGAGACATTTCCTGCAACTGCTTCATTATTAAGGTCATGAACATTCAACTGAATCTTAATAGCAAATGACACAAATTTAAGCATTTTGCACCTCCATTTTTATTTGGGTAGTTCTTCTATTATTTTCTGAATCTGTTCTTTCAAATCGGGAATTTTATTTTTCACAATATCCCATAAGATGGTGTAATTAATTCCGAAGTATTCGTGAATCAATATGTCTCTTAATCCAGCGATTTTTTTCCATTCAATATGGGGATACCTTTTCTTTAACTCATATGGCAAAATTTTGACTGCTTCTCCTATTATTTCAAGATTTCTAATAGTAGCATCGACTAAAATCCAATTCTGGATGAAATCATTGCGGGACTTATTTTTAGAGAGGATTAGAATCTTTTCTGAACTTTTCAAGATATCGTTCAAAAGAAGTATAAACTTTCTTTTAGGCATACTTAACCTCTGCGAGGATCTCTTCTTTTATTTCTTCTTTTAATGCATTTTTTAGAACCAGGTCAACCTTTCTATGGAAAATCCCTTCCAGAAAAAATTTAAGTTCCATATAATTATCAAATGTTTCGCCGCCTTCATGAAATTCAACCAGTATATCAATGTCACTTTTCCTTTTTGACTTACCTTTTATCTGAGACCCAAAAATACCAATTTCCCTGACCTTAAACCTTTCCTTTATTTCTGGGAGATGCTCTTTAATCTTCGCTATTATCTTTTCTTTCATTTTGTCCCTCCTGATCTGACTCCTTAGATAGTTCATCTTTTGCCGGGAAGGAAAAGGCAAGCATCACCAGTGCTAATTTTGTGGATTCAAAATCTTCACTGGCAATTCTAAAGATCTCCTTAATTTCAGCCTCTTTTGGCATATGGATCCAATTATCAATTTTTTTACCCCTTTGCCTTTCTTGTTCCTGTTGAACTCTTCTTAATTCTCCTTCTCTTAGCATCTTTGCAACTGTCTCTTCAAAATCCCTTGATTCCTTCCTTGCATTCCTAATATCGTCAGCATAGCCATACTTCCTTTCTCTGATGAAATATCTTAAAGTTCTCGCAAGACTTCCTATGGCGGGATTTTCAATTATTTCTGAACGAATCATTGCCACCTCCCTTAAAAGATATTTTGCCGTTTCTGGATATAGAAGATTTACCCATTCACCTTTTTTTGGTGAGGTCTCTTGTGTGTAAAGACGGGCGAATTTTGTTAAGCTCATTATCTCACTTTTTTCAAGGATCTTTGTTAACTCAACTAATGATGCTATCTTAGGTAGCACCTTAAAAGAGCCCAATAACTTAATTACAGTCGCAGGATTATATGATGAACTTGAAATAAATTTTGAAAAAGGAAATGCGTCAATAGTTTCTGTTTGCTCAACCGCTGTATCACCTCTATTATCTTTACATGCCAACGACAGATGGAAAGTCAGGTGTAGTTCATTGACAACATCGCTTAAAGCAGGGACTTTTGCCAATAAACCAACTGTAAATGTTCTCAAGGGTTGTATATCAGAAAGCCAGAAATTATGTAGAGTTTTTTGCAACGACAATAGCATCGCCAAATTATCAGATTTTAGCTCATTTTTAGGTATAGGCAATATTACAGCAAATTTTCTGTTTTTACCCTGTCCCATTTGAATATTGAAGCCAAACGAATAAAGGCCCAAAACAGCAAGATAACCACAAACAGCACATAAGGATTGGTTAAATGTTGCGGCTCTTTTATCTCTTTCATAAGGTTTTCCCGCATGGAACGAAGAGATTAAGATTAAACCGCTACTGCCTCCAAAACAAGGGACATTTGAATGACCACAAAACATATCTCTTTTTATATTCAAATTAGAAGTTGTTTTTAAATTAAACATCCGCGAAAAATCAACAGTATCTTTTAAATTTTCAAAAATCTCATTTTTCACTGAGTATTTCCCCTTGTCCTTCGCTTTTACTCCTAAATCAAAAAACCTGTCTGATGATAAAAGTCTTACAAGTATATTCAAGAAAGATTGCTTGAGTCTATCGTAGGAAATCTTCTCAAATTCAATTGTATAAAACCCTTTTTCAGGGATGATACTAAATTTGAGGCCTGCTTCAATCCCCACTCTTGCAAGTCCATACGCAATTTTTACTTCAAGGTCAGGAAACCCTGTTCCTGGAGTAAAGAGGTTTATTGACATTTTGGCAACCTTTTGCACATTTGATCAACATAATTATTTATCTCTTCAACCATTAACCAGCCACCAAAATAATCTTCATCTTCTTTTTTCTCATATTCTTTTCTTTCTTTCGCTGCTGAGATGTCGCAAAGTTTCAAGATATGATGGCAAAGCATCGTTTGAATTCTTTTTTTGTGCTGGTCCAAAAAGGAACCACTCCTTGCCCAGATTCTTAGCTTTTGTGCCATATCTTTTAAATCATTAATAGTTAAATCTTTTGCTTCAGGAGGAAATAAGTCATTAGGCAATGAACATACGTTATCATCCCAGTTTATTTTCCCATCGTAAGTAACAATTCCTTCAATTATCGCCTGAACATCCGGTCTTTCAATATTATCCCCAAGAAGCCCTTTATCAGTGTGATGTATCAGAATTGCAAAACACACAGGCTCTTTTATTACATCAGGTGAAATCTTCCACAAATACGCAGCACCCAATGGTGCATGAGATGGACGCAAATTTTTTTCTTTATTTTCCTGCCATTTTTTTGTAAGTTTTCCAAGATCATGGAAGGCAACCATCTTTTCTAAAGATGTCTGTAAAATTTTTTCATCATTAAAATCCAGGATTCTTTTTAAAACTGGTGTAAATATTGGTAAAATCAGCCATAAATTTTTTTTGCAGTTTTCTATATGATCTAAGTAAAATTCTTCAGGTGAACTATACAAAGAAACCACCATCTTTTTTAACTCCTGTGTCTTGGTCATAATGTATTTTTTCAACAATATAAGTACCAAAAGGCTTAATCTTTGAAACACTTTTTACTGGCTGTTTTTTGTTTTTACCAAGCAAATCTTTTATGCTAAAAATAGCTTTTTCTTTATTTTCTACCCTTTCCCATACCAATTCGTACCTCACCAGTTCACTTTTAAACCATCCCAATAAAACATTAATGTCAATATCAAAGGAATAATCACCAATTTTTCCTGTTTTAAAGATTTCTTTGATACCATTTTCTATTTGTACTTCTTTGTTTTCTCTTTTCTTTTTTCCTATTTTGGGTTCGACAATAATTACATTAGCTGCCTTGTGACTCCTGATCTGAATATTTTCTGGTTTTTGGTCTGCATAAAGGATACATTCGTAAAGGTCAACAAGGGTGTCTGCTGCTTCAAAATCATTGGCTTTATAATTTAGGGTGCTGTTCACAAATTTGCACACCTGATGGAAATCCTTTATGTTGATTTTGTTGTTTTTGATATAATCCATCGTTTTAGATAAAGAGCTTTTTTCATAAGGTAAATGTCCTTTTTCTCCTTCAACCGGGAAAATTATCATTTCACCTTTTTCACCTGAATACCTTGCACATCTTCCAGCTCTTTGTACAAGAGAATCGGCTGGTGCTAATTCCGTCAATAAAAGCTCTGCTGAAAAGTCGATGCCAGCCTCAAGAACCTGTGTCGACACAACAATCCCAACTGTTTCGGGAACAACAGTGTTACCCGCCTCTTTTTTTGGTAATATTGTTAATGCGGTTTTCTCATGTGATTCCCTATCTAATCTTGTAAAACGAGAATGGAGCAAGACAATTTCATCGTTTTTTAAATCAAGCCTTTTCTTAATTTCTTCATAAACTCTTTGAGCTCTACCTACCTGATTCAAAACAATCAGAGTTTTCTTATTTCTTATTTTTTTCAAAAGTTCATCTGAAATATTCACATCATTTCCTTTTACAAGTGGTTCATCAGTTAGAGCGATATCCAAATGAGTATTTAAATTAACATTCCCAAGGATTTTTTTTGTATCATCCAATGGAATATTTTCAAAGAGGCTCTTTTCAAGACTTTCAGGCATCGTGGCAGTCATCAAAATAAATGGAATCTTACTATAGTAGAGGATTTCCATTAAAGCTCTCATTACAGAAAAGGTAAATTCATCCCTGTACATATGTGCTTCATCAAAAACAACAACTGATGAGGCAATAGAACCCAAAGGGACATCAATATGATGACCAACCTGTTGAGAAACTCTTGTGAATCCATATAAAAACTGGTCAAGGGTTGTCACAACTATATCAGCGATGAAAAAAGGTGCAACTGGATGATCTCCGTGATGGGTTTTAACTAAAATGTTTGGAGAAATAGCGTTTGCATATCTTCTTATTCTATCGCCAAGGGAATTGGAAAGAACCCTCATCGGTAAAACGTATATCATTCTTGGCGCAATATAAAAATTGTTGTCTATAAACTGGTTAAGAAAAGGTGCAATAACTGCCTCTGTTTTCCCAGAACCACTGGGAGCTTTTATCAACAAAGGAAATTGCGCACTTTCAAATTTATTCCAGGCAGCAATCTGATGAGAATAAGGATTTTTTATTCTAAAAACCTGTTCATAAAATTCTAATGGACTTTTGCTCATTTTAAATATTTTAACTCATTCTTTATCCAAGTAGCAACATTTCCATAGTCGTCAAAACTCAGAACTGCACCAAAGTATATTTTGAAAGATTGTTTGGGAAACTTTTTTCAATACCTAATGTTCAGTGCAATGAGTGCTGGCTCAATCACGATATTCTGAAAAGGATTGTCATAAGTATCCCGGGAATAATTCCCACTGTCAAATTATCATCGATCTTTGTTGGGATTACTTCAAGGATACAGCCAGTAAGTACCCCGATAAACAAAATCTCAAACGGCACCACAAGATAGAATGAAAGCAACAGTCCTATGATACTGTTTATAATAATTCCTCCAAGCATTCCTTCCAGTGTTTTTCCAGGAAAAATACCAAGTTTACCGAATCTTGAGCCAAATATAGCGCTTGCAGCATCTCCGAATGTCAAAAACAAAAGATTTGCCACTGCAACAGGAAAAGGAAAATACAACACTGAGATAAAGCTTGCTATCATAAAATTGGTATCCCCTGTTAAAACTCCTGGTTTTGTCTTGAAAACTCCTGGAGAATGTTTAAGCAACCAGTTCCACAATCCTGGATGAAGATACCTTTCAAACTCCATCAAAAGCAGCCAGAAAAGGAAAAACGCAGCAATGAGAGCAGGAATTAGAGGGTCCTTTACGATTAAATAGACAAAGGGAACAAGTCCACCAAGCAAAACCCTGTAAAGCTTTCTTTTCCACAGAATCATGCGCGCCTCATTTCTTTCATTGCATCACGGTTAATAAACAAATTGGTAAGAATGAGTAGAATTGTTGCTATTGCTAGCTTCAAAAATGTCTCTGGATATATCTGCCAAAGTATCAAAAAAAACAAAACTATTTCAGGGATGATTACTTTTAATGAACGGGGATTGATGGTCTGAGCAATAAACCAGAACCCAAGTATGAAAGGAAATACTGCTGGTGCAAGATACAACATCACTCCGCCCATAGTTGCAATGCCTTTACCTCCCTTGAACTTTAAAAAGACTGGATAACAATGCCCAAAAACAGCTGCAATTCCGATGACAGTCAATAAAATTTCATTTGTTATTCCGAATGACTTTGCAATCGCCATGCTTCCAGCACCTTTCAATGTATCACCTAACCAGACCAGTATTCCCCATTTTTTTCCAACATTTCTTGCAACATTTGCAGCACCTGGATTTTTTGTTCCAATCTGTCGTATGTCTTTGCCTGTAAGAAAGATGGTAAAAAGATAGGCAAAAGATATGCTTCCAACGATATAGGCAAGGACAATAAGAAGAAATTCTTTCATCAAAAAAAATTATACCCTGATTTGAAAATACCTGCCAACAAATATCAACAGTCAGTCGGGCTGTTAAGAATTTCTTTGTGATATTCCTGAAGGGATTTTACCTGGTAGCTGCCACCTGTTTTCATCATGGCTTCTATTCCCTTCGCTGCGGCGTGTGCTGCTGCAATGGTTGTCATATATGGAATTTTGTATTTTATCGCGTTTTTCCTGATGTATGAGTCATCATATTGACTCTGTTTTCCTGCTGGTGTATTGATAATCATCTGAATCTGACCGTTTTTTATCAGGTCAACAATATTGGGTCTCTGCTCGTGAATCTTCCATGCAATCTCATAAGGAATGTCTGCCCTTTTCAGAACCTCACCAGTGCCTTTTGTGGCATATATCTTAAACCCCATTTCATGAAATTTCTTTGCTACACTTGATATAAACTGCTTTTCCCTGTCAGCAACAGTAATGAGAACCGCTCCTTTCAATGGAAGGCATTGGTTGGCTGCCTCCTCGGCTTTATAAAATGCTGTACCAAAAGTGTCTGCCATACCAAGCACTTCGCCGGTTGAACGCATCTCTGGTCCTAAGAGAGGATCCACTTCCGGAAACATGTTAAATGGAAAAACTGCTTCCTTAACTCCGAAATGGGAAAATCTTCTCCTGACAATATTCATATCCTTCAATTTATAGCCTATAACAAGTTTTGTTGCTATTTTTGCCATTGGAATACTGCAAACCTTTGAAACAAGAGGTACAGTTCTTGATGCCCTCGGGTTTGCTTCAAGAACATAAACAGTGTCATTACATATTGCATACTGGATATTGATAAGTCCTACAACCTTCAACTCTCTTGCAATTCGCTCCGTATAATGATAAATGGTTTCTAAGTGCTTGTGTGGAATTCCTGTTGGTGGGATTACACAGGCAGAATCTCCTGAATGAATCCCCGCCTGTTCAATGTGTTCCATTACAGCAGGAACAAAAGTATCAATTCCGTCAGAAAGGGCATCTGCTTCTGCTTCAATAGCATTTTCAAGAAACTTGTCAATGAGGATTGGCCTTTCGGGTGTAACGCCAACTGCGGCACTGACATATTCTTTAAGCATCTCTTCATCATAAACTATTTCCATTCCCCTGCCACCCAGAACATATGATGGTCTGACCATAAGCGGATAGCCAATTTTTTCTGCAATCTTTATTGCTTCCTTCTCTGTGGATGCCATTCCTGATGCAGGCATGGGAATGTTCATTTTTTCCATCATTTTTCTGAATCTATCCCTGTCCTCAGCCAGATCAATTGTATCAACGCTTGTACCCAGTATCTTAACTCCTGCCTGTTCAAGCTGCCGTGCTATGTTCAAAGGGGTCTGCCCACCAAACTGCACAATCACACCTTCTGGTTTTTCTTTCTCATAGATACTCACGACATCTTCCACTGTCAGTGGCTCAAAATATAATCTATCAGATGTATCGTAATCTGTGGAAACTGTTTCAGGGTTGCAGTTAATCATGATTGTTTCATATCCTTCTTCTTTCAGAGCAAATGCTGCATGTACACAGCAATAGTCAAACTCAATTCCCTGACCGATTCTATTTGGCCCGCCACCAAGGATTATGACCTTTTTCCTGTTTGATGCTTGTACCCTGTCTGGTCCATTGTATGTTGAATAAAAGTATGCTGCGTTTTCAACTCCACAAACTGGCACAGCATCCCACGCCTGTACAACCCTAACAGTCGTCCTCTTATTCCGTATATCGTCTTCAGGGATACCAAGAAGCATTGATAAGTATCTGTCAGAAAATCCATCTTTTTTTGCTTTCTCAAGAAGTTTCTCAGGCAGACTTTTCCCCCTGTACTTGAGGATTTCTTCTTCAAGTTCCACAATCTCTTTCATCTGCTGGATAAACCATGGCTTGATATAAGTTTTTTTGTAAAGTTCATCAACGCTGGCACCCTTTCTCAGTGCCTCATACATGATAAACTGCCTTTCACTGCTGGGAGTACTCAGCTTTTCCAACAGTTCATCCAGGGACATCTTATTGAAATTTTTTGCAAAACCAAGTCCATATCTTCCTGTCTCAAGAGACCTTATCGCTTTTTGAAGTGCTTCCTTATATGTTTTCCCTATACTCATAACTTCTCCGACTGCTCTCATCTGCGTGCCAAGTTCGTCCTTGACTCCCTTGAATTTTTCAAATGCCCAGCGTGCAAATTTCACAACTACATAATCTCCTGAAGGTTTATATTTTTCAAGGGTACCTTCCTTCCAGTATGGAATCTCATCAAGGGTCATTCCCGCAGCAAGCTTTGCCGAGATAAGGGCTATTGGAAACCCTGTAGCTTTTGAAGCAAGCGCAGAAGAACGGGATGTTCTTGGATTAATTTCTATTACAACAACCCTTCCTGTTTTCGGGTCATGGGCAAATTGAATATTTGTTCCACCTATCACTTTTATTGCTTCAACTATCTTAAAAGAGTAATTTTGAAGTTTCTGCTGCAGTTTTTCATCTATCGTCAGCATGGGAGCAACACAGAACGAATCCCCTGTATGCACTCCCATCGCATCAACATTTTCAATAAAACACACTGTTATCATCTGGTTTTTAGAGTCCCTGACAACTTCAAGTTCAAGTTCTTCCCAGCCAAGAACACTTTCTTCAACAAGGATCTGTCCGACAAGACTGGCTGACAATCCTCTTGCCGCAACAATTTTCAATTCATCCCTATTATAAACAAGCCCGCCACCTGTCCCACCAAGGGTATACGCGGGCCTTATCACAACCGGGTATCCAAGCCTGTCTGCTATTTTTTCTGCTTCTTCTACTGAAAATGCCGGGTCACTCTGGGGCATTGGTATGCCAAGTTCGTTCATTGTCTGCTTGAAAGCGATTCTATCCTCTCCTCTTTCAATGGCATCTGCTTCAACTCCAATAATCTTCACTCCGTATTTTTCAAGCACTCCGTTTTTATGCAAAACAGAGCTCAAATTCAGACCTGTCTGGCCACCAAGGTTTGGCAATAGCGCATCCGGTCGCTCTTTTTCAATGATTTTTTCAATTGCATGTGGGGTCAGCGGTTCTACATAGGTCACATCTGCCATTCCTGGGTCTGTCATTATTGTCGCGGGATTTGAGTTTACCAGAACTATCTCATAACCCAGCTGTTTCAACGCCTTGCATGCCTGGGTTCCAGAGTAATCAAACTCACATGCCTGTCCTATGACAATCGGTCCGGAACCGATGATAAGAATCTTGTGTATGTCCTTTCTTGCTGGCATTCAATCTCCTTTCCTTGGGTTGATCACTAAATTATTATGGCTATGATTAAAACTGCGTATCGGCTTTTTCGCCTTTCAGGACTGCTGTAATCTGAGCCCATTTTCCGGCTATTAATCTATAAATGCCTGCGTACTTGCGTTTCATCTCATCAACAGGTATATCTTCTGAACCTGTCTCTGTCGTTCTTCTAAAGCACAGCCCCATCATGTCATTAAACGCAAACCATTTTTCTGAATCCACAATCATACACAGACCTGCATGATTGAGCCCGTCTCTGCCCTTGACAACTGCAAGGGTAAATTTTATGTTTGCCATCGTACCTCCTTTCCATCAGAACCAAGTTTCCATAATATATTTGTTAAAGCAAGCACTCCATAATCAAGACATCTTTCGTCGATTGTAAACCTGCTACTGTGATGGAAAAACTCTGTTTTACCACAGCCCACATTGATATAACAGCTTGGTATAACCTGGCTATAAAAAGAAAAGTCCTCGCTTCCCATGGATGGCTTTTCATCCTTCCTTAAAGCTCTCCTTCCAAGAGTGTCTAAGATAATACCGGATACCTTTTCAGCAAGATATGGGTGATTATATGTCACTGGTACAAAACCTTCGTACTCAAGATGTGTTTTTACTCCAAAGCTATCTTGAAGTCCTTTGAGAAGCTTTCTTATCCATTTTTGAGCAAGCCTATTTTGCTTGGCATTAAATGTTCTGACTGTACCAAGCATCTCGATTTGTTCAGGAATTACATTAAAAGCATCACCACCTGAAATTTTACCAAGAGAAACAACAAGTGGTTCCCTCGGGTCATTTTTCCTACTTACGATTGTCTGAATCTGCGTAACAAAGTAACAACCAGCAACAATAGGGTCAATCGCTGTATGCGGACTTGAGCCATGCCCACCTTTTCCTTTAATGATAATCTTAAATCTGTCGGCTGACGCCATAACAGGGCCCCTTATTACAGAAAACTCTCCAACTTCAAGACCAGCCCAGACGTGAAACCCTATCAGATACTTCAAACCATCCAGTGCTCCTTCTTTTATCATCCTTGGAGCACCACAGGGAACAGATTCTTCTGCTGGCTGAAAAATAAACCTGATGGAAAAAGGGAGATTTTTTATTTTTGAAAATATTGCGGCAACACCAAGGGCAATGGCAATATGTGCATCATGGCCACATGCGTGCATTACACCTGGATGAACTGAAGCAAATTCAAGGCCTGTTTCTTCTTTCACCGGTAAAGCATCTATGTCAGCACGCAGTCCTACAATGGTTTTATTTTTTCCTTTTATTTCAGCAATAACACCTGTGCCAGCTGCCTTTTTGTGATTTATTCCAAAAGATTCCAAAATTGCCTGTATTCTTTCAGATGTTTTAAATTCCTGATTTGAAAGCTCTGGAAATTTGTGAAAATGTCTGCGCCAAGATATCACATCGTTTTTTATTTGTGCAACAAGTTTTTTTAATTTAGCTTCTTCCATGGTTGATACTGTATTGACTAACTTATTTCAGTGATCCCACCCATATAGGGTCTAAGGACCTCTGGAATTACAATGGTGCCCCTTGATGTTTGATAGTTTTCCATGATCGCTATGATTGTTCTTGGTAATGCTATCCCAGAACCATTGAGTGTATGAACAAAATCTGTTTTCCCAGATTTTGTTCTGTATCTTATGTCTGCTCTTCTTGCTTGAAATGCCTCAAAATTTGAACAGGATGAAACCTCCAGCCACTTTTCAACCCCTGGTGCCCAGACCTCAAGATCATAACATTTACTTGCAGCAAAACTCATATCTCCTGTACACAAAAGCACAACCCTGTATGTGAGCCCAAGTAGCTGTAAGACCTTTTCAGCTTCATTTACCAAAAACTCAAGTTCGTTATAGGAGTTTTCTGGCTTTGAAAAAATCACAAGTTCCACCTTATCAAACTGGTGAAGCCTTATAAGACCGCGTGTATCTTTTCCGTATGCCCCTGCCTCTCTTCTAAAGCAAGGAGTATATGCACAATATCTTAAAGGAAGCTGTTGTTCAGGTATTGCTTCTTCTCGATGATAATTGGTAACAGGAACTTCTGCCGTTGGTATAAGAAACAAATCTTCATCTTTCAATCTGTACATATCCTGTTCAAGGCGGGGAATTTGACCTGTTCCGAACATACTTTTTCTATTAACAAGGGCTGGTGGCCAGATTTCTGTAAAGCCATTTTTTGTATGAAGATCGAGCATAAAATTAATGAGAGCCCTTACAAGAAGTGCTCCTTTGTCAGCAAAAACAGGGAAAAAACTTCCTGTCATTTTTGCACCTTTCTCCAGCTGAAGAATACCAAGTTTTGCTCCAATTTCGTAATGAGGCATGACTTCAAATGAGGGCTTTTTTATTTCACCCCACGACCTGACAACAACATTGTCCTGCGAAGATTTGCCAACAGGAACATCTTTATGTGGGATATTTGGGATTGTTGCAAGAAATTCTTCTATCTTTTCTTCTAAATCTCTGAGAAGCTGTTCTTTTTCTTTTATCTGGTCAGAAAGTTTCTTTGCCTGCTCAAGAAGATGTTCGTATGGCTGGCCCTTTTTTTTCAACAATGCAAGTTGTTGATTAAGGTTTTTATGTACCCTTTTTTCTTCTTCAAGGGACTTAAGGATCTTTCTCCTTTCGTTTTCAATGTTCTGGAAAACATCCCAGTCAACACTAATATTCTTATTTTGTGCAGCCTGTTTCAAAAGTTCTATATTTTCTCTTGCAAACTTAATGGGAAACATTTTTCCCTTCCTTTAAGTTAATCTTATATTCTCCTTGTTTCATCATACCAAGTTGTTCCCTTGCGATTTTTTCGGTCATGTAGGGGGTATCAACCTGCATTAAAATCTTTTCAAGTTTAGCATTTTCCTTTTTTAGATCTTCTATCTCTTTTTTATACAGCAAAAGCTTGTGTTTTTGTGCATAGTAGAGATGCAATGCATACATAACGACCACTGTTCCTATAACAAGAATTATAATTCTTGAAAGGGGAAAGAAACGATTTCTTTTTGCTGCCATGTTAAAATTTGCCTCTTATCAGTATAAAAAAACTGACCCTACCTGTCAAATGTTTGGGTATACTGAAAATGCTTGCTGCCTTTCGGATTGTGCAAGGTTTGTGCGCACAAATGTATAAACATCACCCGATGGATTAATGTAAACAATCTTGTATCCTGCTTTTTTTAAAAGTCGAAGAGTGTCTTTGGTCATTGAAATACCAATTTCAGGAAATCTGTGGTGAAATTCAACCACAAGCTGCATCGGTTTTATTTCTGAGTCTATCATGTCCTTTATCACAGAATACTCCATGCCTTCAATGTCAAGTTTAAGCAGATCAATTCTGGTATGTCCCAGTTCTTTCATAATACTTGAAAGCCTCATGACAGGCGCTTCAAAAGCCTCCTTGGTACTACCCTTTAGAGAAACAGAATCATCCTCTACATTTTCTGATCGATATAAAAGGATCTCTCCATCATGATCAGAAACACCATAGGGGAAAAATTTAAACTGAAAAGGCAGATTATATTTTTCTATCCAGGCAACACTAGAAGGAGAAGGGTCAAATCCATAGATTGTTGCTCCGAAATGCTCTATGATATCAAGGTCAAAGCTGATATCATCTCCGATGCCCACAGAATAAACAATACTCCGTGATGTCAGCAGATCAGGACATATTACATACCTTTCTTTTCCAACTACTAATGTCCTCATTTTCACCTGCCGCCAGTTCCAGACATCCTTCCCAGACACCTGTTTTAAAAATCTAATTGCTCTATTGAATACATCCTTTAAAATCATTTTTCACGTTCCACTTGTTAAAATCTCAGCAAACCACTTTCCAGTACCGACAAGGACACTCTTTTTTAATTCCAGGTTCTGCCTTCTGCATGGTATCATATCTTCTACAGTAAAACCACACGCTGCAAGCACCCTTTCCATAAAAAAGCAACAACTCACAGCACCACCGCCACCACCCCCGGCAACACAAATACCAATCGCTGGTTTTTCATAAATACCTGCCTTACCCTTTTCATTTCTTGTTATCCTTCTCAATCTATCAAGGAAGGTTTTGATGCTTTCGCTCATGTCACCAAAGTATACGGGTGTTGCAAAAACGACGATATCAGACTGCCTTAATCTTTCAACAATTGATAAAAAGTCATCTTCAATGACACAGATTCCTTCATTCCTGCACAGACCCCACCCAGAGGCATCACATTGTCTGCACCTTTCGATATTTTTTTCCACAAGAAAAATCTTTTCTGAACAACCTTTCGTTGCAAATCCACTGGAAAATGCTTCTGCAGCCATACTGGTTTTACCTAATGGATTTCTGCTTCCAATAATCACAAGTGATTTCATTTACTCTCCTTTTAATTGAGAAGGTGTTAGTTCATTCAGAAGGGGCTTGTTTTCAAGGAATCTCACGACATTTTCGGTAAATACAGTCCAAATTCTTTCAAGAAAATGTGGAGAAAGTGAGCTACCTGAAATATGCGGGGTCATTATAACATTAGGGAAGCTCCATAAAGGATGTTCAGGTGGCATAGGATAATAAAAGTGAGCATCAATCGCAGCACCTGCTAGGTGTCCATCCTTGAGAACTTTAATGAGGGCTTCTTCCTGTATAAGTGGACCCCTTGCAGGATTGAGAAGGAAACAACCCTTTCTCAGCGTCCTGAGTTCTTCTTCTCCCACGATGCCTCTTGTTTTCTCCGTAAGGGGCATAGAAAGAATCAGAAAATCAATACCAGAAAGAAATTCCTTTTTCTGCTGGAGGGAAAAGACCCTATCGGGTATTTTCCCTTCAGGGTCACCAGTTCCCTCTACACAATAAATATTTTCTCTTTTCTTTATTTTTCCATCCGGCACGAGGACGTATATTCTTAGTCCAAGAAGCGAAGCAATTCTTGCTGTCTCACGCGCTATTCCGCCATAACCCCAGAAACCCACCACCTTTCCCCGTATCTCATTTTGAAATTCTGCTTTTCTTTGCCAGATCTTTTTTTCCTGATTTCTTATCATTTCTCTGAGATTCCTTACAAGATTTATCATCATTGCAATATTCCATTCCGCAATTTGCGTATCAAAAACTCCCCTTGCATTACAGGCTCTTATACCCCTTTCAGCAAGATCCAGACCAAATAGCTGGGAATATCCAGAAGAAGAAAGCTGTATGAGCTTCAATTTTTTCATATCAGAGAAATTTGTAGGTACAAACGTACAGAATAATATATCAACATCTTCGATACGAGAACGTGGGTACTGCCTTTGGGTCTCTGTCCATTCTTCCACAACATCAACACTCACATCTTTCATCTTCTTGAGTCTGGTTAGAAAACTCTGCTCAACAGCCATGTCAACAAAAATTTTTGTCATTTTAGTCCCTCAGAACTTTCCCAGCAACACTGTTAAATTCACCGCTTCCAGGAATAAATTTATATTTATTCTTGATCTCATCTGTGAGTTTTATTCCAAGACCTGGCTTGGATGGTGGATAAACATATCCATCTTTCATATAGAAGTCATCATCTATTATTTCTGAATGAAGGGGTCCAAATGCTGGTGCAACTTCAAGTATGATTGTATTTTCGCAGGCAAAGCCACAATGAATATTTTGCATGAAAGCACCTCCTGCTCCCCATGAATGGGTTGCCAGCTTCCTGTTGCGTCCCTTTAAAAGATCCGATACCTTCATGAATTCTGCCAATCCACCAACAAAAGCTGCATCCGGTTGTCCAATATCAAAACAGTCACTGTTTACAAATATCTGCCATTCGCTGAAAGAAGAAAGACACTCTCCCCCGGCAACAGGAACCTGAGTCATTTTACAAAGGTTTGCATAGCCATAAATGTCTGTGTAGTGCAGGGGTTCCTCAAAAAAGAAAATATCGTATTCCTTTATGGCTTCCAGAACAGCATAAGCTGTCTGTAGATTCCATACGCAGCTGTCATTGTTTCCCATGTGACCATCGATCATGACCAACAGGTTTTTTCCGAATCTCCTTCTAAGAAATTCAAGCTTGCCTGCTTCAAAATCAGCAGCCTGGTTCGGATCCGATGAGATCACTAATCCCTTTTCTTTTGTAAAGCTTCCTGCTGCAATTTTTACAGCAACGAAACCAAGCGAAAGATAGTATTCTATTTTTTTCTCCAGATTTTCCAATGGATAATTACTTGGTCCTCCTGTTGCATAACATAGCAGTCGCTTATGTTTGGCTCCGCCGAGAAGCTGGTAAACAGGCAACTTTTCTTTCTTCCCTTTTATATCCCAAAGGGCTGCTTCTATCCCTGAAAGAACAGCACTGCCAAGGCCTACACGGCACCAGTAATTGCCACATTGATACATTCTTTGCCACAGCAATTGTATGTTGGTAGGATCTTGCCCAATAAGAATCGGTGCAAAGAATTTGACAATTTCTGGTACTAATTCCGGAACAAAGTACCCTGCATAGGTTTCTCCAATCCCCACAATTCCAGAGTCTGTATATATTTCAATGAAAGCTGCACTTCTTCTTTTGCGAGCTTCACTCAAAAAGGGGTCGTTTGTGCACGGTCCTGTAAGGAGGACCGTTTTCACATCTGTAATCTTCATTTCGCACTCTTTTTAGTGTTGTTGTCGTTGGACAGATTAATTATAACACGCAGCATTATCCAATGCCAGAAACTCTTGACTTTTTGAAAGAATCGTGAGAAACTTTTTACGTTAGAGTTTTCTATTTTTCTTATCCTTATGCCGGGGTAGCTCAGTGGTAGAGCGCAGCCCTGAAAAGGCTGGCGTGGGCAGTTCGATTCTGCCCCCCGGCACGTGAGGAGTTTTCCATGGACTACTATCAGAATTTCTTAAAAAGATTGACTATCCTTAATCCAGGCACCAGAATGTTCATTAACAGGCTTCTCAACAGGAATAAGGTCGCATTCATGAATGAGCTTGTTGAAATCCTGAAAAAAGTAAATGAACTTGAGCCACAGATCCAGCTCCTTACGATGGACCAACTGAGGGCAAAAACTGAATATTTCAAAGAAAAATTAAGAACAGGTGCAACCCTTGACGACATCCTTCCAGAAGCATTTGCCGTTGTAAGGGAAACTGCCAGACGGGTGATAAACATGCGCCATTTTGATTGTCAGATAGTAGGTGGTGTTGTGCTTCATAAGGGACATATCGCAGAGATGGCTACAGGTGAAGGAAAGACTCTTGTCGCAACACTTCCATTATATCTCAATGCACTCACGGGAAAAGGCTGTCATCTTGTCACGGTCAATGATTACCTTGCTAAAAGGGACAGGTTCTGGATGGGACCTGTCTATGAAGCTCTTGGGCTTACAGTTGGGCTAATCCAGCATGACATGCAAACACCAGAGAGAAGAAAGGCATATGCCTGTGATATAACCTATGGCACTAACAATGAATTTGGTTTTGATTACCTTCGGGATAATATGGCATGGAGACCAGAAGATCAGGTCCAAAGACCTTTGCACTATGCAATAGTTGATGAGGTGGATAGTATCCTTATTGACGAAGCAAGAACCCCTCTTATCATTTCAGGACCATCTGAAGAGTCTGTATCACTTTATTATGAAATTGACAGGGTTGTAAGAAGGCTGAAGAAGGACCAGGACTATACTATTGATGAAGAGAGCCAGACAGCAAGCCTGACAGAAGAAGGTGTTGCAAAATGTGAAAAGATGCTGAATATTCAGAACCTTTATGACATAACCAATACAGAAATAGTCCATCATATCATACAGTCCTTAAGAGCACACAACTTCTACAAAAAAGACGACCAGTACATTGTTAAGGATGGCAAGGTTATTATTGTTGATGAATTCACAGGAAGACTGATGCCTGGGAGACGTTGGTCAGATGGGCTTCATCAAGCAGTAGAAGCAAAAGAAGGCGTCCAGATAGAAAGTGAAAACCAGACGCTTGCTACAATATCCTTTCAGAATTATTTCAGGCTTTATGAGAAACTTGCGGGAATGACAGGCACCGCCCTAACAGAAGCCGTTGAACTAAAAACAATCTATAAGACAGATGTAATTGTGATTCCTACCAACAAGCCCCTTAATAGGCGGGAATTCGATGATGAAATTTACAAGACAGAAAAAGAGAAGTTTGAAGCAGTTGTTGAAGAAATCGAAGCTTTATACAAAAAAGGAAGACCTGTTCTGGTTGGTACAACCTCCATTGAAAAATCAGAAAGACTTAGCAGGATGCTTTTAAGAAAAAATATCCCCCATCAGGTTTTAAACGCCAAATTTCACGAGAAGGAAGCAGAAATAATTGCAAGAGCTGGGCAAAAGTTTGCTGTGACTATAGCAACAAATATGGCAGGACGTGGTACAGACATTGTTCTTGGGCAAGGCGTTGTGGAAAGCTCGTGTATCGAACCACAAACAGGCACAGCAAAGTGCTGTATAGCCTGCGAGGACGACTGTACAAAATGTTTTAAAAGTAGAAAGTTTAACGAATGTAAAACTGCTTCAAGCATTCCATGTGGTCTTCATGTAATAGGTACAGAAAGACATGAAGCAAGAAGAATAGATAACCAGCTAAAGGGAAGGGCTGGAAGGCAGGGAGATCCTGGCTCAGCAAGATTCTATCTATCCCTTGAAGACGACCTACTAAGAATATTCGGATCCGACAGATTGAAAGGAATAATGGGACAACTCCCTGAGGGAGAAAAGATTAAGCACCCCTTGATAACAAGGATGATAAACAACGCCCAGAGAAAGGTTGAAGCCAGGAACTTTGAAATAAGAAAACAGCTTCTTGAATTTGATGATGTAATGAATGAACAAAGGAAAGTGATCTATGGTATAAGACAAGATGTACTGACAGGAAGGAATCTTGATGTATATCTTGAAGATTTTATTAAAGAAACTGTTGAAGAAGCAGTTTCAGAGCATCTGAATATCCAGGCAAAACCTGATAACTGGAATGTTTCTGCTCTTTCAGCCCACATCAAAAACATCTTCAACGTATCACTTGACCTGAAAATGCCTGAGTCCCTCAGAGATATCCAGGAATGGAGATATGATCTATCTGAGGAAATAATTAAATCCTTAAAAGATGCCCTGGAGAAGCAAAAAGAAAATACTGGAGAGCTATTTTATGAAGTACTTAGGTTTATCTTTCTGCAGGCAATAGATCATAGATGGAAGTCTCATCTCAGGTCCATAGATGAACTGCGTGAAGGGATTGGACTGAGAGCATATGGACAAAAAGATGTGGTTGTGGCATATAAACAAGAGGCTTTTCTACTTTTCCAGGAGATGTTGGAGTCCATCAGACACGAAGTCCTCACGCACCTATTCAGGGTCAGGGTTTCTGAAAAGGCGGTTGCTTTTGCACCCACAAAAGTATTTGTGCCGGCACAGTATTCACACGCGGAGTTTAACCAGTTTGACACAGTAAAAACTCCAGAAAAGGTTCCTGTTGGTAGTCCAGTTTCTGCAACCCTGGATCAAGGCGCAGCTGTTGGTACTGGAATCCAGCCTGTTAAGGTTGGAAAAAAGATAGGTAGAAACGAGCCATGCCCCTGTGGAAGCGGAAAAAAATATAAAAAATGCTGTGGAGCTAACAAATGACAGAAAATCCTGTGGATAAGTTGTGGAAAACCTGGGAAAGGATGTTAGAAATTTTGAGTGAAAAATTAAAAAACGAAAGGACACATGGTTTAAGCCTTTGAAAATCAACAAAATAGAACAAAACAATGTTTTTATTGAGATTCCAAATCAACTTTTTTACAAAGGACTTTCACCTTTTGTTGACAGATTAAAGGAAGCACTGGCTGAAGTTTTGGGTGAGGAAGTATCGATAACCTGGATTTTGTCCGACTCATCCACCAGTCAACAGGAAGATTTTGTCAGAGAAAAAAACATTATCCAGGGTGAGAATCTTAATCCTGATTATGTCTTTGATACCTTCGTTGTGGGTCCATGTAACAGACTTGCCCATGCTGCAAGTTTGGCTGTTGCTCAATCTCCAGGTGTTGCTTATAACCCACTCTTCATCTATGGCGACGTAGGTCTGGGAAAAACCCACCTAATGCAGGCTATAGGCCACATGGCAAAATCATCAGCACATGCAAATATTGCGTATCTGCCATGTGAAATTTTTGTGAACCAATTCATTCAAAGCATACAGACAAAAACCACCCATCTTTTTAGAAACAGGTTCAGAAAGGCTGATGTCCTTTTAATAGATGACATACATTTTCTTGCTGGAAAAGAAGGTACACAGGAAGAATTTTTCCATACATTCAATGCTCTTTATGACCAGAGAAAACAAATAGTTCTTTCAAGTGATAGACCACCAAAAGAAATATCTGCTCTTGAAAGAAGATTGGTCTCGAGGTTTGAATGGGGACTAGTTGTAGATCTTCAGCCACCTGATTTTGAAACACGCGTTGCAATACTAAAGAAAAAGTGCGAGATAAGAAACATCCAGTTAAACGATGATGTCATATTTTATATTGCCGAAAACATAAGCGATAATATTCGGCTTCTTGAGGGTGCTCTTAACCGACTGGTAGCAATTTCTTCTCTATTTGAAAAAAGGCTTGATCTAGAAACTGCAAAGGAATACCTTAAAGAAATTGTAAGTTCCCAGAGAAAGACGGTTACTGTTCAGAAAATTCAACAAGTAGTTGCAGAGTATTTTAAAATAAGCCTAAATGAAATGAAAAGCCAAAGAAGGGTAAAGGACCTTGTGATTCCAAGGCAGATAGCCATGCATCTAGCAAGGGAATTAACATCAAGCTCTCTTACATCAATTGCTGAGGAATTTGGTGGTAAAGATCATACAACAGTTATCCATGCCTGTAAGAAAATAAAGAATGCAATTGAAAAAGATGAAAATATACGAGCTATTGTTAATAAGATTATCAACATTCTGAACTCATAGAAATTAACAAGATATCAACACTCTAAGTTGCAGATTTAAAATCGGTTGGGTATAATTAACATATGTGGTTAACAACAATACTGTTTCAAGGAGAATAAAATGGAAATACTTGTAGAAAGAGATAAACTGCTTGAATTACTTGAAAAAATTGCAAGGGTTCTTCCTTCAAAGCCAGTAATTACAACTACAGGTGGCATTCTAATTGAAGGTAAAAAAGATGGAGTAACACTTACAGCAACAGACCTACAGCTCACATTAAAAATTTTTCTTGAGTGTAGTGTAAAAGATAAAGAAACGGTCTTGATGCCTGGTAAAAATTTTATATCGCTTATTAAAAAAATCCCTGAGGAACGCGTAAAAATAACAACAAAAGAAAGTACAGCGATAATAGACAATAAGTCATTTCAGTATAGATTCCTTCTTATGAATGTGGAGGAATTTCCTAAATTACCAGTAGAAAAGGAGGCATCTTCAGGAGATTTTATAATTTCATCTTCAATTCTTTTAGAAATGATTAAGAAAACCAGCTATTGCATAAATCCAGAAGAGCCGCGAATGTACTTCAGAGGTGTACTGTTTGAGAAAAAGGACTCATTTTTAAATATGGTTGCCACAGACACAAGAAGACTTGCCCTTGTGAAAAAGGAAGTACAGGGAGAAAATAAGGTAAAGATAATACTTCCTTTGCGGCTGATTGAAGTATTTCCCTTGATTTTTAAAGATACTGATGTCTCTATGAGTTTTTCTAAAAACCAGATAACTTTAAAATCCGATAGGATTACCCTTATCTCACAGCTATTGGAAGGAGAATTTCCTGACTACGAAAAGGTTATACCTTCATCAACTAAACAAAACACCTCATTAATAAAAACAAGTGAACTTTTGGATAGCCTTGATAGGCTTACGCTGATGTCTTCCGGGAACTTAAGTTCTGTTAGGATGAACTTTAGAAAAAATCTGCTTGTTCTCAATGTTGAAAGCCCTGAAAGTGGTTCAGGAGAAGAAAGAATAGAGATTGAATATTCTGGACCAGAAAACACAATCATCTTCAATCCAGATTATCTGATAGATTTTCTAAAAACAGTCGACCAGGAATACATAGAATTCTTCTTCCAGGATCCAGTCAAACCAGCAAAACTGTGTGGTAAGGGAGAGCAGTCGTATCTGTATGTGGTAATGCCAATGAAACCATGATAGAAAAAGATTTTTCCCAGCTTGTGGCAAAAGTCATGAATGACCCCAGTTGTGTTTGTTCCAATCAGAGAAGGCAGTACATCGTCGATTGGGACAAAATATGGGCTGAGGTGTCAAAAGATGCAAGCAAATACAGTTATTTTTTGAAATTCAAGGATGGAAAGCTCTGGATAGCTGTCAAGAATTCTGCCTGGATGCTTGAGTTGAATAAAAGGAGATTGGATTTGATCAAATCTCTGCAAAAAAAAACTGGTGAAAAAATAAGCGAGATTAAATTTGTGCGTTAGTTCTGCGTATAATAGATTTTCACAAAATCTGTTTCTCTTAGCGGAAGCTCGAAAGCAACCCTTTCTCCCATTTTCGAAAACTTTAAAACACCCTGATGGACGCTTTCTATTTTTTGAACCTTCTTTAAAGGTAACACCTCGATCTGAATTTTCTCAATAGGCTGGAAGGTATAGTTTGATAGCACAACCAGGCTAGCCCTGTCGGAATCCATGACCACAGCATCCACAATTGGGATCGAACATTTTATAGGAAGTTCCAGACCAGCCTCAAAAACAGCCTTGCATATTAAATCCCTGTAGTGTTTCTGATAAACCCATGGTTCAAATGCCCTTTTTATCAGAAGCTGGTCAGAAACAACCTCTGATGGGTCTGGTTCTCTCAGGGCATTCAGGTCAGGAATATTTTTCATAACTTGGTTTCTGGCAATCAAAGCAAGGCGCATATAGGCAATGGCAGGAAGAAACCCTATGCAGTAGATGGTTCCCTTCTGATACTTTCCTTTCACTATAGCAGGTGAAAAGTCAGAAAAACTTGCAACCAATTCGGCATTTGGCTTTGGTTTGAGATGCTGTTTGACCGAGACTACGTCAACCACAGAACCATTATCCCTTATAATTACAGTATCAGTTACGCTAAGGGAGTCAAGATACCTTCCACTATTAAGGAATTTTGTTGTCTCTTTAGGTTCTGAGCGTATGGCAGGTAATACCTCCTTGAGGATAGTGTTTGGCCTATTGAACTCATCCTTCATGCCTGCACCTGCTGTCAGAACAAGTCTTCCACCATTAGATACCCAGCTTCTAATCTGTTCTGCTGCTTTTCTGGTGATGGCTGTTCCTGAAAAATATGCAACTTTGTAATTTTTCAACCAGCCTTCCTCTATCATTTTTTCTGATAAGAAATCCACAGGAATCTGATTATGGGTAAGAGCAAGCCAGGTGTGCATTCTTTCGAAACCATAGATATAATTATTTCCCATCTCCCATATGTCTGCCGATGAAGAGTAGATGATAGCAACCTGACTTCTCCTTTTCTTTGCCGTATAGAGAATATCTTCGGCTGCGCCAATTTCCCTTACAATTTCTGCAAGGCTATACCACATATCAGTGCGCGCCTGGATGGAGTGGTTGTTCCATGGAGGACCTGCTTCATGTGCAGACCAGACAGGGCCATACCAGTAGGCATTAAGAATTTTGTTATCCCTTGCGACATGGCTTGCAGTATAGGTTTTCATAGTCCATGAAGACCTTCCAGCATAGCCAATAAGGTAATGTCCAAGGACCTTGTTGTTCTTCATTGCAGCAGAGCGCATCAGTTCTGAATTATAAGCGGTACACTGCCTCGTTGATGAACCATTTGCCCAGTCCTCGCTCCATATTGAATTGTTATCATCAGTATCAAGGAGGTCAAAATAGTCAACTCCAATACAGCCAAAATTTGCAATATAGACTGCTCCATCAGAGAAATTCACATTGACTGGGAAAGTGCTACCATACGCCTGATGAAGAGCTTCTTTTTGTAGACAGATTAACTTACGAAGAGCGTATGTACGGAATTTCTGAGTATAATAAAAAAGTTCAGGTTGCGTATCCTTTTGGGTACTATCAACAGGTTTTACTTCTTCCCATTTTTCTGCGCCAAATTGTTGTGGTGTCATCTTTAATTCTTGAAGAAAGTTTCTGAAACAAGATTTACAGGTCTCACATCCAAGAAGGTGGTCT
Organism: Candidatus Omnitrophota bacterium; assembly: GCA_023818375.1. Lineage (GTDB taxonomy): Bacteria > Ratteibacteria > UBA8468 > B48-G9 > DTJG01 > DTJG01. Next base: position 7,684 of record JAMWCC010000061.1, on the reverse strand, counting down.
ACAGACAGTCCGTGTGGTTCATCCATGAGCATACAATAGGCAATGTCCTGCACCTTCTTATTTTGTTTCTTAAATCGGTCAGCTTCTATTTTCGCAGTTTCATTAACCTGCTGTATATCAACTCCGCAATAACAGGCGTAGTTTTTCCTTAAGCCAGCATTCCATGTGTTGGTAGGTAGTATTATTTTGTCCCTGTTAGAGAAACCAAAATAATCAAGGGTCTTCCACTCCCTGTCAAAGGTTTTCCTGTCAACCGGTGCAACAACCGGACTGATTTGTTCTGGCACAGTTGGAAGATTCGCAGAAACAAAGAAGGGGAAAATAACTGGCTTTTTCCCTATCACTGGCCATTTCATGCTGTCGGCAATACTTCCATATTTTTCTGCCAGTTCAAGGTCTGTCGTGAATTTGTCTGGGTTCTGTCTGAAATCCGGGGGAATGATTATCCTCATCGAGCCACTAGCATCCCTCTGGATCGTTTTTACAATAGCCGCCTCAGAAGGCTGGTACGCAAACTCAAATTTCGCATTGAGCTTTGGCGCAATCTCGGCATAGGAATATCTTGCTGAAAGAGTAAGATTTACTCCAGAATCAAAATACATCAACTTCGTGACATTTAACCAATCTGTCGTTTGGTTATCAGTAAAAAAGTTTTTCCGATCAACCAGTGGCTGGACATTCTGTTCAAGCCCAGCTTTTGTTAGTGAAAAATGAGCATACCATGGAACACGATAATAGTTGGCAAAGATGTGGATATAGAAAGGTTTTTCATGACCACTACTGATGCTAACCCTCAAATAAATTTGTGGGCCATAAGGTGTATGGTCAGGCTCTTTCTTCAATTGGTCAGTAATAAGTAAGCAGTCTATTGCTCGTGTAAAAAAATAATAGGGAGTATTTTTATCCACCTTACTTAAGACTATCTTGTACTTACCTGCTGCAAGATTGGTTTCTAAATCATCCCAGACATAGTCCAGGTCAACATATTCGCTTTTTCTCCTGACATCAAAATCCTTGCTGGCTATTTTTTGTTCTCCAGAAAAAACGCTTACATTAAATGGACCCCTGTGATAATATGATTGGAGGTATCTTACCCAGATCTTATAGGTACCGTCTTTCTTAATTTCAAAATCCTTGAAGGCAATTGAATCAAAAGCACCATCAGCACCATGCAGAACCTTTTGCCATGTTGCCTGTCGTGCGATATAACCTGACTGATTAGGTTTCCAGCCATTGCCTGAGACCTCAAAAGTATTGGCGTCCAGGTAGATAGTTTCAGAAAAACACACCGCCAGTAAAGAAAGCGACAAAAAAAAGAGTCTTATAAACAATCCCGTCATATCTGTGCTCCTATTTTTCTTGCTAACTCGCAGTAGAGTTGAACCTGAGCAATGCTTGTTTCAGGTGTGACAGGACTTCCAGTAGACATTATAAACCTTCTTTTGTTTTTTATTCCGGCTTTCATCTGCCTTTCTATTTCTTTTGCAAGTGTTTTTTCATCTGCATGTGGAAGAAGATTAATAGCATCAAGATTTCCAAGAATCACAGCTCTGCCAGCCACAACATCAGCAATTTTTTCTATGTCTATCTCAAATCCCTTTTTTCCTTCTTCAAAGGCAAGTGCATCAGCGCCTATCTTCAAGATTTTGTCCATCCTATCCCAGGGGTTTCCACAGTAATAATAAATGCTTTTAGCTCCTGTTTCTCTGATAGCATTTACAAGCCTCTTCATAAATGGAACATTGAATCTTTCAAATGCTGCAGGACTAATCATATCTGTAAGGCACTCTTCTATCCATATCAATTGTGCTCCTATGGCTGCTTCCTGCTGTACGTAATTTATGCTGATTTCAAGAAACCTTTCACACGCATACAAAACAAGATCGGGATTTGTTGCAATTAATGTCATCATACCTTCAAAACCAACCAGTCCATAGAGCTTCCAGAGGGGTGATGCGATATGGCACAGAGGCATTTTTTCAGGAAATAACCTTATAAGAGATTGTGCAAGCTGGTGCCTGCCCTCATTGAGAAACTTTTCTTTGTTGAATTTTCCTGGTTTTTCAGGAAGGATTTTTTCTAATTCTGAAATTGTTTCAGGTAGTTTTTCAATCCTGACTGATTGAACCTGTCCTGACACAGACCAGCCACCAACTGTTGGCTTTGAAATGTGCCTTGTTGAACCTGTTGTGGTGTTAAATATCTGTATACTGTCATCGAAAATTTTTACCCTGATGCTGTTGCGTTCCTCATGACTATAAAAAGGATAAACAACAAACCAGTCCTGGTTGATCTTTGAATGAATCTCAGAATAACAGGCAATCTGAGAACTAAGATCCGGTAGATGCACTGTATACCAGGGATATGATGTTAGTTCAGACCAGTGGTCCCTTATAAAAATACCTTCATAACAAATGACAACAGGAAATTCAGTGGTTCCTTCTTTTGAAAAGGCAGAAAGTATTTTTTCTTTCCCGGTCATGTTTTTCTCCTAATAATTAATACCCAATCCTGCCAGACAGGCACAGTTCTCCAATAATGTGTTTGAAATACCCATTCGCCATCAGAGCCAGTCTTTATCTCAAATCTCTTTCTTGTTTTCCCGTCTTTTGGGTCAACAAAACACAAGGAATACCGGTGATCAGGTAAAAGGCCAGCGATCTTTTTAATACCACTATTGAATGCAGGCGGTCCAGCATAAATAATTATTATCGTTCCATCGCCTGTTTCTGCAGCAAAAACACAGCTTTTCTCACCTTCCAGCTCAAGTTTTTGGCTGCAGGGTACAAGATTGTACAATCCTATCTTTTCAAGTATCCTTTTACCCACTGCGACATGGTGGCTCCCTGGTAATTTATAGGCAACCTGCCAGGGTGTATCTCCCCACGAGCGGCCATGTGGAGAAGGTCCGTAGGGCTTTTTCTCTGTATTCACCTGCCAGATACCATTTGCTCCATAAGTATATCCAGAGACACCTGAAAGCATGCTTCCCCAGAAGCATATTCTCTGAATTTCTTCTCTGCACGCTTCTCCTATACCTTCGTAATTTACTTCGCCAATTACAACAGGTTTTGAAGGACAGTGGTCCTTTGCCTTTTTGATAGAAGACCACGTATTATCAAATGAGGTATGACTTCCATGACCTGTCTGCAGCATATTAATATCAAGAAGTTCAGGGTTTTCAAGTTGTTCATGACCAAGATTTGTAGGATGTGTTGTTATTGGATGACCAAAAGGATCGATTTCTTTCACATATTTTGCAATCTCTGTCCATGCTTTTTTCTGAAATTCTATGTCAGCCTGCCTTGTTTCTGAAAGATAATAGGGCATGATTGTTTCTCCTGCAATACACCATATTACAGGATATGCGGACCAGCGCGCTATGATATTTCTCCAGTGCCTTTTCATTTTTTCAATACCACTCAACTTAATATAGTATCCCCAGGCACCTACGATACAAGGAACAATACCAACATCACACAAATACTTGATTTTCCAGTCAGCACATTTGAAGTATGCTGGATTTAACCTCTTAAAATCTCTTGAATAAGGAAAACCTGCTTCATTTTTACCTCTTGGATCATACCAGTCCATATCAGGATAAAGACCTGCAACAATCTGAATAACAGTAAATCCTTTTTCTCTTCTGTCCTTTGCAAGGATTTTAAATTCTTTTCTATCCAATCTTTTGCACAGCCCCATCCACCATGTATCGCCAAGCCAGAAAAATTCTTTTCCATCTGAATACAGAATTTTCCCGTCTTTTACAACCGGAAAACCATGTCTATAGAGAGGGTTTTGTTCATTTTTTATTCTTTCAAACCTGCATTGGCCGGTTCTGCCAGCAAGCCCTTTGACATACGGTTGGCTGTCTGTTTCAAAAAGATGGATTCCTGTTTGATTGGAAGTATATCTGATCTTCCATTCTCTCCCCCCATTCCAGAAACCAGGCACTTTGACGATTTTTCCTGATGGAGAGGTAAAAATTGCAAAAAATTCAATATCTTCAGGACAGCAAAATTGTTCCTGACAATAAAAGGAAAGCTCTACAGATTTCCAGCATGTTGTCTGTTTTTCCATAGCAGAACTTTTAGGCATTTTTTTGAGTATAACATTTTTTTCATCTCTGAGAAATTCCTCTTATTATTGATTTGATTCTGTGGAGAAGGCTTATGGAAATAATGCACAAGTGGAATTCATATGAGAGAGTTTTTATTAGATTGGCTGTATGTTATTATGAAATTAGCCGCAAATGTCAATTTCCAATTTCAGGAAGGATAAAATGACACATAGAGAAAGAGTACTTGCCTCATTAAAACATCAGGAATTTGATAGAATCCCGATTGATTTAGGGGGTATGGATTCCACCGGGATACATGGGATTGCCTACAACAAACTCAAGCAATACCTGGACATCAAACAGGGTAAAACCCGCATCATTGATCCCTATCAGCAGGTGGTATTGGTAGAAGTTGAAGTTTTGGAAGTTGTGGGTGCAGATGTTGTATCTGTTCCTTTTCAACCAAAAAAGTGGAAACCTGGTACTCTGTCAGATGGTTCTTCCTGCGAAATCCCACAAAATTGGAATCCTGTAAAATTACCTGATGGTTCTCAAGTAGTTTATGGCACAGATAACCGTGTAGTAGCGCGAATGCCTGTAGGCGGCTTTTATTTTGAGCCAGGTGAACCGCCTTTAGCAAGAGCAGAAACTGTGGCAGATGTAGAAAAAAACCTTGATTATATCTGGAATTTTGACCTGCCAGATTTCTGCGATATGAGCTTTGAGGAAATAGGTACATATGCCAGACAACTTTGTGAAAAGACTGACTATTGCTTGATGGGAAATTTTGCCATACATGTATTTGCAGCAGGACAACTTCTTAGGGGGTTTGAACAGTTCATGATTGATCTTGTGTTGAATCCTGCTATAGCAGAGTGCATTATGGACAATCTGGTTAATGCTTACATAGAAAGGTTCAATCGTTATTATCCAGCCATCGGTAAATATACTGATATCATCAATGTGAATGATGACCTGGGTGCACAGAATGGTCCGCAGATTTCACCTGATCTTTACAGAAAACTGGTTAAGCCATACCAGAAAAAAATATACCAGCATATCAAGAAGGTCTCTGGACAATACCTGTTTTTGCACACAGATGGTTCTGTTTATGAGTTACTCCCGGATTTGATTGAGATAGGAGTGGATATTCTCAACCCGGTGCAGTTTACCTGCCGGAATATGGAGCTTGGTAGATTAAAAAAGGAATTCGGAAAAGACCTGACTTTCTGGGGAGGAGGTTGTGATACCCAAAAAGTTCTGCCCTATGCCACACCTGCACAGGTGAAAAAACATGTAAAGGAATGTCTTGATATTCTTGTTCCAGGAGGTGGGTTTGTATTTAATCAGGTTCACAACATTCAACCAGATGTGCCGCCTGCCAATATAATGGCAATGTATGAAGCGGTCCATGAATGGAAAGGTTAAACCCATTTTTTGACAAAGATGGCAGGTGGAATAAAATATTACCAGAAAAATCCTAATAGGAGGTCTATTATGGCAAAGTTGGCAATTGATGGTGGGAAAAAAATAAATAATAAACCATTCCCGATGTGGCCGGCGTTTTCAGAGAAAACAATTGAAAGAGCATTAGAGCCACTGAAGACAGGAAGAGTCAATTACTGGACAGGTAATTATGGAACCCAGTTTGAAGAGGCATGGGCAAAGTGGAACGGTGTAAAATATGCAATCACAACAACCAATGGTACAAGTGCCCTTCATACAGCTGTTGCAGCGTTAGGAATTGGACCTGGTGATGAGGTGATATGCCCATCTTATTCCTTCATAGCATCTTCTTTCTGCATCCTTCAGGCAGGTGCATTGCCAGTATTTGCAGATGTTGATGAGACTCATACCCTTGACCCCAAAGGCATCCAGCAGCACATCAATGAAAGAACAAGGGCAATACTTGTTGTCCATCTTTATGGCGTTGTTGCTGATATGGACCCAATACTTGAAGTTGCAAGGAAACACAATCTTTATGTGATTGAAGATTGTGCTCAGTGTTTTGGTGGTGTGTACAAAGGAAAGAAAGCAGGAACAATTGGAGATGTCGGTTGTTTCAGTTTCTGTCAGAGCAAGCATTTTACTACTGGTGGTGAAGGAGGCGCAGTAATTACAAATGATGAAAATCTTCACTGGGAATGTAAATCATTCAGAGACCATGGATATGATGTTCAGCAGAGATTGAAACTTCTTGAGCTCGAAGCCAAACTTACATATATCCACAGAAGGGTTGGTTTCAATTACAGAATGACAGAGATTCAATCTCTGATAGGGCTGTGTGAACTTGAGAGGCTTGATACATGGAATCTGCCAAACAGAAGAAAAAATGGCAGATACCTTATAAATGCATTGAAAGATCACCCGCTTGTACTTTATCCACCACTTGATACCGAAGAAAGGCAGAATGCTTTCTGGTGGGCGCCTTTTGTTCTTGACGCTGATAAACTTAAGGTACCTGTGAAACAATTTGTAAAAGCTATGGAAGCAGAAGGTGTTCCTGTGTATGGAGTGCAGTGGCCTGAGATGTATAAAGAGCAGGCATACATTGAGCAGAATGGCTTTGGAAGATTAAAATATCCTTTTAAAGACCCAAATGCAAGGCAGATAGATTATACTAAGGTTGAGTGCAAAAAAGCAAAATGGCTTTCAGAAAGGACAATGAGTTTCTTCACACATCCTGTTTATGATGAAAGCCACATGAAGCTTTATGTTGATGCTTTTGAGAAAGTAGCAAAAGCTTATATGAAATAATCACCAGTAGGGCACGGCACTTTTTGCAACATGCAATGCCAGTGCCTGTTTTCTTATACAGTCAGTCAAAACTTGACGAAATTTTAGATGATGGTATTTTATGCTTAATAGACAGAGGGAACAATGAGAAAAATTTTTATTTTGATTTCCTTTTTACAGGTTGTGGCTTTGACAGCAGTATCCAGCGAGCTACGTATCTTTGGCCAGGAGTTTTTTTCAAATATCAGTTTGTCAACATTTGATGCTGGAAGATTTATCCCAGAAAAATATTTTCTTGGTCCAGGGGATCAGATTGACCTTATTGTATGGGGTGTGGTTGATATCAGGCAACAGATGGAAATCGACAAGGAAGGAGATATTCTTGTTCCTAAAATTGGAAAGATCCATCTTTCAGGCAAAAATCTCAGCCAGGCAAAAAAACAGCTGCAGGATTTGTTTAACAGAATCTACAAAGATGTAAAGCTTGAGCTGACCCTTTTAAAACCAAGAATCTTTTCTGTTTTTGTTATGGGAGAAGTTAACAAGCCAGGTACCTACACAATAAACGCATCAACCACAATTCTTGAAGTTCTTGCAATGGCCACAGGTATAAACACCAAGGGTAGTTTAAGGAAAATCAGTATCACCAGCAAGGATGGCAGCAGAAAAGAAATAGATTTGTATCCTGTATTGCTTGGCGGGACTCTACCTGAAATTAGTTTGCAACCAGAAGACATTGTTTATGTGCCACTTGCAAAAAGTCTTGTCGCGATAAAAGGAGCAGTCAGAAGACCTGCAATTTATGAAACAGAAGGTTCAATAACTCTTGGGAAGTTGATTGAATATGCTGGTGGGTTTTTGCCACAAGCTGATACAAAAAGGATAGCA
>JAMWCC010000053.1 GCA_023818375.1 Candidatus Omnitrophota bacterium | reverse complement strand
CATCGGATCAAAATTTTCAATAGAGCAGATAATCACGACATTGTCATTTATATCACGCATCACTTCAAGCTCAAATTCTTTCCATCCATAAACAGATTGCTCGATCAGAATTTCTCCTATGAAACTTGCCTTCAGTCCAATCTCTGCAAGTTCTTCAAACTCTTCGATGTTATAAGCAATTGAACCACCTGTACCACCAAGGGTGTAAGCAGGCCTGATGATTACCGGGAATCCAATCTTAACTGCAATCTCTTTTGCTTCAATGATATTTCTTGCTATACCACTTTCCGGTACCTTAAGCCCAATTTTTTGCATGCTTTTTTTAAATAGTTCCCTGTCTTCTGCCTTCTTTATTGCCTGATAATTTGCACCTATTAGTTTAACGTTATACTTCTCAATGACACCCATTTCCCACAATGCGGTTGCAATGTTTAATGCTGTCTGGCCTCCAAGCGTGGGAAGCAGTGCATCAGGTCTTTCCTTTTCAATGATTTTTGCGACAATTTCAGGTAAAAGTGGTTCAAGGTAGATACTGTCTGCCATTTCAGGATCTGTCATAATTGTTGCTGGATTGCTGTTGACAAGAACAACCTGGTATCCTTCTTCTTTTAGTGCTTTGCATGCTTGGGAACCAGAATAATCAAACTCACATGCCTGTCCTATAACGATGGGTCCAGAGCCAATCAGCATAATTTTTTTAATGTCTGTTCTTTTTCCCATTTTCAACAAGAGTGAAGAATTTTTCAAAAAGGTATCTGCCATCCCTTGGACCAGGGGCATCTTCTGGATGAAATTGGACACTGAATACAGGAAGTTTTTTGTGCTGGATACCTTCAAGGGTATTATCATTGAGATTTATATGCGTGATTTCAATGTCAGGATCTTTTATTGTGCTGATATCAACACAAAAACCATGATTTTGCACTGTAATGTAAATCTTGCCATTTTTCAGATCCTTTACAGGATGATTTGCTCCATGATGGCCAAATTTAAGTTTATAGGTTTTACCGCCAAAAACCTGTCCGAGTATCTGGTGGCCTAAACATATGCCAAAAACAGGGTATTTTTCAACAAGGTTTGAGACAGTTTTTATAACATAATGAAGTGGTTCTGGATCTCCTGGTCCGTTTGATATCAGAATTCCGTCTGGTTTTTCTTTTTCAATCTCTTTATAATCTGAATCTGCAGGATAAACAACCACCTTCATTCCATTTAAAGCCAGTAATTGCAGGGTGTTATATTTTACTCCACAATCAATGACAACGACCTTATATCTACCGGAATCATTCCAGATGTAGGGTTTTTTGTGTATCACATCTTTAACAATGTCCCTACCAACAAGGGAAGGAGATCTTCTTACTTTTTCCAGCATCTGCTTTTTATCCTGCTTGCCTGAAAATATGCCTGCTTTTTGAGCGCCTTTATCTCTGAGAAGCTCTGTTATCTTTCTTGTATCTACGCCTTCAATTCCAATGATATTGTTTTCTTTAAAAAGTTGTTCAAGGGATTTTTCAGCTCTCCAGTTTGAGTAAAGTTTGCTTTTTTCCTTTACAACAAAACCTTCAAGATGGATTTTGTAGGACTGAGCATCAGCTCTGTTAACTCCATAATTTCCTATTAATGGATATGTCATTGTGACAATCTGACCTTTATAGGAAGGGTCATATATGATTTCCTGGTATCCTGTCATGCTGGTATTGAAAATCAATTCCCCAAAACATTCTCCACTTGCACCAAAAATTTCTCCTTGATATATCGTGCCATCTTCAATAACAAGATATCCAGTCATTTTGTAGGTCTTTCTTTTTAAAAATAGAATCAATAGTCATAGGTTTCTTCGAGAACCCTGAAACACTTTTCACACACACCAGGATGCTTACTGAAACTTCCGACTGAGCTGTGGTGTATCCAGCATCTTGCGCACTTTGGAAGAGAAGTTTTTCTGGCAACGACCTCTACCTTGTCGCTATCTTCAATTTCATACTCAGCAATCATAAGCAGGTTTGTCAGATTTGAAAAACTTTCAATAAATTCCTTAAGTTGTTTGTTCGCTTTTATTTTGATGGATGCTTCAAGACTACTGCCGATATTACCCTGTGCCCTTTGAACTTCAATCTGTTTAAGAACAATTTTTCTGAATTCAAAAAACCTTTCCCATCTTTCAAGTATTTTTTTGTCGGGTTCTTTTATCTCAGGCCAGGACTCAAGGAAAACACTCTCATTTTTTCTTTTTGGAATAAAGGAATATGCCTCCTCACAGGTAAAAGAAAGCAGAGGACTGGGGCAAGCATGATTACAATGGATGTAAGTATTTGATATATTGTATGTTGAGCAGCTAAACGACTGACAGAATTTTTTCCGTGCGTATACAACCGATCCTTCAGATAATCAAGATAAAAGGAAGACATATCAAGGTTACAAAAGTTAAAGATTTCATTTATGCCTTTGTGGAACATGCAATTTTCGTAGTGAGAAGTGACATCACATATCAGCTGATTTGTTCTTTCAATAGCCCATCTATCAACTTCAAAAAGTTCTATATCATCACTTATTTCTGGATCAAAGTCATATAGATTGCCAAGCATGAATCTTATCGTGTTTCGAAGTGTTCTATAAACAATTACCAAATGGTCGATAATCTGCTGAGAAATTCTCATATCTTGTTGGTAGTTTTCACTTACAGCCCACAGTCTTAAAATATCAGCACCATATTTTTTTATAATCTGGTCAGGTGTGATAACATTTCCCAGTGATTTTGACATCTTTCTTCCTTCAGCATCAACAACAAATCCATGAGTTAAGACAGTTTTGAAAGGTGCCTTCTTTTCAATGGCGCATGAAGTTATCAAGGATGTCTGAAACCAACCACGATGCTGGTCGCTTCCTTCAAGATAAAAGTCAGATGGCCAGTGTAATTGGGGATGATTTTTAAGTACTGCAAGATGGCTTACTCCTGAATCAAACCAGACATCAAGGATATCCTTTTCTTTTCTGAAAGGACCTTTGCTGTTGCAGTGCGGACAGACAAAATTATCAGGAAGAAGTTCATTAGCGCTTTTCTCAAACCATATATCTGAGCCATGTTTTTCAACAAGCGTTGCTATTTTTGAAATTGTCTGCTGGGTACAGACTGGTTTTGAACATGTTTCACAATAAAAAACTGGAAGCGCAACACCCCACAACCTCTGTCTTGACAGACACCAGTCAGGTCTTATAGAAACCATGCTTGAAATTCTTGATAAGCCTTCTTCTGGAATCCAGCGGGTTTTTTGAATTTCATCCTGCATAAGGCTCCTTAAATTATCGTGATCGATCTTCAAAAACCACTGCTTTGTTGCTCTGAAAATAACCGGTTTTTTGCATCTCCAGCAATGTGGGTAAGAATGTTGATAGGGCTCGCTATGAATAATAATACCCTTTTCACTTAAACTCTTAACAATCAATGGATCGGCTTCAAAAACAAGCAGATTTTTCCATTCAGGAACCTGATCAGTAAATCTTCCCCTCTCATCAACAGGGGATATGACTGGTAGGTTATATTTAACCCCTGTTTGATAGTCCTCTTCTCCATGTCCTGTGGCTGTATGAACGCAACCTGTTCCATCAATATCAGAAACATAATCAGCAAGCACAACAGGCACATCCCTTTCAACAAAGGGATGGCTAC
>JAMWCC010000104.1 GCA_023818375.1 Candidatus Omnitrophota bacterium | reverse complement strand
CCTGTCAGTATCACAAATTCCTGCAACCTCAATCCCATTTTCTAAATAACCTTTTAGATGAGCCATGCCCATCCCTAAACCTATTACCCCTGCCTTCATTATCACCCCAAGAAATTATACGGATATCCTGCGTCGAGAAATTCTACCTTTGTTTGTGGAAATTTTTCCTTTATTTTTTTTGCAAGGTTTTTTACACCCGGGTTTTCACTGAGCACATGGCTTGTCTCAATGGCAACCATGTTATTTTCAACGCAACACCTGATAGCGTAATCCACAGCTTCCCCAAAAACAACAACTTCAGCGCCCAAATTGTAAGGTTCTTCAGCAATCCCATAAATCTGGCCGAGTCCGCCAACAGCAGTTGCAATCTTGCTGACTTTTCTTTCAGTGTCACCAGCCACCCTCACAACTGGAATCTTCATTTTTTCTTTGATAATCCCTGCAAGGTACTTGATTTTCATCGGCTCAATCTCATGAACCCTTATGAACCTTCCTCTATTTATCTCTTTTTCAAAACCAAGCAATTTCGGAAATGCATCGCACATTCCCCATCCAGATGCTGCATCCCAGTTCTTGTGAGTATTGTAAACTGTCATCTGTTTTTCCTGCAAAATCTTATGTCTCAATGCATTAGGTTTTTTCTTCATGACATCTTTATCTGATTTGAACCATATTGTTTCACTGTGTCCCCAGAACAAAAACTCATGGGTAATAACAAAATTAAGATCCAGTTTTGCTGCCTCGCTTAAAACTTTTATTGTTGGAGACCATGTTACTCCGATTCCCTTTACTTCAGTGTTTTCATCCCCGAAAACAATCGCATCATCCCTGGGTATCTCGCCATAAGAATCCCTGAATGGAGCTATCTCAAGAATATAGTCCACCACTTCTCTAACCTTCATTCTTTCTCCTTGCAAAAGAAAACTCTGTCTACATTATATCATCACTTTTCTAACATGAAGCTTTTTAGTATAATCGGGGTTTTATGGATGTTTAAAATCTTGAAAATCGATTGTCCTTCAGGTATTATAATTTATAATGCCCCTGTAGCTCAGTTAGGATAGAGCAGCGGTTTCCTAAACCGCGTGTCGCCTGTTCGAGTCAGGCCAGGGGCGTTTTTTTCTGGACTGACTCAGGCGACACATTTTAAGCCCCTGGTGTGCTAAAATAAACGAAACCAGGAGGCAAAATGAAAAAAACATCAGAATCAATTGAAAAATTCAAAAAAGGCGATTCAGGACCAAAATATCTTTTCAGGGGCCCACACTGTGAATGGGGTATTATTGTGCTTAAACCTGGCGAAAAAATGGGTTGTCATGGACACAGGGAAGTTGTTGAAGATTTTTATTTTATTGAAGGAAGCCCTAAAATTATTGTTGGTAATATCCAGCAAAGGGTAAATCCAAAAGATGCTGTAAGGGCTGAGCCAGGCGAAGCCCATGATATCATCAATGATACAGACAAAGAAATAAAGCTTATTTTCATCAAATCTCCTTACCTTCCTGATGACAAATATTCCTGCTGAAATGAATAAGAAATTTTTATTGGTGATAACGTATGATGTCTCGCCTGAGATGAACATGGCTCTTGATAGCGTGATGTGGAACAAAGTAAAAAAAAATCCTGAGATTGCCATCTTGAGATTTTACACCTGGAAGCCATCTGGTGTTTCCCTTGGAGCAAATCAGAAGCCAGAAAATCTTGTTGATGTTGAATTTTGCAAAAAAAACAATATCCCTGTTGTTGCAAGAGTGACAGGTGGAAGCGCTATTTTTCACGATATAGAAATCACATACAGCTTTTCATCAATAAATGATGAAAAACTTTTCACCGGTCCACTGACCTCTTATGAAAAAATCTGCAGTGCACTGAAACTGGGGCTTGAAAGATTGGGAATTCTTGTTCAATGGCGTGGTCAATCAATCGGTAAGGAACCATCATTAACAAACAGGGACTGTTTCTCTCTTTCAACAAGGCACGACCTTATTGTTGATGGGAAAAAAATCATTGGCAGTGCCCAGAGAAAAGATAAAACTTCTTTCCTTCAACATGGAAGTTTATTGCTGGATATAAGGAAAAAATTGTGGGAAAAGATATTTCTTCAAAGACCTGATTTTTCAAAGATAATTTCGCTTTCTGAAATTCTGAACCAATTGCCTGCTTTTGAGAAGATTGTTTCTATGCTTGTCAGCGGTTTTGAACAGTTTTTCCAGCAAAAATTTGAAAGGATTGAGTTTTCACCGCAGGATATAGAAGAAGCAAGAAAAATTGCAGAAGATTTTGCACTTATACGGTCTGAAACATGATACCAAAAACTGTGTTAACATTGCTTGTAATAATGACTGGCTGCAGTTTTATAACTGGTCAGCAAAAACAGGAGAAAAACATGGATGAGTATCAATGGATAAAGATAACTGAAATGGCTGATTTTGCACCCAGGGACGGAGCAGGTGCACTTGTATTCAAAAACAAAATGTGGCTTCTGGGTGGTTGGAACCCTTCTGATAAGGTTCATTTTCCGAAAATATGTAATAGTGAAGTATGGTCTTCAATCGATGGTGAAAAATGGAATCTTGAGACACATGCACCCTGGGAAGGAAGACATACTGCAGGCTATGTTGTTTTCAAAAATGCAATGTGGGTTGTTGGTGGTGATGCAAACCAGCATCATTATCAGAATGATGTATGGAAAAGCTCTGATGGAATAAACTGGGAATGCGTTTGTGATAATGTACCATGGGGACCAAGGGTATTGCATTATACAGTTGTTTTCAAAGACAGAATCTGGGTAATCGGTGGTCAAACTCTTCCGCAGTTTGCGCAGGCACCTGAGATTTTTTATTCAGATGTCTGGTGCAGCAAGGATGGGAAAAAATGGGAAAAGGTAGCGGATAATTGCCCATGGGCACCAAGGGGAATGATAGGTGGAACCGCTGTCTTCAAAGGCAAAATATGGATTTTGGGTGGTGGAACATATGATACTCCAAAAAAGCCAGAAAGGATTTTCTACAATGATGTGTGGTGCTCATCAGATGGCAAAAACTGGGAAAGGGTTTGTGAAAATGCGCCATGGCATCCAAGACAATATCATGATGTTGCTGTTTTTGATGGAAAACTATGGGTTATGGAAGGATATCATAAAAACGGTGGAAACAGAAACGATGTCTGGTATTCCCGGGACGGGAAAAACTGGACAGAAATACCTGTCACTCCCTGGAAACCAAGACACGCCGCAAGTGTGTTTGTATATGACAATGCACTTTGGATGGTCGCTGGAAATAATATGAGCCCTGATGTCTGGAAATTGGTGAAGATAGATAGATGAACTAGTTCTTATTTCATTCTTCCCACTTAATGTGGTCGTTGATATTATATTTTTCGTAAGTTTTAAGCACATCCACGCAGAAGCGTTTCAAGTTTTCCATTCCCTCGGCCTTAGCAAATTCATAGAGACGAATGAACATCTTTTTGCCAGTTTCTGTCTGTTTCAATTTCTTCTTCATAAGATTATGCTGAGCGCACAATGTCTGGCCATTTTCTATAGTTGATTTACCTCCCAGATACCTTGGTTTTATATGGTCTACATGAAGTTCAACACCATCCAGTTCACCCCTCCCACAAACAACACATTTGTAGTTATCCCTTCTCAAAATTGCTTCTTTCTGTTCTCGTGTAAAACCCTCAAGTTCCTTTTTGTGCTCTGTTTTTGGATCATACCTGTA
>JAMWCC010000070.1 GCA_023818375.1 Candidatus Omnitrophota bacterium | reverse complement strand
AGTTTTCAAAATGGGGTAGCACCAGAACTCCACTTGGAAGATGGGGTACTCCTGATGATATTGGGGCCGCAGCAGTATTTTTATGCTCGGATGAAGCGAGTTTTATTACTGGCCACACAATTTTTGTTGATGGTGGATTTCTTGCTGCCCTTTAAGCGAGTGTTTTCCTGAAGTGTCTGAGTATAAGGCTTTTCACATATAGCAGATGGATTATAAAAAAATGGGCACACCTGAGCCAGTGAATTTCTGGCTTTCCAAGTGATTCCCACAATTTAATGGTATAAATAGGTCTGACAGATGTATCAAATTTAGCATTTATCATCATTACATTTTTTTGTGGTTTTGCATAAGTAAGCGGGTCTATATCCTTCCATTGTAAGGCAAGTTGCTCTCTTGTTATTGAGCCGAACAACTTTTTCTTGTAAATCCTTGCAATAAAATCCCTTGAGTCCCACAGCATGTTTGCCAGATCCGCGCCACCCACAATATAGATACCTGATGTAATTCTATCATCAATCGCCTGGACAAGCGCTGAAATTGTTGCACCAAGACTGATGCCAAGAATTCCGATTTTTTGATTTTCCTTTTCAAGAAAATCAATGGTTTTTCTCACATCAATAACAGATTGTATAAGACCTCTTTTAAATACCTCAGACCAATCAATGTTTTGCGGGATTTTTGAAATTGGTCTTTTTTTTGGTATTCTTACTGGAGCATAAGGCATTATCAACATAAAGCTTGAAAATCCTTTTGTAGCAAGTCTCCAGCAAAAATACTTTGTTGTTGATACCATTGAAATTCCGTGAATCACAATGACTGCTTTTTTTGAGTCATTTACACGAAAATATAGTCCTTGTACTTTATCACATATGGGTATTCCGGTAGGAAATGCAGATTGAAACTCTACCTTAAGAATGTTGTAGTTCTTATTTTTTTTAAGATGTTTTACGATGAAATCATCAATTTTTTTGTAATCAAATAGGGTTTTGTCCATGGGTGGTTATATTTTAGCCAAAAACATAATCGATTCAAATCGAAACATTAGCGATTACCATCACAATTATTTAACTGTGGTAAAGCAAGTATTCAAAAGCATACTCTTGACAAATTGTAAAATCTGGTATAATTATATTATACAAGGGAGGAAACGCATGAAAAAGAATCCTGCCATATACTACTCAACGCAGATAAGAGAAGATATAAGAACAAGAATACTAACTGGAGTTTTTAGAAAGGGAGAAAAACTTCCTTCCGAAGGAGAAATTGCTGGTATGTATGGTGTTAGCAGAATGACAGCAAGGCAGGCACTCGTTGAACTTGTTGTTGAGGGATTAATATACAGGATTCCTGGCAAGGGGACATTTGTGGCTGACAGTCCAGTTTCAGCGGGCAGGAAAACCAATGGTGCAAATAAGGTGATAATGATCGTTCCAAGTATGAGACATTCTTTTTACTGGCAAATTATATCTGCTGCCGGAAGCGTGCTTGAAGATTATGACATTGATATGGTTATAAAGTGTGTTGAAGAAGACCCAATTAAAGAGAAAAAATGTTTTGAAAGATTAATAAACGATTCTTATATAGGTGTTTTGCTGATAGCAAGTTATTACACAGTTGAAAATGTCATGTTTTTGAGGGAAATTTCTCAGAAAGTTCCTCTGGTGGTAATGGATGTGAAAATAGATGACTTGAAGGTTGACACAGTGATTTCTGATGACAGGCGAGGTGGCTTTCTAGCTACAGAGCACCTTATAGAACTGGGGCATCGAAATATTTTACATCTTGCTGGTCCAGAAGGAGATAGCAGCGCTGACAATAGAAGGACAGGATACATTGAGGCACTTGAAAAATATAACATACAGCATAAATTTAAAAACATAAGGTTTACTGACTGGAGTATGAGAAGCGGATACTATGAAACAAAAAAGTTTTTGATGAATGATAGGGAAGGAATAACAGCGATTTTTGCTTGCAATGATGAAGTTGCCATAGGCGCATATAATGCTATTAAGGAAGCAGGTAAGAATGTTCCTGAAAATATTGCGCTCATTGGATATGGAAATCTTGATGTGGGTAAATTCCTAGAAGTACCCTTAACCAGCGTAGAACAATCAACAGATGAAATGGGGCGAACAGGGGTAAGATTGCTTATTGAAAGACTTTCAGGCTACAGGAAGCAAGATAATAGCAAGGATGTGGTGGTTCCGACAAGACTTGTAATAAGAGAAACCTGCGGGATAAATAAAAAGGTACGGATATAAAAAATTCTGTATCTACGCATGAAATAACAGAAAAAAGGAGGTGACTAATGGAAAGAAAAAAGTCAGAAGGGTTCACATTGATTGAACTGCTTGTTGTGATTGCCATAATAGCGATTCTTGCAGCAATGTTGTTGCCTGCTTTGAGCAAGGCAAGGGAAAAAGCAAGACAGGCAGTGTGTATGAATAATATGAAGCAACTTCTTTTGGCATGGCGGCTGTATATTGACAACTATGATGGATATTTACCTGTTTGCAATCCATATACAATATGGGGATATCCTGACAGAACAAACTGGGTATATCTTCTGATACCTTACACCAGCGCAAGATACAGAACATGGTTTGACGCCGGTACCGGTAGACTGTATTTGTATCTCCTTAACAGGAGTAATATCTTTTTGTGTCCATCTGTTGCAAACAAATATATTCCTGGTACAACAACAAGTGCTTATGTATCCTATGGGATGAATAGGTATGGTGTAGGTGGAGAAGATACAACGGCATTAGGATATCCTCCAACTTCTATTGATAAATACAGGCCGGGAATGAAAAAGGAAGCGCAGATAAAGAAACCCGATTATACGCTTGTATTTGTCGATAGTTATGACAAAGCAGGTGTATCAAACTTTGATATAGACCCTTCAAAATTAACGACAGCACAATCGAAGGTAGATCTGAGGCATGTTTCTATGGCAAATGTTGGTTTTGCTGATGGTCATGTAGGAGCAATGAACTACTCTGAGTTGTGTGCTCCTTATACGACACCTGCGTATCCAACAATCATAAAAAGTTATTTGTGGGGTTGGGGACAATAACATATTTTTTTGAGAAAAGGTGGAGATATGAAAAATCTAATATTTTGTCTGATTTTCCTACTTTCATGTTTTTCTGATATCGTTCATGGACAGGCAAGAATTGATTTTAAGAAATTCTTTTCAACAAAATCATGGCCCATTGTTTCCAAAGGTTTTACAGATGGCTCTGTTGTACTTGAGAATGAGATTTTTATTAAAAGTCCACCTGCACTAAAAATTGATTGCAGCCGTAGCAAAGAAAGAATTCTCTCTGTTTCTTTTTATCTAATAAGAAAAGATTTTGAGTTATTCAAGGGAAAGACCGTATCTTTTACTGCAAAAGTTAAGAGAATATCTGGTGATGAAAAACCTTATGTGCAAGTGAGGTTTAGGCATCTTGATGACAAGGGAAACTACCAGTTTCTCTTTTCTAAATCCCAAAGTTTTGATATCACTGGTTCTGAATGGGTTGATATTGAATTTACCTGTGATATTCCATCAAGTGAAAATGTTAATGCCCTTGATTTTCAGATATATGTGAACAATAGTTCAAAACCAACAGTCCTTATTATAGATGAGTGTTCTGTGGTTGAAAAAAACGAAAAGCAGACAATACAACAGGAAGATAAAAAAAAACACTGCCAGCAGTGATACTACCACACAGAGATGATTCATCATCTCTTGAGATTGTGAAAAATGGAAAGCCAGTT
>JAMWCC010000011.1 GCA_023818375.1 Candidatus Omnitrophota bacterium | reverse complement strand
AAATTTGACAAAGCCAGTGGCGAAATCGTGATGGCACCAGATTTTGGTGTTCATGGAAATGAACAATATCCCAACAGAGTTGGTCTTGACGTACTGAATAAAAAGTGGTTGATAGTGTTGTTTGATTGCAAGCCTATCAATTTGATAGGGCTTATTGATCCATTTTATCTAACAGCCATTAATAAGCTTGATGTCTTTGATCTTTCAAACAGTTTACCAGAAGCCTATTCATACTTCCTTGAAACATCTGACCTTTCTTCCTGGAGCTGGATTTCATACAGAGAACCCGTTGGAGTGGTGTTTGCAAAACCAAAAACCTATGTAAAAATAATTGGTCAGTCAGGTCCTCTGGGTATAAGACTTTTGTTACTCAATTCAGAACCAACAACTCAGGACAAAAACAAAGCCGAAGGACTAGGATTTCCAGTCGATACAACAGAAACGATTGAATCTCTACAATATCAGGCAGCCAAAGATATGATAATACTTGATGCATACAGAGTGGCAAATTTCAAAAGATATAACATAAGAAACGAACGCCTTGATGCCTTACAACAGCAATCAAAACAATTGTTAAAAAAAGCAGAAGATGCAAAAAAAGAACGAAACTGGGAAATGTTTCTTAGTTTTGCAAGGCAGTCTCAGGCGATAGAATCTCGTGCATATCCTGATGTTAAAAGTACTGCAAATGATGTAATAAAAGGTATCATTTTTTATTTCCTTTTGTTGATGCCATTTGCATATTTTGGAGAAAGACTCTTTTTTGGATTTGCAAAACTTGAAAAAAGAATTGCAGGAATGGCAGCAATCTTTATTTTAATTTATCTGATAATGCGCCTGGTTCACCCCGCATTTAAGTTGACGAATGCTCCTGAAGTGATATTGCTTGCATTCATTGTACTTGCACTCTCAATCGTCGTAATATCGATTGTTGCCTCAAAGTTTGAAGAACAGATGCAAAGATTGAAAAGGGAAGGTGCCAGGGTTTATCAGACTGATGTTGGAAGAATCGCTGCTACTGGAACAGCATTTTCTCTTGGTGTGGCGAACATGAAAAGAAGGAAAATTAGAACAATGCTAACAGGAATAACGCTGGTATTACTAACATTCACTGTCCTATCTTTTACCTCAATAAAGTCCTTTATGAAGTTTAATCAGATTATAAGACCAAACAAACCATCCTATGAAGGAGTATTACTTAGAGATAGGGCATGGAGTCCATTACAAGAAATTGCATATAAATACGTAGTTGATGACTTTCAGGGAAATGGTGTTATAGCACAGAGATACTGGTTCATAAATGAAGAGCTTGAAAATAAAACTGCAGTGGAAATTAAGGCTGGAGAAAAAAGTTGTTATGCATCTGGTCTATTAGGCCTCACTCCTGAAGAAAAGGAAGTAACTGAAATTGATAAGTGTCTGAAAAGTGGCTCATGGCTTCAGCAAGGTGAATCAGATGTCATAATATTACCCGACAAAATTGCAAAGGAACTTGGTATAAAAGAAACAGATGTCGGAGCCGCGAAAGTTATAATATACGGAAAAACATTCCTTGTTAAAGGAATTTTTGATTCGGAAAAATTCAATACACTAAAAGACCTTGATGATGAAATTCTAACACCTGTTAACTTTGCATCCCTTCCATCAAAGGAATTAGGCAAGATAAAAATGGAACGACAGGCACAGGTTTTAACTTCAGTGGAAAAAATTGAAAGCTTCATACATATTGAACCCGCAAACATTCCCATAGTTCCAATAAGCACAATCAAAGAGCTTGATGGTACCCTCCAATCCATAGCAGTAAGATTTTATCCAGGTGTGGATGTCAAAGGGATAGTTGAATCGTTTATTTCAAAACTTGCTGCTATACTTTTTGTCGGATATCAGGATAAAGTAACTGTTTACAGCAGCATTGGACTTACATCACTTTCTGGTTTAAGCAATTTGGTTATCCCAATTCTTATCGCAGCAATGATAGTGCTCAATACAATGCTTGGTTCCGTATATGAAAGATTAAGAGAAATTGGTACATATAGCGCTGTTGGACTTGCTCCTGTACATGTTGCATCTTTGTATCTTGCTGAAGCTGGTGTTTTTGCAGTTTTAGGGGCAGTAGGGGGGTATCTTCTAGGTCAGATGGTTACAAAATTTCTCATAGTTACTGGTCTTTTAAAAGGACTAATACTTAACTATTCATCACTTTCAGCTGTTTTTGCCACGATTATCATAATCATCACAGTATTGCTGTCAACGCTTTATCCAGCGAGAAAAGCATCCCAGATGGCAGTTCCTGATGTTACGCGTAGATGGATACTTCCAGAACCAAAAGGAGACTTATGGAAATTTGAATTTCCTTTTACAGTAAGTGAAATAGAGGTCATAGGACTTTCTACGTTTTTGTCAGAGTACCTAAATTCCTATCAGGATGTTTCTCTAGGAAACTTTTACACTAAAGATACAAAATTTAGTGTGGAAAAAAGTCCAACCGGAAAACATACCTACATTATAGAAACTAATGTGACCCTTGCTCCTTTTGATCTTGGGGTAACACAGAGTGTAAAATTTATAATGTCTCCTCTAGGGCAATACAATTTTTATACAATAAACCTTGAAATAACAAGAGAAAGCGGAGAATCCTCTGACTGGAAAAGACTGAACAGAAGATTTTTAGATGGAATCCGAAAACAGTTCTTAATCTGGAGAACTGTAAGCATTGAGATAAAAAGGGATTTTGAAAAGCAGGGTAAAAAAATCCTGGGCTTATCAACAACATAAAGGGGAAAAAATGAAAGAAAAAGACATACCCGATTTAAAACCTGAGGTTTTGGAAGAATTCCAGGAGGGATTTGGAATTAAGGCTGTTATAGCAGCAATCTTCATTGGTTTTATAATGCTTCCAGGTGCAATCTATTTAGGATTAATCACAGGCAGCGGATTGGGCGGGGCTGCCCAATGGGTAACTGTAATACTTCTTGTTGAAATTGCCAAACGCTCATTTGTTCCACTTAAAAAACAAGAAGTTTACATACTTTACATTCTCGCTGGCGCTGTTGCTGGTGGTGGTACAATACTGGGAACCGCTGGCCTTACAATACACGGTGGCGCCTTTGGTGAGTTGATATGGAGACAGTATTTTGTTCAATCACACTATGCGCATTCATTTGGCATAACCGATAAAATACCCTCATGGGTAGTCCCACCTGCGAATTCAGAAGCAATCTTAAAAAGAACTTTCTTCCATCATGACTGGATAAAACCCATTATTATTATTGTGGTCTTTGCTTTCTTAATAAGGATTACACAATTTACGCTGGGCTATGTTATGTTCAGAATCACCAGTGACAGAGAAAAACTTGCATTTCCAATGGCACCGGTTGCTTCAGAAGGCGCAACTGCACTTGCTGAGGTTTCTGGAAAAACGGAAAGCTGGAGATGGAGAATTTTTAGCATAAGCGCCATGATTGGCATAATTTTCGGAGCATTCTATGTTGTGATACCGACCGTTACTGGATTGTTGATGTCAAAACCGTTTCAACTAATACCAATACCATGGGTTGATTTTACAGCACAGATAGGCGCGAAAGCACCAGCAGCAATGTTTGGGTTTTTAACAGACCTCGGAACAATACTTACCGGATTTGTCCTGCCATTCTGGGTTGTTGTTGGATCTTTAACTTCATCCATACTAGCTCAATGTGTTGCCAATCCCATTTTGTATCAAGCGAAAATTATTAAAAATTGGCAGCCAGGAATGAGTGTGGTACCAACCTCAATCTCTGTTAATATGGATTTTTGGATAAATGCGATTATCGGTGGTGGAATATGTGTAGGGCTGCTTGGGATTTGGAAAATGATTGCCGCAAGAAGGAAAACGGTACAAACAACTAAAAAAGAAGAATTGCCAAAGGGTAGGGGGGATTATCCAATCTCTGTTGCCCTGGGATTGTGGATATTAGCGACAATTTGCTTTATAATCTTAACCCATATTCTTGTCCCTGAATTTCCTGTTTTTATTTTCATTCTTTTTGGATTCATTCTGACACCATTTCTGAGTTACACATCTGCAAGAATGTTTGGAATTACTGGTGTTCACACTGGAGTTTCATTTCCCCTTGTACGAGAAGCAAGCTTCATTTTCAGCGGATACAAAGGAGCAGCAATATGGTTTTCTCCAATACCCTATTTTGACGTCGGCGGAATGGCTCAGGCATTCAAACAACTTGAACTGACAAGAACGAAATTTACAAGCTATTATAAAGCAGAATTTACGGCCCTAGTAATAATGCTTTTTTGCAGTTTTCTTTTCTGGTCAATTATATGGCATCTATCGCCCATTCCATCAGCGACGTATCCTTATGTTCAAAAAATGTGGCCACTTAACGCAATAACACAAAGCCTATGGATTAGCAGTACACTTGGAGAATCAGGAACCAGCTATATGATCAAAGCAATTAAACCTTTCTATTTTATATCTTTCGCTGCTGGCGCAATAGTTCTGAATGTGATTCTTACCCTTCTCAAGATGCCTGTTGCCTTCTTCTATGGACTCATTGGTGGGGTTGCTGCATGGCCCCATTCAACAATCCCTCTTTTCTTTGGTGCAATGTTGGGAAGATTTTATTTTGCCAAGAAATTTGGTGCAGAGACATGGAGAAGGTATACACCAATAATCCTTGCAGGATACAGCTGCGGAGTTGGACTAATAGGAATGGTTTCAATAGCCATTGCCTTGATTGCAAAGACAATATATCAGATTATTTTTTAACCAGGGATATTCTAAAAATCCAAAGTGCGCCTATAAGAAAAAATAATATTGCGTAAATTTGGGTAGGATAGAACCCCAATGTTCCGGGTATCAAATCACCCCTGTATTGGTCAATCCAGTATCTGAAGGCGCCAATAAAAATAAAGTACCAACCAGTAATTTCTCCATCATTTTGCTTATCTTTGGCAAAAAAATAAAGAATGGAAAAGATGATAATATCCCCAATAAAGTAATAGATCTGCGTAGGGTAAACCGACTTTTCCAAAAATGGAAATTTGATTGCAAACCATTTTTCAGAAGGTCTTCCATAACAACAACCATGGAAAAAACAACCAATTCTTCCAATTGCCTGCCCAAGGGGTAGGTATTTTGCAACCATATCTAAAACTTTCATAACATCTGTGCCAAATTTTCTTGCAGCCAATATCAATCCAATCATCCCGAATAATATCCCGCCCTGGATTGCAAGTCCTCCGTTGCGAATCATTATAATTTCCAAGGGATTGCGAATATAGTAATGGGAATACGAAAAGACATGAGCAATTCTGGCACCAATGATACCTGCCAGCACAGTATAAAATATAATTTTACCCGAGACCTCATCAGAATAACCGTTCTTTCTCGCCTCGCGTTGAAACAAAAAAGCAGTTAAAATAACTCCCATAGCAACAAAAACTCCGTACCAGTAGACAACAAAATTGCCGATCTTAAAACATACAGGATGCATCTTTTTGTCTCCAGTAAATCATAACAAGGGTTAAAACCCCAAGGACAATAAAAGAGTCCGCAAGATTAAAAACAGGCCAAATCCGAAAGTCTATAAAATCAATAACCCCATAAAATATGATTCTATCAATTAAATTACCAAGCACACCACCGGCAATAATACCAAAACTAAAAAGTGAAAGTAATGGTAGTTCTGATCTTTTTTTATAAACGTATGAGATGATAAACCCTATTGCAATGAGGGATGTAAAGATAAATATCGGTAGGTAAATTGGATTATCAAAAAGGCCAAAACATATTCCGGAGTTTCTAATATTTGTAATCCGAAAAAATCTAAAAATTTCAATATGCGAATTCTCAGGAATTACTGACAAAATTATTTGTTTGCTTGCTCTATCCAGAATAAAAGCAATTGAAAATCCAACATAAAAAAAAACAATCTTTTTATCCTTGTTGTCTACCTTCTTCCTTTTCTTGAACCCTCTGGCATTTAATACAGAATTTGGCATAGGGAACTGCGCGAAGTCTCGCCTTTGGAATAGGTTTTTTACAGGAATCACATATGCCGTATTTTTTTTCATCAATTTTTTTCAAAGATTCCTCAATTTTCTGCAAAAGTTCAAGCTCTGAAGAGGTCAAATTAAGATCAAGATCTTTTTCAAAAGCATCTGTACCAAAATCTGCGATATGAGTCGGAACCCCTGCGCCCTCGGAAATATTTCCTCGTGAACTCTGTTGGGTGTTTTGTTCTAGTTGAGTAATACTTTTGAGTATTCTTTCTTTCTCTTTCAGAAGCGCATTTTTAAAGATCTTTAATTCTTTCTGATTCACAATGCCCCCTTTCAAATGTCAACGATAATATCGGCCTGATAGTAATTGCTTATCCTTCTAATTTTCAGATTGTGATACGTAACTGCTTTTATTTCTCTTGCCACATCGTCAATTTTATGGCCTATCATCTCGTATTTGAGTATATTTGGTATGCGAGACCAACTTATTTTAATCAAAATCTTAGTAAAAATCAAATGTTTCTCGAGGGCAAGATAAAGTATTTCATTTAAAAAAAGAACGAGAAGCCCATCCAATGAATCTGAGGAAATCTGATCTTTTTTAATGTACACGCGTTTACAGGAACTTTTATGTGGTTTTAGGATGTCATAGATTGCCTGTGCTGCATTTTTAAAAAGTGATACCAATGTCCTTCCATAGACCCTAAAAGCAATATCAGCAGGATGGTCAATATATTCAAATTTCTTCAGTCTCTCGGACGATCGCGACATCTGCAATACGATCCCCTTCATTAAGATTGATGAGTTTAACACCGAGCGTACTGCGACCAACTTTTCTGATTTCGTTTACAGGCAACCTTATTGTCATTCCACCCATGGTCATAACAATAATTTCGTCATCCTCTTTCACCATCTTGGTTTTCACAACATAGCCGGTCTTGTCATTCACCTTCATATCAATAACACCTTTACCTCCCCTTTTCTGTTTCCTGTAATATTTCACAAGTGTCCTCTTTCCATAACCATTTGCTGAAACTGTCAAAATTTCTTCTGTGGGATTTTCAGAAGTAAATACCTGTCCGCAGGCAACTTCATCCTTAGGATTTTTAAACCTTATCCCAATAACCCCCATACCAGTTCTTCCAATAGGTTTTACCTCTTGTTCACTAAATCTGATACAAAAACCATGCTTTGTAAAGAGCATTATATCCTTGCTCCCATCAGTAAGTTTAACATCGATTAATCTGTCGTTATCCTTGAGGGAAATCCCTATAATTCCACCTTGTCTTGGTTTGCTATACGCCTGTAATGGAGTTTTCTTAACTACACCATTTTTTGTTAGCATAAGAACAAATTGTCCCGAAGAAAAACTAGAAACAGGTATCACTGCAGCAATTTTTTCATCGTTCTGGATTCTTAAAAGATTAACAAGAGGTTTGCCTCTTGCAACCCGACTTGCCTCTGGTATCAAATACCCCTTTAACCAGTGTACCCTTCCATTTTCCGTAAATATCAGCAACTGATCAATAGTTGAACAAACAAAAACATGCTTAACAAAATCATCTTCCTTTGTTCCTGCTCCTAAAATTCCTTTTCCTCCGCGTCGCTGTCTTCTATAGGTTTCAAGCGGAAGTCTCTTAACGTAGCCACGTGCTGACACTGTTACGACTATATCTTCAGGTATAATAAGATCTTCATCACTCAGTTCTTCTATTGGTGAACCTATTTCTGTTCTTCTTTCATCACCATATTTATTTTTCAAAACCTTTAGTTCAGTTTCAATTATGGCATCCACCTTTTCTCTACTGGCCAGAATTGCCTTTAGTTCTTCTATCTTTTTGCTGAGATCCTTTAACTCTTCTTCTATTTTATTTCTTTCAAGTCGTGTAAGTTTTCCAAGGGGCAAAGCTAAAATTGCATCCGCCTGCTTCTGACTGAGATTAAATTGTTTCATAAGCTTATCTCGAGCCTCTTCAACACTACCAGAATTTTTTATTAAAGCAATTACCTTATCTATGTTGTCAACAGCGATTTTCAACCCAAGCAAGATATGATGCCGCTCTTCAGCCTTTTTTAAATCAAACCGAGTTCTTCTTATAACAATATTCCTTCTGTGTTCAAGAAATAACTCAAGCATTTCCTTCAGAGTGAGAAGCTTAGGCTGTCTGTTTACAAGAGCGAGATTTATTATTCCGTAGGTTGTCTGAAGCTGGGTATTCGAATAAAGCTGATTAATGATTATATCTGTATTTTCACCTTTTCTTACTTCCAATACAATTCTTATACCCTCTTTACTAGATTCATCACGAACATGACTAACGCCGCCTATCTTTTTTTCTTCAACAAGCTTAGCAATATTTTCAACCAGTGTTGCTTTATTAACTTCGTATGGTATTTCAGTTATAATAATATTGTCATGGTTCTTAGCCTCTTCTATTTCGATCTTTCCCCTTATTGTAATAATTCCCTTTCCACTGCTATATGCTTCAACAATTCCTTGTGTTCCGCATATTATCCCACCAGTTGGAAAGTCAGGTCCAGAAATGAATTTCATAATATCCTCTGTGGTACAATCCGGTTTTTTTATCAACATAATCAAAGCATCGCAAACTTCACCAAGATTATGAGGTGGAATATTTGTAGCCATACCAACCGCGATACCTGAAGAACCATTTATTAAAAGGTTAGGAACCTTGCTTGGTAAGACCACTGGTTCCACAAGAGATTCATCAAAATTTGGCATAAATTCAACTGTGTCTTTTTCAATATCAGAAAGCATTTCCATAGCAAGTGGTCTTAACCTTGCTTCAGTATAACGCATGGCTGCAGGAGGATCTCCGTCAATGGAGCCAAAATTACCTTGACCATCAACAAGAGGGTATCTTAGAGTAAAATCTTGTGCCATTCTTGCCACTGATTCATAAATTGGCGAATCTCCATGTGGATGATATTTACCCATTACCTCCCCAACGATACGAGCACTTTTTTTATAAGGTCTGCCGGGCTCTAAACCTAGTTCCATCATCGCATAAAGTATTCTTCTATGAACAGGTTTCAACCCATCTCTTACGTCAGGCAAAGCCCTACCAATTATTACGCTCATAGCGTAATCAAGGTAAGAATTTTTCATTTCAACATCTATTCCAATGGTTGTTATTTTTTCTTTTGGTTGTTCCTTTTTGTCTTTTACTTCCACGATTCCTCCTTAGATATCAATATTCCTTGCTTCAAGGGCATAGGCTTGAATGAATTGCTTACGGGGTTCAACCTGCTCACCCATGAGAATTGTAAATATCTCTTCTGCTTTTGCTGCATCTTCAAGAGAAACCCTCAACAATCTTCTTGTTGCAGGATTCATTGTAGTTTCCCAGAGTTGTTCTGGATTCATTTCTCCAAGCCCTTTATATCTCTGAATTGTAACACCTTTTTTTCCGTTTTCTTTAACAATATCAAATACCTGTTCAAATGCTACTTTTTCATTATCCCCATCTAGTAAAACCTCAAATGTCTCCTTCCAGAATTCTTTTGACAAACCCAGATTCCTGATCTCAGCAATGAGTTTTTCACACTCTCTTCTTTCAAATATTTCTATCAATTGATAATTTCCCACAAAAAGATTCTGATTATTAAGCTGGTTTTTTTCCATGAATTGTGAAAGTTCCTTGTCAGTAAAGAAATAGTATTCTCTCCCGTTTAGTTTTACTAGATAACTCGGAAGAACCCCGGATTTTGTATCGACCAAAGAAAAGTATTTTTCGATATCAATTCCCCGCTTTTTTAACATCTTGTTCAATTCGCTAAAGCGTTTTGAAAGTCTTGCCAATCTTTTATTCTCAATACCAGAAAGAATTTTTCCTGAAGAAGCTACCTTAACTTCTAATTTTTCACTTCCAAGGTTAAGAAGTATTTCCTCCATTTCCTGTTCACTTTCGATATAGGCTTCTTTTTTTCCTTTTTTTATCTTATATAGGGGCGGCTGCGCTATATAGCAATAACCTTGTTTTATCAATTCTGGCATCTGCCTGAAAAAAAATGTTAAAAGCAGGGTTCGAATATGAGCGCCATCAACATCAGCATCAGTCATAATAATAATCTTGTTGTACCTAATTTTCGAAATGTCAAAATCTTCACCATACCCAGCCCCTATAGCACTGATTGTCATTCTTATTTCATTATTACTTAGTACCTTATCAAGCCTTGCCTTTTCAGTGTTTATAATCTTTCCCCTTAAAGGTAGAATGGCCTGAAATGTCCTATCGCGTCCTTGTTTGGCACTACCACCTGCAGTGTCTCGCTCAACAATGAAAAGCTCCCGCAATTTTGGATCACGACAAGAACAATCTGCAAGCTTTCCTGGAAGTTCTGCACCCTCAGCCAATTTTTTTCTTGTTAAATCCCTTGCTCTCCTTGCTGCCTCTCTTGATTTTAGAGCAGTAATGGCTTTATTTAAAATATCTCTTGCAGCGTCAGGATGCTCTTCAAGAAAAGTATAAATTTTGTCAAAAGTAATGCTTTCAACAAAAGGTTTTACATTGGAATTACCAAGCTTAGTCTTGGTTTGCCCTTCAAACTGAGGATCAGGAATTTTCAGGCTTATAACTGCTGTAAGACCTTCTCTAACATCTTCACCTCCCAACGTGGTATTAGAATCTAATAACTGGTTTTTCTTTCCATACTCATTTATACTTCTAGTTAGGCCAGCTCTGAATCCTGTAAGATGTGTACCTCCGTCTCTTGTATTTACATTGTTGACAAATGAAAGTATTGTTTCATTGTAGCCATCATTATATTGAAAAGCAACCTCAATTTCCATATCCCCTTCTGCTTTCCTAAAATAGTTGGGTGGATTAAAGATGGCAACTTTGTTTTTATTTAAAAACTCTACAAAAGAAACCAAGCCACCTTCAAATTTGAAAATTTCGCTTCTTGATTTTCTTTCATCCTCGAATTTTATCGTTACCTGTGGGTTTAAAAAAGCAAGTTCCCTCAGTCTACTGGCAAGAATGTTGTCATCAAATTCAATGGTCTCAAAGATTTCAGAATCCGGTTTAAAAGTTACGGTTGTTCCAGTTTCTTTTGTTTTACCAACCACTGTAAGTTCGGAAACAGGCTTGCCTCTTTCATATTTTTGATGATATATTTTTTCATCTCTTCTTATTTCAACTTCAAGCCATTCTGAAAGGGCATTAACAACCGAAACCCCAACACCATGCAATCCCCCAGATACCCTGTATGCTTTTTTGTCAAATTTACCACCTGCATGAAGCATCGTAAGGACAACTTCAACAGCAGGTTTATTCTCTGTCTTATGGATGTCAACAGGTATTCCCCTTCCATTATCTGAAACAGAAACACTATTATCAACGTGAATCACAACAGAAATTTCAGTGCAGTATCCAGCCATCGCTTCGTCAATACTATTATCAACAACCTCATAAACCAAATGATGCAAACCAAAAACAGAAGTATCACCAATGTACATTGCGGGTCTTTTCCTAACTGCCTCTATTCCTCCAAGTACCTGGATCTTTGTCGCATCATATCTACCATCAATCTTTTTTTCCATAACATTTGCCTCCAGTTTTATACATAAATTATAGCATTTAGAAAATTTAAAGTCAAACAAAAATTGTTTCTATTAAATCACCTAAAACAAAGAAAAATCAGTTATTTAGAAAACAAGTTTTCAGGAAAATACCTCTCTCTGAAAAAATTGCGTCCGGAAGGAAAACAAAAAGGAAAAGAATAGTATGCATCAAGTAGTTTTCTCAAAAACAATTCACGATAATTATTGAAAATAAAGGAGTCTCCGTATATGAAAAAAAATCTTGCACCATAAGTTTCAATAATTTCTACATTAATTTTTTTAAATAACTCTGCAAATCTATTAGTATCGCGTTCATTGAGAGATACTATTAAAAAATTCCTGCCATCATAGTCCCTAAAGTCTGATATAAAATCAAAATATCTTCCGCTTCTTGACATTGAACCAAATAAAACAAATTCGCGATTACAATAATAAGAAAATACCGACGTTTCAGTATATCCGGTTGAAGCTAATATTCTGTCATCTGCTCTTTCACAAATTTTTTTACACAAATCGACAGGCTTCATAAACATCACTATTTCAGGGTATTTTTTTAATGAACGGAAGGTTTCAACAGGTAGAAAAACAATCGTCATCACAAGAATTGAAAAAATTACGGAAAAATAAACGTTGTATCTTATTGCTTTTTTTATAATCTTTTCGTTGGAAAAAATTAAAAGTATGAAGAAAAAAGGATAAAAGGAAGCCATCCAGTGAAGCCCAATCTTTTTTGTCAATGATAGGATTGAGAAAAATACCAGAGGAACAATAAAAAAATACCAGAACAATATGATATTTTTATTTTCTTTAACCTTTCTCCAGAAAAACCTATCCTTAAAAAATACGAAAGCAAGAAAAGGTGTCATCAGAAAAATCTGTTCAATTATGAAGATAAAAACATTTGCAAAATCTATTGATAGATTTTTGTTTCTGAAAAAAAGGTTAAACATTACATTCAACCAGCAATTATTGTAATTCCAGAGCAGATTGATAAACATCAAGGGAAGGGCAGCAAACATAAAAAATGAAAAGACTTTCCATAATTCTTTTTTTCTTGAAATTGTACAAAAACCAAGCAATGCAAGGATGAACAACACAAAAAAATATTTTGAAAGAAACGCGCAACCACCAGAAAAACCTGATAGAATTGCATCTGTTATTTTATTTTTCTTAACTGCCCGATAGAAAAAAAAACCTGAAAGGAATGTAAAAAAAATCAAAGGAACATCATTCACACTCAAAACATTAAGTATGCTGACTGGCGATAAAAGAAAAACAGAACCACAAAGGTATGCCTTTTTTTCATCAAATTCCTGCAAAATTTTTACCATTAGCAGCGCTATTATAGGGACAGAAATTAGAGGAAAAATTCTATACACAAAAATGTTATCTCCCAAAAACGATAACAGCCACATAATCCAGCCAATCATTGGTGGATGTTCATAGTAGCCGTAATTCAGATGCTTTGCCCAAACAATAAAATACGCCTCATCACCAGTAATAGGGACCAAACTGGCAAATAGTAATCTTATACAGGAAGAAAAAATCAAAACCCATAAAAAAAATTTTTTTTCGCCAATCATAACCGTATTATTATACGACAAATCATAAATTCAGGATATTGGGATAACCCATCAAGATATGATAAAATATTTTTTATTCGGAGGGGTCGCATAGAGGTCTAGTGCGGCGGATTGCTAATCCGTTGTATCGTCGAAAGGCGGTACCGTGGGTTCGAATCCCACCCCCTCCGCACAGATGGTATATTGCTAACATTTTTGTCATAGTATTGTTATTGCAGATTTTTAAAAACAACCTTTGATATGATATTAGTGAGGAAAGTAAAGAAATACAACTAAAAGACAGCTTTGAACTATTGTAATGTCTATTCTAATTCTGAGCCTATTGGTTGCTAACACATTACTTGTAATAACCCATTTAGGTTTCCGAAACCTTGCCGAAAATATTCTCGTATTTTTTACTGTCTTTTATGGCATTATTACAGGTAGCTTAACCATTTTAGGCTTTCTCAACTGTGCAACGAAAACCTCTTTAGTGGTTTTTTTATCGATAATTTTAATAATTCTTACGTTACTAAAACTAAAAAGACAGCAGAAGTTCCATCTTTTTGTTAAATACCAAAAAAAAAAACCAGATTTTTATGCATTGTGCGTTGGAGCTTTTCTTTTGTCCTGGTTAATCAACATTGTTTTATTACAGCGAAATCTTCCGCCGATAACGACTGATGGAATTTATTATCACCTTCCTTTTTCTGCCAGGTGGTTTCAAACAGGCAGATTAGAGCGTATCCCTATTTATTTCTCAGATATTGCCATGTCATACTATCCATTAACAGGTGATCTTTTTTACCTGATGCATTTTTTAATATTTGCTTCTGACATATTTGTAAATCTTGTTCAATTGCCTTTTGCTTTATATGCTGGATGCGCAATTTATTTAATTCTCAGAAAATTTAATGTTTCCAAAAATTCAGCAATTTTTGCATCCATCTTTTTCATAATCATAAAACCAATTTTGAAACAAGTAACACTTGTTTTTGTTGATCTGATGCTGGTTGCCTTTTATTTTTCAACTGTTTATTTTTTACTATCTTTACATAAAAAATATGGAATTATTCTTGCAAGCATTAACGCTGGAATGCTTGTGGGAACAAAAACACTGGGTTTAATTTTTCTGATTTTTTCATTACCTCTATTGTTTTTTAACAAAACAAAACCAAAAGAAAAATATTGGGTATACATGATGGGATTATTGTTTTTTGTATTAACAGGCTTTTGGTGGTATATTCAATGCTGGATACTAACAGGAAATCCGCTTTATCCTGCAAAAATTTCCTTTTTGATGTTCAATTTAAACGGGCTTTACACCTTCCCCGAAGAAAGTCTTATTACAAAATTTCGGCATTTTTTCCAAACAATACTCTCCCCTTATGAAATTGACGCTCCTTCTGAAATTTTTATGTTTCTTACTTCAGTCTGGCTTGTAGGACTGACAATTTGCAGAGTAAATAAAAAATTCTGTTATTTTCTTTTTCTTCCAATAATCATTATTCTTGCATATGTTTTTGTTTTTCCTACGTATTATTACCAGATGCGACATCTGTTAATTATATACGGATTTTTCTGCTCAAGTTTCGCAATCCTTTTCGACAAAATAACCGATGGATATACTCAAAAATTTTCAGATATTGCAAAATTTTTATTTTTGATTATGTTTTCCCATTTTTCCTTTTCACATCCAATATTAACTCTTATGAGCCTTTTTTTATTCCTTTTCATCTTTCCACTGCTTTTAGGACTTTTTTCACAAAAGGAAAAAATAAGAAAAATTTCAATCGCTACATCACTAATTACTTCAACTACGCTAATTTTTATTTTTTTTTCAAATATCCAATTCTATAAAAATACAAGGATGAAAGTCTTCGAAATTTTTTATGGAAAGCAAGCAGAAGTCTGGAGCTTTGTTGATTCTTATAAACCTGGACAAAAAAAAGCAATCGCATATGTAGGAGACTTCTTCATTTTTCCTTTTTATGGCAAAGATCTTGAAAACTTTGTGTATTATCAACCAGTGAACAGACTAGAAGAAACACTAATTCATGAATATTTAATTGATAAAAGTGAATTTTTTTCTCCCTATGATTTTAAAAAACTTGAGTCTTTGTACCGATCATCACCAGATTTTAAAATATGGTTTGAAGGACTGGTAAAACATAGAGTACAGCTACTGGTGATAAAAAAAAGAAGTCCAGAACCATTTATTGAAGAAACCTGGGCAAATTTACATCCATCAATTTTCTGCATTATCTTTGAAAACGAAATCGGAAAAGTTTACAAATTTCATCACCATCAGAATCAAGAATTACCTTAAAAAATTCATCCAAATTCATAATCTCGGTTTTATAAATTTTCTATTGAAATTTTTTTCACCTTTTATTTTCTCATAATAATCAATAACAGTAATCCAGACCCCCTTAAGATGTTTTGCATCTGCAGAAAGAGAAGGAATAGCATCTGCTTTTTCAAGATACTTCATATAGTCGTTCCTATAAGCATCAGCAAGGTCAATTATTCTTTTTTTGAGAGTAGTATATCGTGAAAGATTTATCATATCTTCCTTAATTTTTGCTGTCCTTGCATCAAGCAAATCCTTTTTAAAAACAAGTGTTCCAAAATTGTCTATTTCATGAAATGACTTTTTGATTCTTGGCCAGCATGAAACCCGTTCTTCAATAGGCCCTGTAAGATTGTTTCTCCCAACATTAATCTTCCATTTTTCTCCATCAGCAGTAATTTTGCAAAAATCCCAACAGGAATATTTATGCTTTTCTCTAATGGAAAAAAATCAAACACTCTTTATAAGCAATTTAAAACAATGCCATATGGCACACATGATGTACGCGGCTGATTTTAATGACTATCTTGTCCCGAATGAAAACCCGAGACAACCAGATTACCCGAGGATATGGACAACTGTGCTGATGGGTTATTACAAATACATAACAGATAAAAGAATTGTCCATTGTCCTTCCATCGAACCACAGCAAGTTTCTATCAGCTTCTGTTATGGAAGCTGGACAAGGAGTTTTGTAAAGATTGCTGAACTGCCTGAAAAGTATAAAAAACCGCCTAAGGATTTTATACTGCTGGCTGATTCGTGGGCAACCAATATCCAGAGAGAAATGTGGTTCTTTGAAGAATCTAAAGGTAAGAATTATGTAATTCACTGCCGGCATAATCAAAGAGCAAACATCCTTTTTTTGGATGGACACGCTGAAGCTGTGGAACCAGAAAGATTGAAAAAAGGTGAGTTTGCGCCTTTTATACCGGCTGTTCTGGTATCAGAGTAGAAATTTTCTTTAATTCACCAAACATAAAAGCATGCGTTTTCTTTACGGGATTGTATTTCATCTTTTCATAAAGCATTAAACATGGGAAAATTGTGTCTCTTCCATAAATTTTGTTTATTGAATCCATTGCTTTTAACATTTTTTCTCTTTTTTCATTTCTGAATATTGACATTTGATATTTTCTTTGTATACCCAAGACACTAACCCCAATAAGTCTTATTTTTTTAAAGCATTCTTCTATCATAATAGAGCTGGCATTTCTGAATATCGTCTGATCATCATTAAACCAGAATGGGTAAGTTTTCCTTTTTGTAAATGATGTAAAATCGCTATATCTCAAAGTTAAAACAATTACATTGCCACAGTAATCTTCTTGTCTCATCCTCATTCCAACCTGATGAGATAATCTACATAAAACACTTAATAAAAGATCTATATCATCTGTATCCTCCATTAAAGTATATGAATGACCGAATGATTTTGGTTGAGGCGATTGAACAGTTACACTTGTATCTCCAAAACCCTGGCATAAATACCAAATTTCTTCTCCTTTAATACCAAATTTCTTTTTGAATAAAGACACCGGGATCTTCCTTACCTGTCCACAAAATTCAATACCCATTAAAGTAAGAGATTCAGCCATCCTGGGACCTATCCCAGGCACCTTTTCCACAGGTAAATTTTCCATAAATTCAGGAATTTGTTCTTCTTTTACTATCATAATACCATCAGGTTTACATAAATCAGATGCAATCTTTGCAACAGTCTTGTTGCAGGAAATACCAGCAGAGCAGGTGAGGGAGGTTTCTTCATAGATTGCTTTTTTTATAGAAAGACCTAATTTTTCTAAATTTTCATAAGAATCATCATCAAGTGTAATTTCAAGAAATCCTTCATCTATAGAATAAAGCTCAACCTTTTCTGTAAAAGTTTGCAGAATATTAAAAATTCTTTTTGATGTATCAATGTATCTTTCAGGATTTCCTTTTACAATTACTGCATTAGGACATAGATTTAATCCCTCATATACACTCATTCCTGATTTTACACCATATTTTTTTGCCTCATACGAACAGGCAGCAATCACAGAATCCCTGGCAGTATTACCTGAAACAAACACAGGTTTTCCTTTTAACAAAGGATTTAATGCCTGTTCAACTGACGCAAAAAATGCATCCATATCAATATGAACAATTATTTTTTTCACTTCAACCTTCCATATGAATTCTATCGATCTTCCATTGAAGTTTTACTGGATTAAAATGAATCTCCATAATATTGGCTCCAGATGATATTGCAAAATGAAAAATAGGATAAATGCCTTCCTTTGTAACCCAGCGATATGTTATTTTTTCAACAGGAATAACCCTATTATTCCATATCAATGAAACAATTTTAATAGTGCCATTACCCATTATTAGCTTAACCTTTATATGTTCATTCACATCTGTAATAATCACTTTATTTTCCTGTAAACTCCTATCACCTTACCGACAATAAAATTTTCTTTTATTTCCACAATCTCATAAGATGGATTTGCTGGAACAAGAAAAATTTTACTCCTTACTTTTTTGAAATACTTTACTGTTGCTTCTTCACCAACCAGAGCTGCAACAATATCACCATTATTAATTTCAATATTTTTTCTAACAATAACATAATCCCCATCATAAATATGAGCATCCTGCATGCTATCTCCTTTGACCTTCAGAGCGAAAACATCCTTTATTTCATCCTGAGAGAAAAGAAAATCTCCAGAAAAATCTTCAACGATGATTGGTTTTCCTGCTGCAATTTTACCAAGTACAGGTATACCTGATACAAAAAATGGAAGGTTTATTTTTAGGGAGCGTGCCTTATTTAATTCTTTACTTAAATATCCTTTTCTTATAAGACTTTTGAGATGACATGTAACAGCATTTGGACTTTTGAAACCAAAATATAGTCTGATATCCTCCACGCAAGGACTATATCCATTATTTTTTATATAACTGCTGATAAATTTTAATATTTCAGCCTGACGCAGTGTTATTTTTTTCATAGATTCATCCTTTTTGAATTATTATACTGTATATTTATACAGTAGTCAAGACTCCAAAATAATATGAGAAATATTTACATAGAAAGGATTTTAATAGTAAATAAATGACGTTTTTCCAAGAAACTATTTCTTAATCAGTTGTTGTTCTGGAATCGCACCACAACATTGTGTAAAAAACTCTAGGATTTCTCTTGTTGCTTTTCTAGGACCCCTCACTATCAAACGAACACTTTCTATTGCAAGTCTTTCACGAATGTCCGGAATTGCCATCGCCATTTCGAGAGGGCTTTTCAAATCATATCTTTTTCTGTTGAAATAAAGGTCAATATTAGCGGAGTATTTTGCAGCAATTTGTGTCACCGGCATTACTGGCCTTAAATGAAAATCCTCAATTCTATAAGGAGAGATTACAAAAGATATTGTTTCAAGCACATATTCGTCAGGGTCTGTCCCAAGAGATTGAAATATCTGTTCAGCAAGATTCTTACCAGTCCTGGCAAAAAAAACAACAAAAGGAAGTATAAAAAGCTCAACACATTTCCTAATGTCATTAAAACGAATCTCTCTTAAACCCGGTTTTTCTTCGGAAATTCTTGTTAATCTTTCTGTGTGTCTTTCGTAAAAATGAATAAGAGAACGCGCCATTTCAAAAAGATGAAGATTAACCGAAATATGACCACGTAAAGATGCAAGACTTCGCAGTTGATCTGCTATGTCCGTATTTCCAATATAGGTATCATATATTGATTGTAGCCTGTGATACCTAGATCTGAAATTTTCAAGTGTTTCTTCAGTAATATAGGACTCTAGATTATGGTCGCTTGAGAACATTTCCAGATCCTGACCCAGATCAAGAAATTTTAACAGAAAATTTATAAGACGGTCTCTATCACCAACATCTTGCTGTTCAAGATCAGAAGGGAGCATTTTCCTATAAGGAATTTCAAAGCTGACAAAACCACTTTTATTGACATCTGCTTCAGGAAGAATATTTAGAATTTTTCCTTCGACAAGTATTTCACGGCAAAAAATTGTTAATGTTTCGACCAAAAAATTCAAATTGTTTTTCAATGTATCTAAAAACTCTTTTTCTTTCTCCAATGAAAGATTGAGAAAGTAGGATTCGTATCTTGAAATAATATGTAGATTTTGAAAAATTGCTTGAGTAAACCATCTTATAGCCGCAATCAATTCTCGGAAATAAAAAAAGGTCTTGTTATTACCCGCGCCATGATCATCAAGAAAACCCTCTATTTTGTCGCTTTCTTTTGTAAATGTTACAAAAAATTCTTTACTGCAAAAACTCTTATGCTCAATAAAATATTTAGCTATATCAAAAAAACTTGAAGAAAGTTCTTTGAGCTTCGGAATAAAGATATTATTTATATCTTCAGAACTCATAATTTCTTCCAAAGCTCTTGAGGTTTTTTTGGTAGGTTCCATGGGTAATGTTTCCTTTTTTAAATTGTGGAGGTAATCGGATTCGAACCGACAACCTTCCGCGTGCAAGGCGGACGCTCTCCCATTGAGCTATACCCCCTACAAAATATTATAAACTAAATTTGACTTGCAGTAAATAACTAAGTACCCATCACGCAACAGACAAAGATAAGTTTTTAAAAACCCTATCAGTACATATTTTCATCAATTTTACACTTCTGCACTGAATTTATTATAATTAATAAGAAATGGCGATAAGCAAATATTTAAACCTATGAATATTCTTTTGATAAATCCATACGACATTCATGGTGGGGCAGAAAAAATCGTCTGTTCCCTCTGTTCTATTTACAATGAAGTGGGACATAAAGCCTTTCTTTTTGTAAATCGTAAAATATCAAACTATCAGTTCGTAATGGAGTTCCCTCAACCAAGAATTTCTGCCTTTTATGAATTTTTTCACAAAATAAATCAGAGATATTCAAGGGAAAATTATTTAAAAAAATTACTCAGGCAATTTGAAAAACCCGGCACCTTTAGGAAGATATTTACTGGACGTGAAACATGGAATTATGTAAATTTTGACGCAATAATAGCTGATAGGTTACACTTCAAACCCGATATACTACATTTCCATAATCTTCACAACAGATTTATCAATCCATATCTTCTTTTTTACGCCTACACGTGCTTTCCAGTGCTAATCACACTTCACGATATGTGGTTATTAACCGGCAAATGCATACAACCAGGTAATTGTGAAAAATGGAAAACTGGATGTGAAGATTGTCCGGAATCATGGTTTCCATCCTTTATTGTAAGATACGGCATTCGGAAAAATTTACAAGAAAAGATTCAAGTTATCAAAAAAATCAGACCATACGTCTGCACACCGTCTCAGTGGGCAATGGAAATTGTAAGAAAATCGCCTGTGGAGAAATTTGTAAGAGGTTTGGAAGTAATTAATAACGGAGTCAACCTTTCTGTTTTTAAGCCAGGAAACAAAAAGGCTTCAAGGAGAAAATTAAACCTTCAAGAAAATGCAGTTATTTTACTTTCATCTGGAAGAGATTTGAAAACCAATAGATACAAAAATTTCAAAAACTTAAGAAAGGTTGCTCTTATATTGAAGGATATGCATCTTGGAGATAACGTTGTAATTCTTTGCCTTGGTGAAAAAGGAAAAACTGAATTCCATGGAAATGTAGAAATAAGATTTATACCTTTTATAAATGACGATGTTATAGTAGCAGAATTCTATCGCGCAGCTGATATCTACATAAGCACTGCGGAATATGAAACATGGGGCCTGGCAATAACAGAAGCGATGGCCTGCGGTACGCCTGTTGTTGCCTTTTCAGCAGGTGGAATAAAGGAACAGGTTATAAATGGGAAAACCGGGTTTTTAATACCTGGTAACGATACTTCCATCATGGCACAGACAATAAAAAAACTAATAACGAACGAAATTTTATTAAAAAGCATGTCAGAGGCATCTTCCATGCATGTGAAAAAAAATTTCGATATCAAAAACACAGCAT
Source organism: Candidatus Omnitrophota bacterium (assembly GCA_023818375.1). Lineage (GTDB taxonomy): Bacteria > Ratteibacteria > UBA8468 > B48-G9 > DTJG01 > DTJG01. The sequence continues at coordinate 15,361 of JAMWCC010000011.1, read as the reverse complement.
CAAAGTACCTACAACTTTACGCAAAAATTTTAAATGAAACAAAAAAAAATAGGCATTGATGCCCACGCTATTGGTCTGAAACAAGGAGGAAACGAAAGATACATTGAGGGACTTTTGAAGGGACTTTCTGAAATCGAAACGTGTGGACTTAGTTTTACGATCTTTTTCAATCACAAAGCAAAAATTCCTGATTTTTTAAAGGGGAACAAATCATTTGAAATTGAGAGAGTATCAGTCAACCCAATAAAAAGATTGTTTTTTGATTTACCAAAAAATGCAAAGAAATCAAAGCTTGACCTTTTACATACCCAATATCATCTTCCGCCACACATAGGCATTCCATCAGTAATAACACTCCATGATGTCTCTTATTTTACACATCCCGAGTTTTTTCCAATCTATGAAAGATTAAAAATGAACCTCATGATGCCTTTATCAATTAAGAAAGCAAAAAAGATTATTACTGTATCTGAGTTTTCAAAAAAGGAGATTTTAAACATTTATAATGTTAAGCGGGACAAAATATGTGTAATTTATAATGGAATTTCTAATAAATTTAAGCCTGCAGGCCAGAAGGAGATTAAAGAAACCCTTGCCAAGTATGGAATCCGTCAACCCTATATTCTTACAGTATCAAATCTTCAGCCAAGGAAAAATCTTAAAGGGGTAATTGAATCCTTTACCAAGGTACTTGAAAAAAACGAAAATTTTCCCTGTAATCTGGTTATAGTCGGAAAAAAACTTTGGCTTTATGATGAAATTTTTTCAAAAATAAGAAACTCAAGATTCAACAGCAGAATTATACTAACAGGATATATCGACGACAAAGACCTTGTCTCCCTTTACTCCGGAGCAAAAGTTTTTATCTACATTTCTTTTTATGAAGGATTCGGTTTCCCGCCACTGGAAGCAATGGCTTGCGGATGTGTTGTTATTACGTCTAATACTTCTTCGCTTCCAGAGGTCACCGGGGACACAGCCATTCATGTTAATCCTGAGAACTATGAAGAAATAGCCTCAAATATCATAAAGATTTGTCATGATACTAATCTTCAAAATACATTGAGGGAAAAAGGACTCATGTTGGTAAAAAAATTTACCTGGCACGAGTGTGCAATGAAAACCATCCAAGTGTACAAAAATGTTCTTTCTTTGATATAATTATCAAGATGAAGATTGCAATTATTGGAACAAGAGGAATACCAGCCAGATATGGTGGTTTTGAAACGTGTGCTGAAAAAATTGCAGAATATCTTGCAAATAAAGGGCATAAGGTCCTTGTAAGTTGCAGAAGATATTTATATCCTGACAAACCAAATATCCATCCCAGAATAAAACTCATATACCCTATCTCCATTAGGGGCAAGATTAGCGATACTTTCTCCCATACTTTTTTCAGTGTTTTATTTACATTAAGTTGGAGTCCGGACGTCATACTTATGTTTAACGCTGCAAATAGCCCCATAGCATTATTTGCAAAGTTTTTTGGAAAAAAGGTTGCTATCAATGTTGATGGGCTTGAATGGAAACGAAAAAAATGGGGCTTTATGGGTAAGATATATTTTAAGTTCGCTTCATCTTTTTCAACTCTAATTGCAGATTCAATAATAGTTGATTCCATTGAGATTGGACGATATTATAGATCCCGCTTTAATAAAAGTTCTATTTTTATACCCTATGGAGGCGAGATATTTTATTCAAAGAATCCCGAGATACTATCTGGCTTCGGATTGAAACCAAAAAATTACTTTTTTACAGGAAGCAGACTTGAACCTGAGAATAATCAAGATTTAATGGTACAAGAGTATCAACAGATCGACACTGAGATTCCTCTTGTAATTGCAGGGGATATACACAGCGGTTCAAACTATGTAAAAAAATTAAAGTCAATGGCTTCGGAAAAGGTTAGGTTTATCGGTACTGTGTATGACAAAAATGCATATATGGAATTACAGGCAAATTCAATAGCCTACATACATGGTAATGAGGTCGGTGGAACCAATCCCGCATTGTTATCTGCCATGGGTTGTGGTTCAATAATTCTCGCTTTAGATGTACCATTTAACAGAGAGGTCCTTGGTGATTGCGGTATCTACTACACAAAAAAAATTGGTTCATTATCAAGTGCAATAAAAGAAATTTTGAATAAACCCGCCTTTTTTTCAAGTTTGGGGGAAAGAGCACGTGAAAGGGTTAGAAAGCTATACAACTGGGAAGAAGTAGGGAAAAAATACGAAGATTTATTTTGCAAACTCAAAAATGAAAAATAATAAAAAATTGCTGATTTTTTTTGATTTTGTGGGTGTGGTATCAGGAATGTTGATTGGATATATTTTAAGATTTTCACTCTCAATATTTCCTGAAAAAGGTGTTCCACCACTTGCTCCATATCTTCAGATAACAATATTTGCAGCACTTGTATGGATAATACTACTAAGTGTCAATCAGATTTACAAAGTACAGACATTTGTAAATTCATGCTTAGAATTTAGTAAGATAATTCAGAGTAGCTTCTATGCTTGTCTTATAATTAGTGCCATGACATTTTTTTATAGGGGCTTTTCCTATTCCAGAATAGCGTTAGGACTTGGAATTTTAACCAGTTTCATTTTTCTATCACTAATCCATCTTTTCTTTAATCTCATTTCAAAAAAAGAAGAAATTCGATTTTTTTTAGTAGGAAATAAAAATGACCTTGTACTTCTTTCAAAAAGATTAACAATTCATGGTGCTAATTTCATAAAAATTATTTCCCCAGATGAATTAAAAAATTCAATTGAAAAACTAGATATAAATAGAATCTGCGTCATTATTTGTCTTGATGACATCAGTCAAATTCATAAAATCGAACGATTTTGTGATAACTACAAAATTCCTTATTTTATATACCCAAAAATTTCCCACATCTTCTTAAGTGGTGGAAGGGTTGAGGATATAGATGGCTTTCCGGTTATTACGACTCAGACATTTCCACTTGAAATGTGGCATAATAAGACGATAAAAAGATTTTCTGATATTACTCTGGCAATGCTTTTTTTGTGCCTTTTACTGCCAATTATTTTTATTATTGCTACAATAATTAAATTTCATTCTCCAGGTCCGGTGATATTTGTGCAAGATAGAGTCGGCTACAGAAATAAAAAATTTAAAATTCTAAAATTCAGAACCATGAAAAAAGATGAAAGCTTTTTTCTGCCATATACATTAGAAAATGACCCGAGGATAACCAAAATCGGAAAATTTCTAAGGCGTTTCAATCTGGATGAAATACCTCAACTCTTCAATGTCTTAAAAGGGGACATGAGTATAGTTGGGCCAAGACCCATTTCAATAGACGACAAACTATTTTTTTCCATACCTGGATTTTATGAAAGGGTAAAAATTACACCCGGTATGACCGGATGGGCACAGATCCATGGACTAAAAGGAGGACAGACTGAACCTGAAGAAAGGTTTAGATATGACCTTTATTATGCCGAGAACTGGAGCATTTGGCTCGATCTTGCTATAATAATGTTTACCTTACGTTTACTTTTAAAAAGATAAACAAATGAACAAAAAGAGAGCAAACCAATTCAAAGATTTTAAAATTAAGGCAGGGTACAAAAATATTAAAATACTCACAATTTCTTTTTCAGTGATCTTTTTTGGCATCACACCACTTTTAAATTTCAAACCAGCATATGATTACACAATAATCAAAGATATACTGGGTGTAATATCTGTGTTAATTTTTGGTGCAATTTTATTTTTAAAAAAGGAAAATATTTCGATCGATACTATTGGTTTCATTACAGGAACGCTTTATTTTGGTTGGTTGTTAATAGGATATTTTTATGCACCGGTAAAATATGGCGCAGCTCAGGCACTTGAAAATTGTCTCTTGTACTATCTGTTATTTATTGCAGGAATGCTATGGGAGTGGAATAAAAAGGATGCATTCATATGGGGTTCAGCAATGGTAATTGCTTCAATAACAGCATTTGTTCAATATCCACAAACACATTATCCAATTTCAACCTTTGGAAATCCGAATTTTTTTGCTGGCCATTTACTGATGCCAATATTTCTTACTGCCTATTTTTTTAAAAAAGAATATGGTGCCGTCGCCATTTTGTATTTTCTAATAACATTTGCTGCTCTTGCATTAACAAAATCAAGAGCAGCTATTTTCGCACTTCTTGTAGCATCTTCTTTTCTAATATTCTTGCTACTTAGAAACCATAAAATCAAATATCTGAAATTTCTAGGTTTTATCGTAATAATAGTTTTGACTTTGCTATTGTGGAACAAAATACAGACCCAATTTACACAAGACATTAGATATTACATATGGAAAGGTACGTGGAATCTAATAAAAGAAAAACCTGTTACTGGATGGGGAACTGGCAATTTTATATTTTATTATCCCTACTATCGTTTCAGAGAATATTTTTTGCGTCCACAGGCAACACCCATAACAAATCATCCTCATTGCCAGTATCTTGAGATATGGTCAGAAAACGGCATCGTTGGAGTTGTTTTTTTTCTTCTTATTATCGTGATGGCATTTTATAAAGGTTTGAGAAAACATTCACAGGAAACAGAAGAAATTTTTCTTTTTGCTTCTTCTGGTATCCTCGCAGTGTTAATTGATAATATTCTTTCAACAAATTTAACCAATACCTCTACAGCGATGTATTTTTGGTTTCTACTCGGTCTTTGTTTCAGCTGGAATAAAAATTCCAGAACAATAAAAATAACTGGATTGATGAAAAACGTACTATCCATTGTAATTATTGTCTCTATGCTTGCGTTATCAGTGTGGAAAACTTATTACAGACTTGTACCGGAAGTGTATTTAAAAAATGGAATTGCTGCAAGGGAGGCAAATAATTTTCTTTCTGCTATTGAAAATTATAAGAAAGTGTGTAAAATAAATAGCAGCCATGTAGTAGCTTTGTACAAAATGGCTTTTGCCTACGGGCAAATCGGTGATCTAAAAAATGCCGAAAGAGTTTATCTTAAAATAAACAATGAACTCTTTCCGCATTTTGCAAAAACCGATGCGAACTTAGGTACACTCTACATGCAAGTGGGTGATTTTAAAAAAGCCATTTACTATTATGAGAAAGCTTTATGGCTCAATCCGTATGATATTGATGTTTTGCTTGGACTTGTGTCAATAAACCTGTATCAGGAAAAAAAGTGGGCAGATGCAAAAAAATATCTGGAAAGGGCAGCGCAAATAAAACCAGATCACCCATATATAGAATACTTGATAAAAACCTTTCCAGTATTTAGAGATATTAAACTGAAACAACAAGAAAGGAGCAACGATGAAATGCAAAATATGTGGAAAAGGTCCAAAAACAGGGAATAATGTTAGTCATTCAAATGTGAAGACCAGAAGAACGTGGAAACCAAATGTTCAAAAGCTTCTTGTAGAATATCAGGGCAAGATAAGTAAATTAGCTATATGCACCCAATGCCTCAAATCTGGCAAGGTTAAAAGGCCTCAAAGAATTTCGGAACAGTCCTTCACATCAAGCCAGATGACATAAAATCCATTCGATTTTTTGGCAAGCGGCGTAAATGTTATTGAGAATAGACGAGAAGGCATCTTAAAGTTTTTAGGAAAATGTGCCTCAAAAATTTTGTCATTCTGTTTAACCCAAGCCACAATCTTATCCTGTTGGTATCTCGTAATCTTTAAGCATTGTACATTCGAAGTAGTAAATAGAACTCGCGGGTTACCGGGTCCGTATGGTTTTAATAATTCAAGCGCTTCAATGAATGGTACAGTCAATGTATCAAAATCAACTTTAATTGGATCATTTGAAGACGCCTCTTTTTTACAGGAGTTAACCTTTATCTCCTTCCACACAGATTGAAGTTCTTTTATCAAGCAACTGTTCAATTTAAAACCCACTGCATTTTTATGTCCGCCAAAAGATAAAAAAAGATACCTGTGATTCCGAAAAAATTCATAAAGGTCAGTGTTGTCATATCCACGAGCAGACCCTTGAATTATCTCACCCTTACGTATCCCAACCATCGCAGGAGCATGGACTCTTTCACTTAAACGAGCTGCAACCGGTCCAGAAAAAGAACAGGGTATTCCCTCAAAAATAGCAAAAATAGGTTCATTCATGTTAGCTTTTGAAATCGCATTATTTAACTTTCTAAATATATTTTGTTTCTCCTTTTCCATTCTCTCTATTTCCTGAAAAATGGGGAAAAGCTCATCATCTTTATTTGCTGTCAAAATCTTAAAAGCAAGCTCTGGTTTTCCAAATCTTCCTGGTGTATTCAACTTTGGGTTAAGATAGCGAGTAATTGGTTCTATGTCACCTGACTTTCTTGGAATATAAAAATATTTCCTTAGTACCTCTAAACCAAAAATTCGAGTACTCTCCAAATAATTAAGACCTATTTTCACAATCAGGCGATTCTCATCAATTAACAAGCCATAATCGCCAAGAGTACCTATTGCAGCAAGTTCTATATAACGCAAAAATTCGTCTTCATCGAAGATTGGCATGGTCGACCTAAGGGATTGAACAAGTTTAAAAACAAGACCCGATGCAGTAAGAAAGTCCATATCTTTATCTTCTCTATTAAGGGAAGGATTCAGAATAGTTACATAATTAAAATCATCTTCTATATCCCCCCTGTGATGATCAATAATGATTAACGGAAAATTATTTTCTTCACAATATTCAATCAACCCACGGGAGGATGTTCCTGTATCTATCGTAATAAGAATCTCGTATCCAAATTGTTTTAATTTGTCAACAAAAGAAGGCTCAATCTCATAGTCTTCCAACCTATGTGTTACTCTTACATCAAAACTAACGCCAACATGTTTGAAAAGATTTACCAGCATAGCAGCACCAGTAATACCATCCACATCACCATCGGCATAGATAAAAGCTTTTCCTTTTTTGTATATTAGTTGTTCAATAATCTTGCATGCTTCATACATCTGCACAATAGAAAAAGGATCTCTCAGGTCCTTTACACTTGGATTGAGAAATCTTTCAATGTCGTATGTTGTTTTTATACCTCTTTTCCTGAGTATTTCATAAAAAATAGGAGAAACAGACTTAGGATTCATTTTTTCCTTCAATCATTTTCTTTATCTCTTCTATTGTGATATCAGAAGGTCTAACGCCTTCAAACTTTATTTCCCCAATGACAAGGGCTGGAACCTTTGTGAGTCCCATCAATGTAAATTCTGCTAAATTATCGGGATTCTCAATGTCAAGGTACTGAAAATTTATATTGAAATTCTCAAGCTTTTTCTTCCACCCTTGACATAGTCCACAACCTTGCTTTCCAAAAAGATAAACTTTTTTTTCCATTTGTTACTCCTGTTTCTATGGTACCTTGCGTTTCGGTACTTTTTCCATAAGTCTTACAGAAACTCCTGCTTCTTTAAGCATTTCCTCTGCAAGAACATCAGGATAACCTTCGGAAATAATAACTTCTTTTATACCAGCATTTATGATCATTTTCGCACAAACAGAGCATGGATGGCAGGTTATGTAAAGGGTACTTCCTTTAATAGAAACACCATGGTAGGCTGATTGAATAATTGCGTTTTGCTCAGCATGAAGCCCACGACACAGTTCATGTCTTTCTCCCGATGGCACTCTAAGCTTTTCTCTTAAACAACCCGTTATTTCGCAATGCTGAATCCCAGAAGGTGCGCCATTATAGCCGGTAGCAAGTATTCTCTTATCCTTTACGAGAACTGCTCCAACCTTCCTTCTCATGCACGTCGATCTCTTACTAACAAGGATTGCAATTTCAATAAAATAATTATCCCAATCAGGTCTTACATTTTTTTTAGTTTTATTTTTACTCTGCATAGATAGGAAATTGCGAAGCAAACCTTTTAACCCTTTTTTTAATATGTCTTAGCTCACTAATTTTGTCACTTGCGCTAAGTGCCTCATCAATAAACTCAAGAATTTTTTTTATTTCAGTCTTACCCATGCCCCTGGTTGTGATAGCCGCTGTTCCAATTCTTATACCGCTTGCTATATTCGGTGGCAGAGGATCAAAGGGAATAACATTCTTATTTACTGTAATACCGACACTTCCCAAAACTTTTTGAGCGACATCCCCTGTTATTTTTTTATTTCTCAAATCTAATAGCAACAGATGATTATCCGTCCCACCAGAAACTAATCTGTATCCCATTTCAACAAAACCTTTTGCCATAAATGAACAGTTGCTCACAACATTTTTCTGATACAACCTAAATTTCCTTCCCATTGCCTCCTTAAAAGCAACTGCCTTGCCCGCAATTACATGCATTAAAGGTCCACCTTGAATTCCGGGAAATACCGCCTTGTCTATAAGCTGCGCAAATTCTCTTTTGCACAAGATAAATCCACCTCGTGGACCACGTAAGGTTTTATGGGTCGTTCCCGTAACGAATTCCGCATACGCCACAGGTGACGGGTGTAAACCAGCGACAATAAGTCCAGCTATATGCGCTATATCAGCACAAAGATAAGCACCCACATTTTTAGCCATTTCATAAAACCTTTTGAAATCAATCAACCTTGGATAAGCGCTTGCTCCACATATAATCATACGCGGCTTAGTCCTTTGCGCAATTTCAAAAATCTCGTCATAATCGAGCTGTTCGGTTTCTCTATTAACTCCGTAATAAAATGGTTTAAATATGGTTCCGGAAAAATTTATTTTTGTACCATGGGTAAGATGTCCACCAGAGGCAAGATCCATACCAAGGATAACATCTCCCGGTTTCAATACTGATAGATACACAGCCATATTCGCTTGGCTTCCTGCATGTGGTTGAACATTTGCATGTTCAGCTTTAAAAAGTCTCAATGCTCTTCTTATTGCCACAGATTCAATTTCATCAATATTTTCACATCCATCGTAATACCTTCTGCCAGGATAACCTTCTGCATATTTGTTGGTCAAAATTGATCCAACTGCAGAGAGAACGTTTTTGCTGACATAATTTTCAGATGCAATAAGGTTAATTGTTTCCCTTTCTCTTTTTATTTCTTCTTTGATTAATCTGGCGATAATTGAATCAGACTTTTCTAACATTTTTGATATCTTCCTCCCTTACATACGAAAAATCCGCAAATTTCATAAAAATTTCATTAAATTTTTTAAGCAATGAAAGGCGATTATTCCTGAGACGTTCCTGAGGACACATAACCAGTACATTATCAAAAAATCTATCTATCGGTTGTTTTATCTCTGATAAAAGCTTTAAAAATTCTTGATAATCTTTCTTCTCCAGTAGCTCGTTAGACCTTCTTGAAAACTCCATGTATAACTCAGCCAGTTTTATTTCTGCTTCATTTTCAAGCAAGTTTTCATCAAATTCAGCACAGATCTGTATTCCTTTTTCAGTCGCCTGTTTTAAAATATTTGCGACGCGACTTACGGGTATAAAAATCACATCTGCATCCTTCATATCCTTGATAAAATTTCTGATTGCTTCTAATTTTCTCTTAACCCTGACAAAATTCATTCCATCAATGCGAATCACTCCTACCCTAAATCCCTTCGGATAATTATCAGATTCAAGTAATGCTTCAAACCTCTGTAACAAAAACTCAACGATACTGTTTTTCTTATTTCTTACATCTTCAATTTTTTGATAAGAATCTAAAACCATATCCACAATAATGCTATAGTCGAGTTCTATTCCAAGACTTTCAATAAGAGCAAATAAACCATTGGCAGTCCTCTTTAAACCATAGGGATCTTCTGAACCAGAAACATCTGTTCCCGCCGCGATGAAGGCGATGATAAAATCAAGGCGATCCATAATGCCGAGGATACTGGCGTATTTATTATCTGGCAACAAATCCCCTGGATAAGCAGGTCTTTTGTACTGAGAAATAATTTTACAAACTTGTGCATCTTCCCCAAAAATTTCTGCATAAATTGCTCCTATGACTCCATGTAATTCAGGGAATTCTCTAACCATTTCAGAAGCAAGATCATTTTTGCATAATGATGTAGCCCTGAAAAAAATGTTTTTATCTTCTGGAGTAAGTTCAAATACGTCAGAAACCTTAATTGAAATCTGTTTTAATCTCTCAACACGACCAGCTACGGAACCCCATCTTTGATGAAAAATTATTTTATCAAGTTTTTTTCCCATAAGTTCAAAAGGAATGGAGATATCAACATTATAAAAAAATTGTGCATCCATAATTCTTGTTTTGATTAAGTTTTCGTAGTTTGTGCGGACATCCTCACCTGCATTTCCATCAGTTACAATAAAAAATTCTCCCCTGAAACTACCATCTGAAAAAATTGGAACACCTTTTGCCTTTTTTACCAAGACATTTAGAACTTCTTCAGGAAGATTACATTCAGTCTCGGGAAATTTGCATCTTATAACGCACGGATACTCGACAAGGTTAGAAAGGTCGCTAACTATAGAATGATCAAATGTTTCATTTCTTTTGAGCAATTTCTCCATCAGATTAGTGATAAGCATTTCTCTTAATTCATTATCAACGATAACGAATGACTTTTGTACCTTATCAAAATAGTCTTTCCAATTTGATATGGAAATTTTTTTAGGACATAAAAGCCTGTGGCCGAAAGTATGGTTGGAGCTTTTAATTCCCGCAAATTCAATGTCTATTTTTTTATCGCCAAATATTGCTAATATCCAACGGATTGGCCTATAAAAAACATCCTTGGATTCATTCCACCTCATACCTCTTGGAATATCAATCTTTCTCAAAATAAACGGAATAACTTGCGAAATGACATCTACTGTCAAAACAGCAGGGGTCTTTTTTATCACACAGACAACTTTTTTTCCAGCAACTTCCTTAATTTTTAAAGAGGAAACAGAAACATTATGAGCTCGAGCAAAGCCATGTGCCACAGAAGTTGGTTTTCCGTTTTCATCGAAAGCTTGCTCGTACCTTGGGCCTGTTATTTCTTTTTCCTCAGGAGGTATCTGATCAGCTAAATCTTTGACAAATATTAAAAGCCTCCGTGGTGTGCAAAAAAATCTTATTTCATCAGCGTGAAGATTTCTTGCAACAAGCTGCTCAGCAAATAAAGGCTTGAATTTTGATATAAAATGTTCTCCAGCCCAAGCTGGTAATTCTTCACAACCAATTTCAATCAAAAGATTTTTTGTTTTCATGAAGTATTCCTGATTAGTTCAGTTGAACTAAATTATACACCTTTTATCTCAGTATGCCAAATAAGTTTTCTTGCGAAAACAATGCTCAAAACAATATGCGACAGCCACGGAGATATTTGCCAAGGAATAATTTCTGCCTTTCCAAGGGAAAGGCCTGCAGTGTATAAAGAGTAAGTTAACAACGCAAATATAAAAGCGATAATGAAAACCTTCGGCCTAGAAAGAAATTTTTTCCAAGAAAAAAACGGAATAAGAAGAATCATTATGAAGAAATTTAATAAAGGATAAGAAATCTTTGAAAACAGTGATATCCAATCATCTTTTGCCTTGATATCCAATTGTGCCATACTCTTCAAAATCGGATATAAATTAAAAAAAGACTGCCGGTCAAGAGGAAGTGTTAAATATTCTAAAATGTGCAGTGGATTAAAGTTTACATTTAAAACAAACGAATTGAAATTTCTTCTCTCATCACTTTCATCTGTCATGAAACCATTATAAAAAACTATCATGTTTTTTGAAAATTCAGCCTTATTTGCATAACAGGTAAACAAAGTTTCATTGTTATTCATTTTAAATATGACATTTTCTCCAATACCATTGTTGTAGTTTTCAATCCATAGAAAAATTTTAGGTGTTGTGAAATCTACAGAATAATGAGTTTTGTTTTTCTCTTTTTTTTCATAAGGGTATGGCACAAAACAGCCCAAAATGAAAGATAAAAAGGAACAAAACAGACCGAAGTAAAAAAAGGTTCTGAAAATCTGAAGTTCAGAAATCCCTTTTACTTCAAAGACGGAAATCTCCTGGAACTTCTGCATCTCCGAATAAACGAAAAGTCCACTGAGAAATGTGATAAAAGGAAATAAGATTTGAAAACTGTCGTAGAAATTTATCAACCAATATTTAAAATTAAACACTCCAGTATTTTTTGCGTCTATAAATCCCCATAAGGCTTCGATTAACAAAAGGAAAACAGATATAGCCATCAATATAACGGAAAAGAATAAAAAGATATTTGCAAAAATATATTTATCCCTAAGTAACATTGGAAAAGTTCCTTTTAAACAAAAAAGTCGAAATAACAAAAATTGTCGGAGCAATTAAAAAAGAAAAAACATTACCGCTTTTGTAGGCAATCGCCTCCCCTAAAAGGATAATAAAATATGATAGAAGACCCAGTGTCAGTCCTGTACCAACTACTTGGAAATAACCAGTAACTTTTATTCCAATACCTGCATAGAATCCAAAAAACAAATAGAAAAAAGGAAGAAGAGTAAAAAAAATTTTTTTAACAAACAGAAGAATTATTTCTCTGGACTCATTTCCTCTTACATAATACAATTTTTCAATTAATAGTGGAAGTGTCATTTCTTTTAATCTTCTAAGCGGTGGAAAAGTTACTGTTGTTTGGTATGGTAATGAAAAATAGTAAACATCAAACATCACTCTATAAATAAGTCCATCTTTTATCGAGTAGGTTTCAATTCGACCATTTTTTAACAACAGATATACACAACCTTTACTGTCAAAAGCAATTTTTCCTGTTTTTGCCTGAATTCTGCAAACACGTTTTGAACCCTCTCTGAAAACAATTGAGATATTGTCGAGGTTCGTTCTATCAATTCTATCAACATAAATAGTTATTCCAGGGAACTCTTTTATTAGTTTTCTACTTCTAAATATCTTTATTGGTTCATCCATACGGGCTTTTGTGAGTAGCAACTTTTTGCTGTATGATGCTGAAGGCACAACAAAAAAACTAAGTACAAATACCATTACTACAAATATACCGGCAAACAATAAAAATTGTCTAAATATCTGTTTTGCTGGAATACCTGATATCAGAAAAATTCGGTATTCGTTTTCCATATTCATTCTTCCGATGGTTCCCAATATAGCGGATAGAAAAGAAAGAGCCACGATATCAGGAGAGACCTCAAATAACGATAGAATAAAAAATTTTAAAACCGTGATAGTTGTGAAAAAATGGTTTATAATTAAATCCATGAGCCATAAAAAGGGACGAACCATAAAAAGAAAAGAAAAAACAAGAACAGCCATAAAGAAAAAGTGACCAAATTCAGAATACAGATAACTCTTCACTCGTTTCATAACTTTGCGTAAAAATGAAAATTCAACTAATTCATGATATCATAGACCTAATCTTTCCTGAAAACTGCCCTGGCTGCAACAGGTATGAAGTGAAGGTAAAATATTGTTTTTGCCGTAGTTGCATTATTCAGGTAATACCTGCACCTAACCAGGATGAAAACATTTATTCACTCGCTATGTACGAAGGACCAGTAAAAAATGTTCTTCAACACCTTAAATATGGTAAAAGAAAATGGATTTCCCGCCCACTGGCTGAATGGATGAATGATTTTTTAAATCAACATAGAGAAATTGAATTCGACCTGATAATTCCTGTACCATTACATCCTTTAAGAGAATTTCGCAGGTCATTCAACCAAAGCTGGTTAATAGCCCATTTACTGGGAAAATTACAAAGAAAGCCAGCTATCTACGATTGCCTCGTTAAAGTAAAAAACAACAGATCTCAAACAGATCTCAATAATGTTGAAAGAAAGGAAAATGTTAGAAACGTTTATAAAGTAATGCGTGATTTTTTGATCAAAGACAAAAAAATTCTTGTTATTGATGATGTATATACAACCGGCGCAACAGCAAATGAAGTATCCCGGACACTTAAAAATGCCGGGGCGAGTAAGGTAATTATACTAACAGTAGCAAGAGCATAATGAGTAGCCAATTGGTTTGACTTTTTTGACCTTCACTCAATTTAATATTAAAATTATTCATCAAGAAAAAAGGGGAAATATGGAAATTATGGGAAAGGTGCACAAATTCGGAGATGATATCAATACCGACTATATAATTTCTGGAAGGTATAAATTCAAAACCCTTGATATGAAGGAACTTGCCTCCCATATTTTTGAAGACATTGATCCAGATTTTTCAAAGAAAATTAAGCCAGGTGATATTATAGTAGCTGGCAGTAACTTTGGTTGTGGGTCTTCACGGGAACAGGCTGTCCTTGCACTAAAGTATGCAGATGTAGGAGCAGTAATTGCAAAAAGCTTTGCAAGAATTTTCTTCAGAAATGGTATCAATGTTGGATTGATTCTTATAGAAGCAAATACAGACAATATTTCTCAAGATGACTTTATTAAAATCAATTTGAAACAAGGCATAATCATTAATCAAACAAAGAACGAAACAATTGAAATAACCCCGCTACCTGACTTTCTATTAGAAATTATAAATGAGGGTGGGATAATAAATTACTTAAAAAAATACAAGGACTTCAAACTATGAATACACATATAATAACATTGATTCCAGGTGATGGTATAGGTCCCGAAATAACAGAAGTTACAAAAAAATGTATAGAAGCTACTGGAGTCAAAATACACTGGGAGGAATGTTTGGCTGGCTTACCAGCGATTGAAAAATATGGAAATCCTTTACCGGAACAAACAATAGAATCAATCAAAAAAAATAAAATCTGTTTAAAAGGCCCAATTACCACACCTGTCGGAAGCGGATACAGAAGTATTAATGTTACATTGAGACAGATTTTTAATCTTTATGCATGTGTTAGACCATTTAAGGTGTATCAGGGAGCCAGAACGACCTATAAGGGAATCGATCTTGTTGTAGTAAGAGAAAATATGGAAGATTTATATGCAGGGATTGAATTTGAAAAGGGTAAAAAAGAAACACTTGAATTAGCCAGACTAATCAATAGCCTAACAGGGAAGAAAATAGAAGATGACGCAGGCATTAGCATAAAGCCAATCTCTGTTTCTGGGACAGAGAGAATCGTAAAATTTGCATTTGAGTATGCGAGAAAAAACGGAAGAAAAAAAGTAACGGCTGTTCATAAAGCTAACATTATGAAGTTTACCGATGGTCTATTTCTTGAAACAGCAAGAGTTATTGCAAGCCAGTATCCTGATATTGAATTTGAAGATAGAATTGTAGACAATATGGCTATGCAACTTGTTCAGAAGCCGCATAAATACGATGTTCTTGTCTGTCCAAACCTTTATGGAGATATTCTTTCTGATCTGTGCGCTGGACTTGTTGGTGGGCTTGGACTTTCACCTGGTGCCAACTATGGAGACACCGTTGCGATTTTTGAGCCAACTCATGGCAGTGCACCAAAGTACACTGGAA
>JAMWCC010000076.1 GCA_023818375.1 Candidatus Omnitrophota bacterium | reverse complement strand
ACCAATCAAAATTTTCCTTTTTCTAACCCTAAAGGAGGTGATTTGAGGATGAAATGTGGAAAGAAGTCTGCTAAGAAAACTGCCAAAAAAGCAGCTAAGAAAACTGCAAAGAAAAAGTAGTATGATTTGAGCGCCCGGGTTATTGAAGGTTCCGGGCGCTCACAATTTATAACAAGGAAAGGGAGAATTTAAAATGCAAGAAAGAATCACACAGATTAAGGATGAATTTAAAAAGATTTTAAGAGTACTCGAAACAACCCAGCAGGTAGATAAAAATTTTTGTATACCTAGTTATGAATTTCTTGATAGACAAAGAAAAACGTACCATGCTATTGAAAAAAAAGGTTTGGATGTTGGTATAGTGTTTTCGGATCAGCATTATAATGGAGATGTTCCATACCTAGGTGGGAATACAAATATTACGATAGAACAGGTTGCAGGTGCTATAGGAAAGACGGGTTTTCACATAATTGCAGGTCTTGAAGGTGGCTATGTTTCAGAACAGCTTGCAAAGCGAGCAAATGCGAAAGTACATAAGGTTGAAATGTTGAAACTTGCTGATGAAGAGTATCCTATAAATGCCGAAAGACTTGAAGATGTTTTAGAACAAGCAGCTGGTGGAAAAGTAAAGCGAGTTGGGTTGTTAACCCCAAGGGAAGTGATGCCATACAAATTTGTGAAATATCTTGAGGATAAATATGGTTCGGATAATGTGGTGGACATTCAGGAGGTTTATTACCGCATAAAGTATGAGAAATCTGATAATGAAATGAGACTAATCCGTGATGCCTGTTGTATTGCGGATGCAATGATGAGGGGAATGCTTGCAGTGTTAAAACCCGGTATCCTTGAAACGCAGGTGGCTGCATGGGGATATTTCATAGCCAGGGAACTTGGAGCAGAGGAAATGGGATGGGATATCATTGTGGGTGCCAATGAAGCAAACCGAACACTGATAGGAAAGGCTCTCAATAGGGTAATAAGAAAGGGCGACTATGTGCATCTTGGAGTTGCACCAAAAAGAGACGGGTTGAACTCCTGTGTAAGAAGGTCGGTTATAGCTGTTGAAGACCCCTCAGAGGTTACTGAAGAACAAAAATACTGGTTTAATCTTGTTGAAGAAGCATACAGGATTGGTTTTGAAAAATACTGTGAAGTTGCTGAAAAAAATTTACCTGCGTATCTTCAGGAAAAAGCCCTTGTGGACTATTTTGCTTCAAAATCTGATGAGGTATCCAGAAAGATAGGAAAGAAAATAAATCTTGAGAAACTAAAGCCATACACAGGCACCCACAATGCTGGCTATACAGAGTGTCAAGAATTCTACGGCGCTATCACCCTTTCTTCAAAGGAACCATTGGGTCATCAGATTGTTACAATGTTGGATGTGGCGCTCAGGGGTATAGGTGATATGTGGGATGATGTTGTTATTCCGGGTTTTGATTATATTGTTGTTGAAAATACACTTGGGAAATTTGGAAGACGTGTAGAAGTTCTTAACAAATTACCGATAAATGTCCAATCACTGGTAGGAAATCCAGAACCTCCGGAATTAGGTTAATTTTTTCTTTTTATGTTTATTTTCATACATCATCCTATCGGCAATCGAGATAAGATGATCAATTGTCATATTTTGTTCCGGTTTATAAAATGCAAAACCGATGCTTACAAAAAGATTATATTTTTTTTCAATTGCCGAATTTAATAAAGCAAAACCCTCATTCAAACGTTCCATAATAGTTTCTGTATCAACGGGTGAGTCCTGTATAACAAGAGCAACAAACTCATCCCCTCCAATCCTTGCTACAATATCAGATTGGCGGAATGTTGATTTTAAAACTTCTGCTGCCTTGACAAGTGCAAAATCACCTTCATTATGTCCATAATTATCATTTATACTTTTGAATTCATCAAGGTCCATGAAGAACAAAGCCATATGTTGATTAACCCTGCTGGCAATTTTTAGTTGTTGTTCAGCAAGTAGAAAGAAGCCTCGTCTATTGTATAGACCAGTAAGTGTATCAGTAACTGTCAAAAGTTCAAGAATTTTTTCAGCATATTCTTTTTTGAGTGTTATGCGAGCAATGATCCAGGAGACTACAATAAAAAATAATAGCAATATTGAGTCGTAAAGAAGGAATTCTTTCAGTCTTGTGATTGATTGAATTGTACATAAATTTTTCGGAACAAAAGAAATAATTTTCCAGACATAATCAAAGCTGCGAATCCTTCCGTGAGTAATACTATCAAATTCAAGAGCACTTTGCTCACTTATTTTTTCCGCTCTCGCCAAAGGATAGAAACTTGTGAATGTAAAAAGTCCGTAGATTGTTAAAATTTGGCCTGTTTGATCCTTTGAAATTTTTTCCCATGCTTCAGGATAGATGTTGCCGAGTCTTTTATCACTTCTTGACGGATAAAGAAAACCAAATTCATCTTCAGGTTTTGGACCCTTTATCCAGTATCCATCCTTATCAACTATAAAATAGCTGGCAATTCTATGGCTTTTCCTTTCTGTCTGTGACTCAAAGGTTGTACCAAGGATATCAAAAATGGGTCTGCAATCATAATATAGAAGTAATACAGCCTTCCTATTTTTATATCTATCAAAAACAGGTGTTCCAAAAACAAGCATAGCTATCCCACCAACCAATTGAAAATCTGAAATATAAACATGACTGTGTCCCATTTCCAATGTATTTCTGAAATTCACATTATCCCAAAACTTCTCATTTGGGCTATGGATAATTTTTAATAGCTTATCTTCTGTTTTTATTTCAAAAAGAACCCTGCCGCGTTCATCCGCGAGTAAAATTCTCTTATAATAATCTTTATTTTTTAAGAACGGAGACGCGGCTTCAAAGAATTTTTTTTGTTCTTCTTTTTTTGAAATATAATTGCTTGCAAGTTCTGCAAGAAATAGGACATCTGAGATTGTTGAATCAAAGCTTCTTATAACGAGTTTTGAAACCGTTGAGATGTTCTTTAATTCTTGGTTTTCGACTATCGAAAGTTCGTTTCTGGCACTTGATATATAAAGTATTGCAGTAAGACCTGCAAGGATGATGAGTATCGAAAAAAAGATGAAGAGTGATCTTTTAATCAGGTCAGATGCTTTTATGCCTTCTTCTTCAAGTTTAGAAAATCTCATTGGATCACCTAATATAATTATAATCGTGAATTGGGCACAAGTCCAATTTTCATTTTTGACGATAATATTCTAATATGGTAAAAAAGTGCGGAAAAAGGAGGTTCTATGACTGAAAAAATGTCAAAAAAACCGATTTTTATAGAGAATGAGGACCAGCTTGAGGAAATTATTTCACGTCCTTATTCAGGTACAGTTGATCTATGCAAAAGACTTAAAGGAGACATTATAATTCTTGGAGTAGCAGGTAAGATGGGACCTTCTCTTGCTGTACAGATAAAGCGGAGTTGTGATATTGCAGGGATTAAAAAAAGAATTATTGGAGTTGCAAGATTTTCTGATCAACAGATAAAAAGTTACCTTGAAAAATCAGGAATTGAGACAATAGCTTGTGATTTGCTTGATAGAGATGCTGTTGATAAGCTTCCTGAGGTTGAAAACGTAATTTTTATGGTGGGTATGAAATTTGGTACTATATCCAATCCTTCCTTGACATGGGTCGTAAATTCTTATGTTCCTGGGTTGATTGCAATAAAATATAAAGAATCAAGAATAGTTGCATTATCTACTGGAAATGTTTATCCACTTGTGCCAATCAATTCAAAAGGCTCGAAAGAAACAGATATTCCGGAACCAATTGGAGAGTACGCTCAATCCTGCCTTGGAAGAGAAAGGGTTTTTGAGTATTTTACAGAAAAATTTTTAACTCCTTGCTGTATCATTCGCCTCAATTATGCGGTTGAATTGAGATACGGTGTAATCTATGACATAGGGATTAAGGTCTATGAGGGTAGACCAATAAACCTAGAAAATGG
>JAMWCC010000010.1:29483-38326 GCA_023818375.1 Candidatus Omnitrophota bacterium | reverse complement strand
AGAATCCTTCTGGTCTCATCATTGCAAAATCCTGCCACAGGCGTATCTTTGTTGACTGGAAACGCTGGGGTTGAAATCAGGATAATCTTTTTCCCGGTTCTACTTTGTGCTTCATCGATTGCCTGCAAAAGTAAATCTCGCGGTGGAGCAATTACAGTATCAATTCCATAATTGAGAAAAACTTCAAGAATATCTGCAATTTTATCTCTCGTCCCTATGTTTTCAGTAATGTATCTGTCTTTTGCCCTTGATGTATGGCTGAAACCCAAAAACCAGTTTGTACCAATTATCATTCTGGAAATAGAGATTCCACCGACTTGTGTCCTTGGAAATTTTGTATCCATGCTGTTGTCCTTTTTTAGTATACAAGGCCATCCTTCAACAGGCAAATTGCCCAATGTATAGATGGTTTGAAAAAATCCATGGCCTTTCTTTATAATAAACTTCCACCCTGCAGGGACCAGAAATTTCTGGCTTGAAAACCAGATTTCTTATCTTTTCAAAAAACTTTGTTTCTTTTGGATATTTTATCCTGACATCTGCTCGCTCAGGCAGTTGAATCAATAAATTTTCACTCATTCCTATACAATCTCCCATTGTCTTACTTTTATCTTGTGTCCCAAAGAAAAATCCTGTGCTATCAGCAAGAAAATCATTTGCAAAAAATACCCTGCCACGCTTGAAAGCATCTACAATAATATTAACATCTGTTTCAGACCTGCCAGTAAGTTTTTCTTCTACAAGAACATGGTTTCTCAATGTTCTAAAGACGAAATCATAGCCAAAAACTTTTCTTATGTCCAGATACTTCAGTCCGTAGCGAAGCGGATGAATATCAAGTCCTGCAACCCCAATAAATTTTTTTTGCATAGAGACCCTGTCCCATAACTGCATAACAGAATCTGAAGGACCTTTAAGATTTTGCGGAAAACAGGAGTACCGAACAATCATATTGGAAGGATTGGTTCTTGAAGCAAAATCAAAAAGAAGGGACCAGATCTCAAGACCTGTCAGCGAACATAATAGATGTTTTTTTGTCCATCTGTGGTCTGTTTGTAAACCGAAAAGCATGTGACTTCCATCAGGATGGGCAGCAAATGCAAGTAATGATTTTTTTTCTATATCCTTTACAATGGTTTCTAAATTTCTTTTTCCAAACCAGTTTTTAACTCCGTAGACAATAATATGGTTTAAACTACTTTTCTCATCTGCTTCCTCACCGGCAAGAAGTAGAACCCCATTTCTATATCCTTCTATTGAAAAATAATCAGCACGTTTTTTGCGATAAGGGGTGTGTGGAGTAAGAATCATGAAATCAAGCCGAGAATCTCTTGCGGCAGAAACAATATCATCAATGAAATCTTTCTTTAAATCAGGACTCAAATGGATATGCAAACATCCCTTGTACTCATTAAAAGACATTTCGTCCCAGTTTATAAAAGTGAAAGGGTTAAAAATATCAACCCAATAACAAAAATCATGATTCTGTAAAGCCGTATGGACCTTTTTTGTCCAACTACCCGAGAAGAAATTCTTGTAAAAGTATCTGGCACTGCAAGAATCAGTACACCCTTTAAAAGAATCAGCCAGCCAGTAATTGTGACGACAACTGTTTTAGAAAATTCCCAGATGTTATGATTGACAATCATAACATAGCCGATGATTAATGCAATCATCCCGCTTAAAAACATCCCGAAACGCTCATTGGAAAAAGATTCGAAGAATCTCTTATAATAATCAGGGTTTAATACATTGTTTATTGCAATACAGAGATAAAAGATGCCAAATAACCGCAAAATCTGATTGTCTGTCATGTTTATTCCTTATGGATACCCCCAACGGGATTCGAACCCGTGTCTGATGGCTGAGAACCACCTGTCCTGGGCCACTAGACGATGGGGGCTACTCAGATAAATAATTTTATAATAAGGATGTAAAAATGCCAAACTTGTCTATTGTTTGTTTTTCCGAAGATAAACAAAATAGTATGCTGCGCCAACAAAGAACGCACCACCAACAATATTGCCAAGAGTTACAGGAATCAAATTTTTCATAATAAAACTGTCCCATGTGAGACGGATTGCCATATCTCCAATTCCAGGAACATTTACAAAGATCAAGTCATTTTTTAAAAACAATCCGGCTGGAATGAAATACATATTGGCGACACTGTGCTCAAAACCACTCGCAACAAAAGCCATGATTGGGAAAAAAATTCCAAATATCTTGCTTATAGTATCTTTTCCTGCCATAGCAAGAACAACAGCAAGACAGACAAGCCAGTTACATGCAATACCCCTGCAAAAAGCTTCTTGAAAAGATAAATTTACTTTTGAAAAAGCTGTTGACAATGCAGCAATGCCTGCATTCATATCGTTCATTTTCCAGATTCCACTCTGGTAGACAATAATAGCTAACAAAACTGAACCAATAAAATTTGCAATATAAACAATTACCCAGTTGTGAAACATTTCACGGAATTTTATATCTCCTGTCAGAACACCCGTCAAAAGGAGGCAGTTGCCTGTAAAAAGTTTTGCACCAGCAATCACGACAAGCATCAGTCCAACAGAGAAAACACTCCCACCGAGAAACTTTGCAAAACCACATCCAAGATATTTACTTAAATCTTGCGTTACCACTGTAAAAAGATGAGCTCCAAAACCTATATAAACACCAGCAAGAATTCCGAGTATCCACAATGAGAGAGTAGAAAGATTTACTTTTTTCTTACCAGATTCAACAACAGCAATGGCTATTTCTGATGGAGAAAGATATCCCATAAATCAAATCCTCGAAGCTTCTAACACATCCGGTACATATTTTTCCCATCCAAGAGGCATTATGTGAATTCCCTGACATAAACCCTTCATTCCCTTTATCAATTCAGCAGCAATCTGAACACTCACCTTAGCCCTTTCTTCTTTCTTTGCGGCAGCCATCATCTTTATGTATTTTTCAGGAACAGTTACCCCTGCAACCTTTTCATTCATGTATTTAGCCATTCCTGCTGATTTCAAAAGCACTATCCCACCCAGTATTGGAACATTATATTTTTCAACCGCCTTCATAAATTTCTCAAAACTTAAAAGGTCATATACCGCCTGTGTCTGGAAAAACCTTGCACCAGCTTCAATCTTTTTCTCCATCTTTATGATTTGCAATTCAAGCGGCTCGTAGCCAGGACTGACAACTGCTCCAAGGAAAAACTCTGGTTTCCCATCAAGTTCATTTCCCTTCATGTCCTTTCCATTCATCAACTCTGTAGCAACTTTCAATAAAGAAACAGAGTCCAAATCAAAAACCGGCTTTGCATCAGGATGGTCTCCAAGCGTTGTATGGTCCCCTGTTAAACACAGCACATTTTTTACTCCCAGCACATACGCGCTGAGTAAATCAGACTGAAGGGCCAATCTGTTTCTATCCCTGCAGGTTATCTGAAACACTGGCTCAAGCTCTCTTTCAACAAGAAGACGACACGTCGCAAGTGAACCAAGCCGCATCACAGAACTCTGCAGGTCCGTTACATTGAAGGCATCTACTTCATCCTTGATGTGCTCTGCTTCTTTTAAATGTGGTTCAATGTTGGTTCCCTTTGGCGGACCAATCTCAGATGTTATCACGAATTTTCCTTCTTTCAGCTTTTGTGATAGATTTTTCTTTTCCATCTCAAATCCCTTTTATGATTTTTTCAAAATTCCTTATAAGAACACCTTTTTTTTTCAATGTTGATCCTTCATTGATTTTTTTCAATCTTTCATAAATTGAAATCCAGCCGCAATCAACTTCTGGATGAACTTCGCATTTTTTATTTTTTGCGCCACCACATGGCCCATTTAACAAGCCCTTCGCACAGGATGTTATTGGACATATTCCACCAGTATGATTCAGATAACATTGT
Source organism: Candidatus Omnitrophota bacterium (assembly GCA_023818375.1). Lineage (GTDB taxonomy): Bacteria > Ratteibacteria > UBA8468 > B48-G9 > DTJG01 > DTJG01. The sequence goes on along the minus strand of JAMWCC010000010.1, from coordinate 34,425 downwards.
CCACATTGACCGCAATCACATTCAAGCACAGTCAGTCCCTGAAATCCATTCAGATAAAATGTATTGCATCCAGGATAAACTGCTTTATTTTCCAATAATCTGGCAACAACCTGTACACCAACCCCACATGAAAATACAATAATACCTTCACAGTTGTGTATCCTATCAACATTTTTTTCAATGTATCTTTTTGCAAAATCTTCATTACATAAATAATCAATCTGTGCAATACCTGAGATTTTTTCCTGTTTACCTGAGGCAAAATTGTTTATCTCTTCCTCAGGAAAATACACTTCGCTGCAACCAAAACACTTGAAAACAAACAGTTTCTTTGAGAAAAATTCGTCAAGTTCATTACTGCTTTTAAGTTTTGTTATAAGCATTTTTCTTTGCCTTTTTAATTAAACTTACAATAGATATCTTTGATGAACATACATATTCACAGCAACCACATTCAATACAATTTTTCACTTTATACTCGGCACATTTATCCCATAATTGATTTTTACCATAGTATGCATAATAAAGTGGATAAAGTTCCATAGGACATACATCAACACATCTACCACATTTTATGCAAATATTTTCTTCAGAAACATCAATCGGATTTATGTTAATGAGAGTATAACCGGTTGTTCCTTTTATAACCGCAGTATCAAATTCTGTTTGAATAATACCCATCATTGGACCACCCATTCTCAAACAATAACTTTCCTTATCATTGATTTTGCCACCACCACAATAATCAAGAATATCTTTCAAAGGAGTACCTATTGATATCTCAAAATTACCTGGTTTTTCAAATAAGCCCGAAATTGTTATGACTCTTTTTATAAGTGGCATCCCATTCACAATCGCCTGATATATCGCAAAAACTGTCCCGACATTTAGAACAACCACTCCGACGTCAAGTGGCAAACCACCTTCAGGAACCTGTCTTCCGGTGGTAGTTTTAATTAACATTTTTTCGGCACCCTGAGGATATTTTGTTTTCAACTCTTTAAGCTCAATCCATGATTCTCTTTCAGTTAACTTCTTCATCTGCTCAATTGCCTGTGATTTGTTATCCTCTATTCCAATAATCACATTGTCAACAGAAAGAATTTTTCTCGCAATTTTTATTCCCTCAAAAATTTGCTCTGCTCGTTCAATCATCAGTCTATTGTCAGCATTCAAATATGGTTCACATTCACAGCCGTTTATAATTAAAGTGTCTACTGGATTTTTTGGCTTACGTAATTTAACATGGGTTGGAAACATCGCCCCACCAAGACCCGCTATCCCCTTTTCTCTTATAATTTCAGTCAAATCATCAGATTGCATTAACTCCCATTCAGGATATCCTTTTATGGAAGAATCTTTTTCTTCCTGAAAATCGTTCTGAATGACAACAGCCGGACAATTTATTAAAAGCGCTGGATGAAACTTTTCTTCTATAGTAACTACTTTTCCAGATACTGGAGAATGTACGGGGATTGATATCAACCCTGAGGATTCTCCAATTTTTTGTCCAAGCTTTACAATTTCACCTTCCTTAACGCATAGAGAAGCAGGAGAACCTGTATGTTGCAATAAGAAAATATAGAGATATTTTGAAGCAGGAAACTTTTCTATTGCAAGATTTTCTGTTATGTGTTTATTTTCATATGGATGAAGCCCACCATAAAAATTTTCGGTTCTGCGACTTAATGAAAAAGTAGATATTTTTCTATTTTCCTCAAAAGTAAAGACATTATTGTCTCTGATTTGTGAGATAACATCAAGGTTTCTTTCTTGTTTCTGCATCCTTTTAAATATCTCTACCCAGACACATGCCTTTTCTGAATTTACTTCACACTTTCCGTCTTTCGCACCACCGCAGGGACCATTGATTAAACTTTTTGCGCAATCAACAACGGGGCAAAAACCACCTGTTATTCCAAGATAACACTGACCACAACCTGCGCATTTTTCAGTGCCAAGTGTAATACCATGATATCCTCTAATGCTTGTTGCATTCCCACTCTGAGGTTTTGTATCTGCGAGTGCAAAAACTTTAACACCCTTGCTTTCAGCAATTTTTGAAACTGTCTGAATGCCAAGCCCACAGGAAATAACGCCAATTCCATAACCGGAACCAAACAAGGAAGAAATTTTTTTCTCGGTGAGATACCTGTTACATAAAAAATCAATCGCTTCACAACCCTTCAGTTTATCTGAAACATCAAGTATTTTTAAAATTTTTTCGCATTCAGATTCTTCTTCTTTTTCAAATGTTTTATAGCACTTCTTGCACCAGAGCACCAGAATATCAGAAACACTATCCAACAGTTGTCTTAGTTCCTCTTCTGCTTTAATCTGATACTTTGTGTAATCGATCATTTTTTTCTAACCCTCTCAAAATTTTTGCATTATTTTAGCATAATTCCTAAAATTTCAGTAGGAATAATTATATTTCACAACGTGAGCATTTTTCAACTTTTAATAGAATATCTGCTGCATCTCTTTTTGTTTTGCAGCTTGTACAGAGATAGGAAAGTTTTGCATCAAGATTTTTGATAAAAAACTCTACCTCTTCTGGTAATACATAAGCCATTACCATTTTCCCTGCATCCTGAATTTTTTTGTACAGCCACAACCATTTTTCAACTGAATAGGTACTGCCCGCACCAGGAACCCATTGAATCATCTTTATTTCAGGAATTTTACATAAGCTATCAACATGGTGCAGGGCACCTGGTCCGTCAAGATGATATACAACTGCTCCAAACTCTCTACCAGCAAGTTCAATTTCAGGTATAATAAAGCGCTCAAACATTTCTTTTGAAAGCATGCAGGAAATATCTGATTGTGCTGCAATAAATGGATAAGGGCACCACAATCCAAGCCAGCATATTCCATAGCCATCCTGATACTTTGTACAAATTTCATTCAGTTTCCTGTGAATACTGACCCAGTTTTTTGCAAGCTTCAAAACTGCTTTTTCCATTACATCTGGCTTATCAATAAGTGCCATCAAGAATTTTTCGCTTCCCATTATCATTGAAAGAAAGTCGTTGCCAGGAAGTATCGCAGGTTGACCTATTAGGAATTTTTTACTTCCTGCCTGAACAAATTTTGTGTAAAAATCAAGAAAGCGTTGCATTTCAGGTGAATTCCAGTCAAGTTCAAATATTTTCTCATCTTCAATATCAAGATTTTCAACTGGTTCAATCCATATGGTTTGTGGGCTGAATTTAACCTTTGCGCCATAGGAAATTGTATATCCTGCCAAAACAGGATCCGAAGGTAGTGCTTCACCCAAATATGCAGTGGTCAAAAAACGGTATTCAAGATTTTTCAGATACCAGTCAATGTTAAGATATCTGTCTTCATCTTTCTCAGGTACTGGTGGCAAATTTATATCTTGTTTCGGATCAGGTGCATGTATTGCAATGGCAGGTCTGCCGATGTATTTTCCATTCCAGAAATCAATCAGTCGTTGCTTTGTTTCAAGCCAGTCTGGTTTGAAAAACATATTTATTGATTAACCCTGTAAATAAACGGGCGCCTGAACATCCCTGCAAAATGATGAGGGTTGTAAATCCTTAAGGCAATTATATTTTTCCCTGGTTTTAATTTTCCTGTAAGGTCTACATCCCACTGGAACCTGTAATCATTGAACCACCACAGCGGCTTATAATTTCCCCTATGTGCAACAAGTACCCCGTTTATATATAACCAGCATTCGTTGAATAAACCCGGAAACATGATATGGATTTTCCCCTGTGTTTCTGGTTCTGTCAGTTCAATATCTGTTCTGTACCATCCATAACCAATTTCTGCCTGTCTGTCTTTGTTTCTTATGCCCTGTGCCTGAAGATAAAGGTCTGTTCTTACGATTTCCCATGTTTTTTCAGGATAATCTTTTCTTGTTTTAAGGTTGAAATTGGCATTGTTTTTACTCCAGTATAACAAATCCACCGTACAATCATAATATCTTTCTTTCACTCCAATATTTTCTGGATCTCTCATAAATGCCCACTGGAGCGGAAGTTTTTTAATCAATGTACCCTTGCTTCCGTCAGTCAAAGAAAGCAACTCGCGATACTGCTGAACCTCCCCGGGCCACCAGGCATAGCCATGTTCTCCAATTCTTTTGTATGTTGTGAAAATTCCGTTCATTGCAGTAAGTTTTTCCCTTGCAGCAAGACCTTTTTCTCCGTAAGAAACAGCAGTTGCATAATCAACATTCGTTGCTGCCTCTTTTACCATCGCAATATAATTTTTCAATATCTCAAAACTCAATCTTGTAAATTTCATTCTTTCGAGATACAAATTTTCGTTCCTTGTTCTTTCTTTTTTTGTTTCAAGTTTTTCTGCAATTTTTTCTGCTTCAATAAGTTTCTTCTCAAGGAAATCAATAAGTTGTTGTGTATATATTGCAGGCGCAACAAAATACTCGTGTTCTGTTACTATGGTCTCTTCCCACGCCTTAAAGATTGCATTCCAATAGTCAGCCATTGGCTTTGACATTGGTCCATAGAACAATGGATAAAATTCTTCAATAAGCTTATCCACGTCCTCATCAGGATTCCACATCAATCTACCACGGATATAAAGATTAATAAATGTTGTTGCAAAAGCACCGCGGCTTTCTGTATCTATTCCTAAAATACCGGCATTTCTGTAATGCTTGATATCCTGCCTTATCGAACCAATTGAAGGATTCGGAATATCACGCCATACAAGCATTCCCTGGTCATAGTCATAAATAACCACCCTGCCCTGCATCACCTTTGCCCATTTATACATCATCTCTTTGTATTCCTGTCTTGGTGGACTTTCAGGATCATCCATTCCATGAATTGGGTCAATGTCAATGGGAGCAAGATACGCAACAAGCGGTTCTTTTGCGACGATATCTCTTCCTGGTGGAATCGTCATCTTTGCATATGCGAGAAACCCAATCTTTGCTTTACTT
>JAMWCC010000010.1:26602-29473 GCA_023818375.1 Candidatus Omnitrophota bacterium | reverse complement strand
CAACATTATTATAAAATTCCATGAAAGCATCTGTCATTGAAGGAGTCATAAAATACTTGTCCCATTGTAGTGCCATCAGTTCCTTGTCTTTTGGCGAATCTGATGTATAGAGACCATCTTCCATTCCAAGAGAAATTCTTTTTCCAGCAGCATAGTCTTTTTCTATTTTTGCTGCAACATGTTCTGCCGTGGACTTTTCAGAAATTGGTACCTTAAATGGATCTCCACCAGGTGCAATATCCTTTGTGTATTTCGCAAGAGCGTGACCACTTGGAACAATTTCATTGTTCATCATATTCAATCGCATAAACTCGTCTTTTCCATTAGTATCTCCAAGCCATGAAATCCAGTATTTCCTCACCTCAAAAGGCGAACCATAAGCATAATCAATCTCACCAAGGGTAAGTCGTGAATATTCAGGAATACATTCACCAAATTCTGTTGGCATAAAAAACCTGCATCCCCATCTTCTTAAAATTTCAGCCATTGCATAATAATGGGATTCATCATTTGTTCCAGCAAGATAAATTCTGTTTCCTTCTGTTTTTATAATAATAGCATCTGCACGAAGCACTGGTTTCTTCTTTTTCACTGTATCAAGTTTTTTCTGTAACTGTGGATTTTCCTTTAATGCGAGCGTTCCAATAATAAAAATAGGGATATCCTTTCTTGCAAGAAGGTCTGTAATCTGGGGTTCTGAATTTATTATCTCAATCCTTACCCCGGTCATTTTTTCAATATATTTTGCAAGGTCTGAAGCTGCAAGCTTTTCGAAATTTCCTGCCTGCGAAGAAACAAGTATCTTTGCATCTGATTTTCCCTTCTCAACAATGACGATTTCTCGCGCGTAGGAAATAGAAATTTGAAGTAAAACAATACACGCAATCAAAAATAATTGAATAAACTTTTGTTCCATGTTTTTCCCCCTTTTTTGTCAGCTGTTATTATATCATAGGGAAATTCAATCTATCATGATACCTTCTTCACTATATCTTTCATCCTTTGATATCGAGCCTATTAAAAGTAACAAAAGAAAGATAAATGAATAATCCTCCAAGAAACAGCTGAAATCCAACAAAGCTATATTCATAATCTTTAAACCAGGAATAAAAATCCGGTACCAATTTACCCAGAACTGCAAAAAAAATGACATTGAAAAGATAAACAAAAATTCCACCAGTAAGAAATGAAGTTGCTACTTCACCAACAAGGATTGAAGCAAAAAATGTTGCACAGTACAACGATAAAATCAGTGAGAAGCTAGCAGGAATCAAAAAAAAGTCAAATGAAGGATTTTTGAATGAAACGAAAAAATGAGACCCATTTTTTCCCGTAATTTTTAAAATTATTGGCTGTGTCACACTTAAAATAATTAAGCAAAGAAAAAAGAAAAAGAGAATATAAAAAGCCCCTGATAATAATTTTGTATAAATTATGTTGGTTCTCTTAATAGGGAGCCCAAGAAGAAAATCAAATTTTCCCTTTTCTTTACTCATTGATTCAGCACCAAAAAACATTGATACAAGAGATATCAAGATTGCAGCTATCCAGAAACCGAAAACCAAAGTAACAAGGAGAAATAACAAACACAAAGTAATTAAAACTGACCTCCCTTCTTTAAATTCTTTTTTAACTAAAGGCCAATTCACTTTTACCTCACAAGAGAAACAAAAATTTCCTCAAGGGTCAGGTTTATTACTTCCAGTCCTATAGGCTTGAACTGATTAATAATGTTCAATACCTCAGAACTGTAATCTTTTAAAACAAGAGTAATCTCTCTACCATTTTTTTCTTTCCAAACTATGCCAGGAATATTTATCTCAGGTGCGTCAGTTTCAAAAACAATATGAATCTTTTTGACCAAAGATTTCAGCTTGTCCAGAGGTTGAGAAATAATAAGGACTCCCTTATCTATAATTCCTACCCAATCAGCAATTTGTTCAATTTCATTTACTATGTGGGTTGAAAAGAAAACCGTCTTTTCTCGCTGTTGAAATGCCTCAATAATACCCTGCATAAATTCGCGCCTTGCAACAGGATCAAGTCCTGATGTTGGATCATCAAGAATCAAAAGTTCTGGTTCATGACACACTGCTAACAAAAGTGCAACTTTCTCATACGTCCCTGTTGACAAATCCTTCAACCTCATTGAGCCTGAGAGTTCAGATCTTTCCATTAACTGCTTCTGTAAAGAAAAATCCCAGGAAGGATAAAATGCCCTGCAAAACTCGATAATTTCATTGACAGTCATCCAATCATACATCCTTTGATTTTCAGCAACATAGCCAATTTTTTTCCTTACAGCGATTGAATCTTTTTCAGGATCAAAACCAACAACAGTTATGTTGCCTCTTGTTCTTCTTAAAAAACCAAGAAGCATTCTTATGGTTGTTGTCTTACCAGCTCCATTTTTCCCAAGAAACGCATAGATACTACCCGTAGGTACCTGAAGGTTGAGATTCTTGACTGCTTCTATTTTATTGCCATATTTCTTGGTAAGTTCGAACGTTTCAATCGCAAGTGTTTTCATTCTGCTGCTCATTTTGTTATTTTTATGGCAGTGCCATACTTTGAATTTAAACCACTCTTAAGTTCAAAGCCATTATCGGTCGGCATGTATATAAAGTTCTTTCCTGTAAAAGGATCTGGAACAACACAGTGTATAATTGTAGGGGAAAGTAATGAAAGTTCTTCAGGGTAATTTCCATTATCAATTCGATAAATCTTCAAGGCAAGCGCGATCTTAGTTAAAGCAAGGAATGTATGATATCTTGCCTGTAAAAAAACGATGTTATGCGGGGGAATTAAATTAAAGAAATCCCAATGCTTTAGACGGACCATGGTACTTCTAATATTTAAGTATGCTTTTTC
>JAMWCC010000010.1:12157-26520 GCA_023818375.1 Candidatus Omnitrophota bacterium | reverse complement strand
TTCCAGAAAGGCTTATCACTGAACATGTAATGAAACTCATTGGATTCTATACCATTTAGAATAAAGTCAAGCCTGCCGGCAATTGCAAATGTCAAAGGAAAGTTTGTTTCCTTTTTCTCAATCTCTGAAATTAATGACAGAAGTTTCTCTCTGTTGGAAACTTCAAAAGAGTTGTCAAGCAAATCCCAGATTGCCCTGATGAGATTCATATCAATTTGAACAGTATATAACTGAAAAGTTTCACTGGGTGTATCTTTAAAAACATCACTCATTTTTAGTATTTTTTTTGCAAATACAAGTGCCTCGTCAATTTTTTTCTGTTTTGAAAGAACAAAAATTCTGTCTGCTGCAATTTCAGACAAATCTATCATTCCATGCACAAAATGAAGTGCTTCTTGCGATAAACTTATGGCTTGACTCTCATCGATGATGAATGGATAATGAGCAGTTTCGAGTACTTTTTCAAGTTGAGTAAAAAGATTCTTTAATTCGGGTTTTTCAAAAAAATCAGCACAACTTTGAATCTGCTTGTGTGTTATATTTTCCTTTTTACAAGTCCCAGAATAAGGAAACATTTTGAACTCAGTTTTATATTTTTCTTTAAGCTGAATAATGTTATCTATCAAGTTCAAATAGATCACATTGATATTTTTAAAATCAAAAACTTTTTTTGGAATATTTTTTTCTATTTCAAAACCTACAAGTGCCCTGGCTGTCTTAATAGCATTTTCAAGCTTTTTATGGGTAAATACTCCAAATGCAGAATGTATTAACCAGGAAATTACAAGTAAAATTGCAATAAAAACACCCAAAATCCTTCCTGCTGATTGATCTTTTACAACTATCTTATCCCAGCTCATATAGATGATAAATACAAAAATGCAAATAAGCAGAAACAAATAACCAATAGCGGCGAGGTGTTCATTAAAAATAAGTATGTTTACCACATACAATGGGAAAGATATAAATCCAACAGTACAAACAACAAAGGGCATGAGAATTCCAGAAAGGAGATTTTTCTTAAATATCATAAAATTAAGGCACGAACATGTAAAGATTAAAGAAGTTATCACAAACAGATATAAAAACCCACGCATAAACTCTGATATTTGCTTTTGCTGTGAATCCTGAGCCGATGTAAAAGTAAACGAAAGGAACGTAATATAGTTTAAAACCAACATCAAAAGAAAAAGCACAAACCCTGAAATAAAGGATGTCCAGAAGACCTTTTCTGAAGATACAGGCATACTCAGAAGAAAATCTCTGGTATTGTTCCCAATTTCATCACTGAATACCTGTACTCCATAAAGAAAAGAAAAAAGCAAGGGAAAACAGAACCATCCGAAGCAAATCCTGTAGCTTTCAGTATCTATCATACCTCCTGGCCTTAAAAAGATTTCCCCTGCCCTAACAAGTAAGATACAAACTACTGACACCAACATGATAAAACGATATTGCTTCAACTGTTTTTTAATGATGGGAATCATTGCTTTCTTACATTTGCCTTCCTCATTGAAACGACTTGCTTTCTAAATTCTTCTAAGACGTAATTTATTTCATCTTCGTTCAAACCAGAATTTATTATTCTGTTTGAAATTTCATCGATAATGCAGTCAAGTAATTTTTTCCTTTCATCCGTTATAATGATTTTTCCAGAAATAAAAATTCCAAAATCTGGCTTGATTTTTATTACTTTCTGCTTCTCCAGTTCTTGATAAGCACGGCTTACAGTTTTTGGATTTATTCTTAATTGAGGTGCAAGTTGTTTTTGTGAAGGAAGTTTATCGCCAGGTCTTAAAAAACCTTTTATTATTTGGTATTTGATCTGTTGAACTATTTGAAGATAGATAGGAAGTTCACTTTCTGTATCGATTTTTAAAAGCATAGGAATCCCTTGCGTTGCTATTATTTTTATACTACACTAAAAAAATGTCAATAGCTTTGCTGGTTAAACTGAAGAAAGGCTGGATCTTTTAGAGAAAAAAGGAAAATTTGTGCCCAAAAATGGTGTCTTTCTCGGGGAATTCTGTCCGGATGATATAAAATGGCTGGCAGATAATGGTTTTGATTTCTTAATCGGAAGTTCTAACGATAGATTTATCGCCCTATGTAGAAAATATAAAATAGAACCCTGGACATGTCTTGGAACATTTAATCCGCCAACCAAAAGTCCTGAATATCTTTGCGTCAGCATAAACGGAGAAAGGAAAGAGTGGTTTTCTTCTGGTTGTCCAAATAATCCCGATGTAATCAATTTTTCACTTGAAAAATTTGAAAAGGCAGCAGAAAAAGATGTTTCTGGAATATTCTGCGACGGCGTCAGGTTCGCTTCTCCTGCTTCAGGGCTTGAGGCATTCTTCACATGTTTCTGTAAGCACTGTGAAAAAAAGGCGCAGGAATATAATGTCGATTTTGAGAGGATGAAAAAAGATATATCCACTCTTTACAAAAGGTGCAAAGAAGGCATACCACTGATCGAAAGTAGTGTTTCTCTTACTCCTTCAGTTGTCCTCTCTTATTTTGTATCAATGCCAGGTGTTTGTGATTGGCTGTTTTTCAAAAAAAAAGTTATTGCAGATTTTGTTGAGAAGCTTTCAAAAATTGTCAGACCAAAAGACAAAAGATTAGGTGGTTATTTTTTCTCTCCTTGCCTTTCAGTTTTTGTTGGGCAAGACTATAGTATTCTATCTCGATACATAGATATTTGTTCTCCCATGCTTTACAGAAACACAAGAGAAAAAGGTTCGATAGCACCGATAAACACTGAATTACAGGCTATTTCAGAATGGGCAGAAAATGAAAAAAATCCTCAATGGATTCTTGATTTTACTGGACTTTCAAGCAAAATAATAACAAAAAGTGATTTTCTTAGAAAGGGCATCTCAATTGAAGATACTGTGAGAGAGACGTTAATTGCAAAACATTTGATCGGCAAAAAGTCTCGTCTTATACCTATTCTCTGGTGGAAAGATACCAAAATTAGGAAAACGATTAGAGAGGTAATAAAAGCCGGTGCCTCTGGTATCCAGATATTCTGGTATACAAAAGAAACAAGAAGGTTTATAAAAAGCAAACTCAAAAGGTGTCTATGAAGGTTAAGAAAATCAACTTTTCAGATAAGGCTGTATGCAGAATTTCAAACAAATTTTTATCAATCGAAATCCTTGAATTTGATGGAAGAGTGCTTCAGATCATTGACAATAAGCATGGCTATAAATTTCTCTCCGAAAGAATTTTTTCTCTTGCAGCAAGAAGCCAGTACCCATATGGAATAACGACATGGGTAAAAACAGGAAGTATAAGGGATGGTGCAGCAGGAGTCCTTTCCGAAAATGCAATAGGCTATGATGTTGCTATTTCTCAACCGCTGAAAATTGAAAAAGGAAGAAACAGCTTATGTGTACGCTGTGTGATCGAAAAAAATGGCATCTGCTTTGAAAAAAAATATGAGATTGAAGAAGATTCATCTTGTTTTACGTACACCAGCAGAGTTATAAATAATGCGCCAGAAACAAAAAATCTGCAGCTTGAACATTTTTTTGTCTGGAATTCTGATATCCACAGAGAAAAGATTAGCTTCGTAGTTCCTCGGGAAAATGGGCTGGATGAACTAAGTTTCCCACCTTATGACGAGCTTGATTGTCATGCAGTAAATCCAGCAGAAAATTGGGCAGCTTATGTCAATCGCTACAATGAATCGGCTGTTATTTTTACTTTTTCTGGAATTTTGTACATCTCAAGATATATTGCTGGAGACAATGGTCAGTGTGCAGGATATTCTCCTGAAATCATACTTGACAGAAATGGTGAAATTGTAAATATTCACAGGTTCTATGTGTTGGCTAACATCAACACACACATGGACAAACACAAAGAAATAGAACCAATTAGAGAAAGAATCTGTAATACGCTGAATAAAAAGGTTTTCGTCCATTCTGAAAAAACGATAGAGGAAAAAATTAGAAATCTTGTGTTCTTGCCAGAAAAATTTATAAGAAAACAGGGAAATTTTGTAATAGATGAAGACACTTCCATTGAAGGCCGAACCATAAATGAAATTAATATTTTCCTAAAACAGTTAACTTATGAATACGGCATAAAAATTGCAAGGCAAGGAATCAGAAAAGTACGAATTTTGACAGATACGAATGAGTTCCAACATTACTCAATTACCATAACGCCGAATGAAATTCTAATAAGAGGGACGAACCAATCAGTTCAATATGGCCTTCAGATGCTTCTTGACCTGTGTATAAAATCTGGAACAAAACTCATTTTACCATGTTGCGAAATTGAGGACAGGCCCGAAATACCACTGAGGGGAATGCTGATGTTTCCAGCAGGCAAAAGATGGGATAAACTGGTTGAAAAATTTGCAATTGCAGTCCTTACAAGGTTACGCTTTAACATGTTTATGATTTATTTAGAACCTCAGGGAATCATCCCCGAGAAACCTCTACCAGGTATTCAACCACGAAAAGATGCAATTGAAGTACATAGGTTAAGGGCTCTTTCTGAAAGCTTACTTGGTATGCATATCAAGCTACTTTTGTACTGTTCAACCAAACATATTATCTGTCCTTGGTGCCAGAAAGAAGAAACAAGGCTCATGTGTCAATTTCTTGAAATGGTTATAGAAAAATTAAAACCTGATTTCATTAATATTGGCTATGACGAAATGGGTAGGTTTTTCTCGGGTTGCCGATGTACTCCTGATAGAAAAAATCATGAAGCCTTTGTAAAATCAATCACATACTTTCACGATTTTCTCAAAAAGAAAGGAACAAGAGCAAGTATCTGGTGTGATATGCTTTTTAGAAGACCAGGAGATCCCCTGGGCTGGTTGGACGATCCTGAATGGGCATTGAATAACCTTCCAAAGGATGTTATCCTAAATGATTATGAATACATGCCTGATGTCGAAGATTATCGAAGAATTGAGAAATGGAAAAAATCTGGATTTGATGTCTTGTGTACACCCTGGGCAATGGAAGAAAACATTCTCAACTGGGCTAATTCAGCAAAAAGATACGGAGCAATTGGAATCCTGGGTTCATCCTGGACCGAGGGTCCATCACAGAAAAAACTGGGTTTTATTGAAGGCCTTGTCTGGACAGGTATACTTTCGTGGAGAAGCTCAAACGTTGAAATTGAAAAAGTCAAACCACTTGTAAAAAACATAGCATATAAAATAGCAGAAAGAAAATGGGAAAAACAACTGTAAAAATAAAACACAAAGATATGGAATTTTACGAAATGATTAAAGATTTTTTGCCAGAAGCTATTGTTGATGTTCACACCCATGTCTGGAGAAAAATAGATTATCCTTTACAAAGAAAACAGGATCCAAGAGTTGTAAGCTGGCCATCCCGCGTTGCAGATGAAAATCCAGTTGAAGACTTGATTGAAACTTACAGATTGTTATTGCCAGGGAAAAAGGTTACCCCTTTAATTTTTCCAAATCTACCTGAAAAAAACAATCTGGAAAAAATAAATAACTATGTAAGCAAGTGCTCCAGAGAAACCGGTTATCCTGCACTTATTTTCAGCAGTCCTGCATGGACTTCAGAAGAACTTGAAGAAAAAATAATTAAGGGTGGGTTTCTCGGCGCAAAAAGTTACATGAGTATGATTCCTGATCTTCCATCAAATCAGATAAGCATATTTGATTTTTTCCCGAGGCATCAACTTGAAGTACACAACAAAAACGGATGGATCGTCATGCTTCATTTGCCAAAAGATGACAGATTAAGAAACTCAGAAAACCTGCAGAACCTCATCGAAATAGATGAAAATTATGAAAATTTGAACCTCATTGTAGCCCATGTCGGTAGGGCTTACTGTGATGAGGATGCTGGAGATGCCTTTACAGTACTGAAAAAAACAAAAAGAATTCTGTTTGATATCAGTGCCAATACCAATGAGAATATTTTTTATCAACTCATAGATTGCGTTGGTCCTGAAAGAATTTTATTTGGTTCTGACATGCCAATTACAAGAATGAGGATGAAAAGGATTACAAAAAATGGCATTTATATAAACATTGTTCCAAAAGGTCTGTACGGGGATGTTTCCAAGGATAAACACATGCAGGAAGTTGAAGGAGCTGAAGCAGAAAAATTATCGTTTTTTCTGTATGAAGAAATTGGCGCATTTAAAAGAGCGTGTGAAAGACATAAACTTTCAAGACAGGATATTGAAAAAATCTTTTATCAAAACGCTATGAAAATCATTGAGAAAGCAAAAAACAAAAATGGAGGCACTCATGCTGATAGCAGATAGTCCCTACAATCTTGAAAAAGGGAACTGGCTAAAAGGAAATTTCCATATCCATACGACAAGAAGTGATGGCGTTTTCAGTCCACAGGAAGTAATAAATAAGTATGCAGAGCTCGGACACGATTTTCTTTCTTTTTCTGACCATGACAATCTTATGACAGAAAAAGAATATCAAATGTTTGACAGTAAAGGCATGGTTTTAATTCCCGGTGTTGAAATCTCTGCCAATGGTCCGCATATCCTCTATATTGATTCAGAAAAAGAGATTTTTCCTGATTGTACAAGACAAAATGTACTTAATAAAATACAGGAATTTTTCAATCAAACTGGTAGGGGCTTTGCTGTTGTAAATCATCCTGACTGGCAACACGAATTTAACCACTGTTCAATTGAACAGCTTATTGAATGGACAGGGTATCTTGGAATTGAGATATATAACGGCGTGATAGGAAGATTAGATGGAAGCCAGTATGCCTTAAATAAATGGGATCTTCTCCTTTCAAAAGGGAAAAAAGTATGGGGCTTTGCAAATGATGATTCCCATAGGCCTGGCGACCATGGACTTGGTTGGAATGTTGTATTTGCTGAGAAAAACAGAAAATCAATCGTTGAGTCTATTATAAAGGGAAACTTTTATTGTTCAACAGGCGTTATAATTAGACACATTGAGTGTGATGGAAAAAAAATTCATCTTGAAACTGAAAATGCAAGAAAAATTGCAGCAATCCAGAATGTTGGGAAAAGATCCCAAGTTGTTTATGGCAACTCTATTTCTGTTGAAATACCTCCAGATGCACAGTATGTAAGATTTGAATGCTGGGCAGAAGCAGAACAGATGGCATGGACACAACCTATCTTTATAGAATTAAAAGAAACATTAGGGGAACTTGACTATGTAAGCCAGTGGCAAATATCAGAACTACTTGATATTTCAAACCTTGATTATACAAGTCCACAGGATGCACTAAAACTTGCAAAGCAAAAAATCAATTGTCAGCCTGCAGGAACAATCCTTGCTGGTTTTGTTGATACAAGGGAAGTATCAAATGCGCAACCTGGTATTATTTATCTTGTGTCAGATGTTTATTTTGAATCTGATTCAAAGGCATTGCTCTTTTTAGGTTATGACGGACCTGTAAGGGTATGGCTAAATGAAAAAGAAGTTTTCTATGGTCCTGGAACAAATCCAGCTATAAGGGACCAGACAAAAGTTTACACACAGGTAAAAAAAGGTAAGAATCAGCTTGTGATAGCGTTTGATACAAATGGTGGAAAGGCATGGGGAATTTTTTGCAGACTCAAGTCTGAAAGGTAAAGAATTTTTTTATCTTCTGCCACTCATCTTTGAGAGAAACAGTCTTGTTAAAAACAAGATGTTCAGCTGTAGAATCAGGGTCGCAAACAAAATATCCTACCCTTTCAAACTGGAATCTATCTCCTGGTTTTGCGTCAACCAAACAGGATTCCGCCTTACAATTTTTAACAATTTTCAGCGAATTCGGATTAAGGTTAACCGTAAAATCGGTACCTTCAGGAAAATCCAGCGGATCCTTCTTTATAAACAACCTATCATAAAGACGAACCTCAATATCTATGCAGTTCTTTGCTGATACCCAGTGAATAATTGCCTTTGCTCTTTTTTTATCAGTTTTTATACTTCTGGATGATGGGTCATAGGTACATCTTATTTCAACAATGTCACCTTTCTCATCTTTCACAACTTTTGTGCATTTTACAAAGTATGCATAACGAAGCCGCACTTCCCTACCAGGTGCAAGTCTATAGAACTTTTCGGGTGGATTTTCCATAAAATCGTCTCTATCAATGTATAGAACCTTTGAGAATGAAATTTTTCTTGTTCCATCATTAGGATTTTCTGGATTATTGATTGCTTCAAGTTCTTCAACCTTTTCTTCTGGATAATTTTCAATAACAAGCTTCACTGGATTTACCACTACCATTCTTCGCTGTGCTGTTTTGTTAAGATGTTCCCTTACAAAGTGCTCAAGTAGTTCAATATCAATCACACTATCTGTCTTTGCAACACCTATCCGGCGGCAAAATTCTCTTATTGCCTGGGGGGGATAACCTGCACGTCTCATTCCAGCAAGCGTTGGCATTCTCGGGTCATCCCATCCATTGACAATTTTCCTTTTCACCAGTTCTAACAAGTACCTTTTGCTTAAAACCGTATATGTCATATTAAGCCTTGCAAACTCAATCTGTCTGGGGTGGTAAATTCCCAGCTGATCCAGAAACCAGTCATATAGAGGGCGGTGGTTTTCATATTCAAGAGAACAAAGAGAATGAGTTATTCCTTCTATTGAATCTTCAAGTCCATGAGCCCAGTCATATGTTGGATATATACACCATTTGAATCCTGTTCTGTGATGCGGAACCCTTTTGATTATCCTGTACATTACAGGATCTCTTAGATTAAGGTTTGGTGAAGACATATCAATTTTTGCTCTCAGTGTCCTTGAGCCCTCTGGAAACTCTCCTTTTCTCATTCTTTCAAAAAGGTCAAGGTTTTCTTCAACAGATCTGTTTCTATAAGGACTATCCTTTCCTGGTTCTGTAAGAGTTCCGCGGTACTGTCTAATTTCCTCAGGACTTAAATCGCAAACATATGCCTTACCTTTTTTTATTAGATCTATTGCATACTCATACATTTTCTCAAAATAGTCAGAAGCAAAGTACAATCTATCTTCCCAGTCATAACCAAGCCACTTTATATCCTGTTTTATTGCTTCAACATATTCTTCTTCTTCCTTCGCTGGGTTTGTATCATCAAATCTCAAATTACACTTACCACCAAATTCTTTTGCTATGTCAAAATTCAAACATATTGCCTTGGCATGACCAATGTGGAGATAGCCATTTGGTTCTGGTGGAAAGCGGGTATGAACCCTGCCGCCAAATCTCCCGCTTTTTATATCCTCCTCTATGATTTCCCTAATAAAATCAACGGATCTCCCTGACTTGTCATCCATACGCATAAACGATTTTTTGTTTAAAAGATTTACATTATTATATTGTTTTATCGGAACTTGGTCAAAACTTGAAGTAGCTCAGCAGAATCAGTCGTTCAGATAGAACCAGTCGTAATAGTCATGTCCCCACCTATATTTCCCAACGCCCCGAGTGAGGATTTGTTTTTCCACATGTCCATCAAGAAAAAGAACATTTTGAAATGCAGCAGTTCCATCCTGGTTTGGATGATTGCTCACAGGGGTTTTGTACCAGTAATGACTTGCCACATCAGCAGCATCATATGAAATATCCCACAACAGCGGTGTTCTATCTGCCCATTTTGCGTTGATACGAGTTCTTGGAGTTGGTCTGCGTGGGGTGCTCAGATTAAAATAAGTATTATGCCATCCATACCAGTATGAGCCCTGAGTTGGTGGAACTCCACCATCTCCACCAACATAGTGATAGCTCATCATAGCATCAGAAGCAGGCCAGGTCCAACCAGGATTTCCATAAAAACGTCTGTACATCTCACCAGAAGGACAAGTAACAAGCAGCTTTTTTACTTTATAACGGTCATGTAAGACCCTGCTAACATTTCCGCGAATCCTGAAAGCTTCACCCCAGGCACCGGGTGGAAGCCAGTCATCATTGTCTTCTGCGTAAAGTAATAGGATAATACCCAGCTGTTTAAGATTGTTCATGCAGGATACTTCCCTTGCCTTTTCCTTTGCTCTGTTTATTACAGGCAAAATCATTGAAGCAAGAATTGCAATAATTGCAATTACTACAAGGATTTCTATTAAGGTGAATCCTTTATTTTTGTTTTCCATTTGCCCTCCTTGCCTTCAGTTGTATTATAATAATGGAAAACAAAAAGCGTCAATAGTTAGGGGGGGTAAAAATGAAATACAGGATACTTGGCAGAACTGGTGTGAAGGTATCGGAAATAGGGCTTGGAACCTGGCAGCTTGGTGGAACCGACTGGGGTAATGTAGATGAAAAAGATGCCCTTATGATACTTCATAAGTCAGTTGAAATGGGCGTTAATTTCATTGATACAGCTGATGTTTATGGAATGGGAAGAAGCGAAAGATTGATAGGTAAATTTTTAAAGGAAACAAAAGAAAAAGTATATATTGCCACAAAATTAGGAAGAAGGGAATGGATAGAAAACAATGGCTGGCCTGCTAAGTACACAATTGAAATGGTGAAAAGAGATATTGAAGATTCTTTGAGAAATCTCGGTGTTGATTGTTTGTTTCTTGAACAATGGCATTGTATACCAACAGAAATGTTAAAAAGTGGAGAGGCGTTTGAACTAGTAGAAAATTTTAAGAAAAAGGGATTGCTCCAGCACTGGGGATGTAGCATTGAATCAATTGAAGAAGGTCTTATATGTATGGAACACCCTGGCTGTGAAACTTTGCAGGTCATCTTTAACATCTTCAGGCAGAAGGTGTCAACAGATTTATTGCCCGTAGCAAAACAGAAAAATGTCGGAATAATTGCAAGAGTGCCACTTGCCAGTGGTTTACTTGCTGGAAAATTTAAGAAGGGACATAAATTTTCTGAAAAGGACCACAGAAACTATAATGCAGATGGAACTGCTTTCAATGTCGGTGAAACTTTTGCAGGAGTGCCTTTTGAAAAAGGAGTTGAACTGGCTGAAAAAATAAAGGAAATCCTAAACCCAACAGATGATATTTCAATGGCTCAGCTTGCCCTAAGATGGATACTCGACCATGATGCTGTTTCAACAGTAATTCCTGGCGCAACAAAGATTGAACAGGCAACAAGTAATGCAAATGCGTCATTATTATCACCACTTTCAACTGATGTTTTTGAAAAATTACGAGACCTTTATAAAAAAGAAATTGAACAGTTCATCAGGGGTAAGTACTAACTTTTTAGTTGAATTGATGCACAACTTCCATTGCAATCTTAGTCCAATCTTTTAATCTCTGGGGCTTGTATCTTATGGTGCTAATATCCTTCATAATCACTTCAACAATACAGCCATTTTCCTTCATTATTTCAATGGCTTTTCTTAATTCATTTTTCACAAAATTTCTATCCCAGTTATCAACTGCAAAAACAGCAGGATTTGGCTTATAAGAAATAACATACCTATTTTTTATTTTCTCAGCAGCCACCTTTACATCTGCTCTTGGACTGATTGAAATCTTCCTGAGGTTCTCTATTTCTTCAAGAATACCAATCTTGTTATGAAGTGGTTCACAGCAACCATAATAGGTTAATCCAAATTTTTCAAGCCACTTTTTCTCATAGTTTAAGGCAAATTCTTTGTGCATGGCTGGTGAAACCTCTGAAAAGATCTGGCTCGTAGCAAAACCCCACTGTTGTTTTGCTTTGATACCTGTCGTTGAAAACGGAATATCAGGCAAGTCAGAAGTATAGCCAAAACCACCAGAGCCAATTCTGAAATTACCGTTATTCGGTGAAAGAATGCCCAATTTTTCATATCCAATCTATCCCACTGTTCAAGTCTACATAGCCAGGCATCCACAAGTCTACCAATCATAGCATGCGCAAAATCAGGCCTTGCAGCAAGAGAAAATAATGACTCTTCAACACCTGCAATCGTCACAAGCCAGTCCCATGGTGCAAACCAGATACTTCCGATACCATATAATTCAACCGGAAGGTACTTTCCTATAATTTCATCCAGGATCTTTGCCCACTTTTTACTTGCTTCCCAATCAACACTAATCTCGGGAAACTTAATTTTTTCAACATCATCAATATCTTTTATCTGAGGTATAAAATGTCTTGAAATCACCTCTGTATTTTTTGAAGGAGGATGTGAGGCATACTCCTGACAGGGTGAAATACCAAAACCTGTATCATTTACCACATAACCTATCCTGTAAACTGGCTCAATAATAATATCTGTCCTGGCATGATTCCACACGTAAAGCAGTGTCTTTAGATTAAATTCAATGCTTCTTGCAAAACTATTTTCACATTCAAATTTAATCTCACCCGATTGTTCAACTTCATGCCATGGTATCTCAGTAATCCAAACAAGGGGTCTACCTGGTTTTAAATCATTATTTCTCTTCCACTGAGAGATTGTTTGCGTGTGAACTGGAAGACGGGCAATCTCAGAAACCTGGCAGGCGAGCTCTCTGAGTATTTCTATATCTTTCTGATTAATTCCCTCAAAATTTTCCTTTTGATTTTGTGAATTCATAGGTATCTGAGGCAATGGCAAGTTCTTCGTTTGTTGGTATTACAAAAATTTTAATCTTTGATTCACTACTGCTTATCTCCTGCTCTGTCGCAAGACAATTTTGATTTTTCCCCTTATCAACGATAATTCCAAATTCTTCCAAACCTTCCAGAGATTTTTCTCTGACAATCGGTTGATTTTCTCCTATGCCAGCAGTAAAAATTATACCATCAACCCTACCAAGGACAGCGAGATAAGAACCAATGTATTTTTTCACCCTGTAGCAAAAAATTTCTATTGCAAGTTGTGCCATCTTATTACCTTTTGAAGCGCTTTCAACTATATTTCTGAAATCGTTTGAAACACCTGATATTCCAATAAGACCACTTTCTTTATTCAGTATTTTATTAACCTCAGATGGTTTCATACCAAGGTTTTCAACAAGATAGAATATAACACCCGGGTCAATGTCTCCACTTCGTGTACCCATCACAAGACCTTCAAGAGGGGTAAACCCCATACTTGTCTCAATGGATTTACCATTTTTTACCGCAGTTATGCTGCAACCATTTCCAAGATGGCAAGTTATGAGATTTACATCGTACTTGTGTCTCCCCATTATCTGGGCAAACCTTCTTGCAACATATCTATGGCTTGTTCCATGAAATCCATACCGCCTGATTTTGTATTTTTCATACATGCTGTAGGGAATAGCATAAAGATACGCAACAACCGGTATTGTCGTATGAAATGCAGTATCAAAGCAAGCAACCTGAACACTTTCAGGGAAATATTTTTCAGCAGCCAGAATCCCTTCAAGATTTGCCGGATTATGAAGGGGTGCAAGAGGAATGAATTCCTTTATCTTTTCTTTAACCTTTTCATCTATGATCATACTACCTGTAAATTCTTCTCCGCCATGAACAACCCTGTGACCGACTCCCTGTATTTCGTTTAAATTTTTTACCGCCCCCTTTACCCGATCTACAAGGAGAGTTGAAATAATTTCAAGACCCTGACTGTGATTGTAAATTTCTCTTACTTCATTATGATTTATTCCATTCTTTGAGTACTTTACTATTGCATCCTTGTTGCCAATCTTTTCAACGATTCCTGATGCAACAACGACGTTATCAGGCATTTCAAAAAGCTTGAACTTTATAGAAGAGCTACCACAGTTAATTACTAAAATGTTCATTTCAGATATTTACTGATAAAATCAACTGCTTTACCAACAGTTTTTACTTCAAGTGCTGCCTGTTCTTCCATTTCAATGTCAAATGCCTCTTCAAATGCTGCTACAAGTTCCAGACTCTGTACACTTTCGGCTCCCAGATCTTCAACAAATCTACTCTCGGGCGTTATTATACTTTCATCAACCCCGAGAATGCGACTTACAACCTCTTTAACCTTTTTTTCTATCTCTGCTCTTTCCATTCCTGCTCCTTTTATGATTTCATTTTCAAACTTCTGCTTATATATAACTTTCTTAAATCAGCTGTTATTTCATAAACCTTCCTGATAACTTCTTCCTCTTCTTTTGTCAGTATTCTTTTTCTTCTTTCCATTGCAGCCCTTGCAGTTTGTAACATCATCTCAAGGCCAAATCCCTTCATAAATTTATTATTAACATACCATACAAAAGAAGGAAAAAATTTAGGCAGAATTCCACCAGCAGTTATATTGCACATAACACCAACAGAGGTACCTGTATTAAAGAGTGTTCCTATACTTGTTTTTGTGTGGTCGCCGATAAAAGAACCCACTTTAAGATCTCCGCTACAAACGACCTTTCCGTTCACATACACAGAAACAGGCGAATAATCATTTTTTAAATCACTGTTTGTAGTAAGAGCACCAAGGTTTACAAATTCCCCGATGTAGGCATGTCCTATGAAACCATCGTGATACTTAT
>JAMWCC010000010.1:0-12147 GCA_023818375.1 Candidatus Omnitrophota bacterium | reverse complement strand
CCACCCTGCAAACAGGTCCAATGGTATTACCTTCTCTGATACTTGCTCCTGGCATAATCTGTGTTTCCTTTCCGATATAGCATGGACCTTCTATTCTGCTGAAAGGAAAAATTTTCGCCTTACTGTCAATATAAACAGGCCCTGAGGTTGTATCAATCACAACATAAGGCTGAATTTCAGCACCCTCAGCAATGTAAATATCACTGTCAGAACCATGGATTACTGCATGGGGTGAAAAATTACCTGATATACCGATTTTCTTGCTTTTTGAAAAATCCTTCTTAAGCATTTCTGCATTGTAATGAACAAGGTTCCAGGGATACTTCATCATTTTTGCATCAATCTTTATTGGTGGCAATGTCTTAACAAAGTCCACTATTTCACATATTGACCTGTTCTCAATCTTTACTGCGTTTTCTTTTCTTACAAAGGCATAAACGACTTCATCTTCACACATATATACTGCTTCTTTATTTGTTCTGAAATCTTCTTCAACAAGATACCTTCCATCAACAATCAACACATCATCGTCACCTTTGAAACTATTGACAGGAAAGGGATAATTTTTCTTAGCCAGGTTGAAAAGATAATCTCTTACAAAAAGGGTAATATCTTTTGTTTTCACAGCTGCCATGATTCTTTCAAGAAGTGTATACATACCACATCTCAGTTCAAAGACAGGTCTTGTGTAGCTCAATGGCGTGAGGTTTATCCACTGATCGTTTTCAAATATTAACAACTTCATTTTTTATCCTTTCGTTAAGATAACAAACAGGTTATCGCACAAACCGCGACTATATCTTCTGGTTTTGCACCCCTTGAAAGGTCACTGACAGGTTTTGCAAAACCCTGAAGTATTGGTCCATAAGCCCTGGCACCAGCCAGATATTGCGTAATTTTATAAGCAATATTGCCGGCATCTAAGTCAGGGAATATTAAAACATTTGCTCTGCCTGCAACTCTACTTGGATCTTTTAACTTCTTTTTTGCAACTGCCTCACTCAGTGCTGTATCAGCCTGGAATTCACCATCATAAGCTGTATACGGGTCTTTCTGTTTTGCAATTTCTACAGCATTTACAACTTTATCCACATCAGGATGGGATGCGCTTCCTTTTGAAGAAAAAGAGAGGAAAGCAACAAGGGGCTCCTGGTTCATCAATTTTCTATAACTTGTTGCGGTTGCTATCGCAATATCTGCAAGGACCTCACTTGTTGGTTGAATATTCACCGCACAATCAGCGTAAAAGAAGATTTTCCCATCAGGCATTTCCATTATGAAAAAGCTTGATGAACTTGAAATGTTTTTTTGATATCCAATGGTAAGTGCTGCTGCCTGTATTACATCTGCTGTTGTATTTGCCGCTCCAGCAACCATTGCATCAACCTTTCCAGATGCAACCATCATCCCGGCAAAAATTAAAGGTCTCCTGACAAGCCTGTGGGCAATCTTTTCAGAAACATTGGGCCTTTGTTGCTGATAAAGTTTTGCAAACTCATCAAGAAGAGATGGGTCATTGATGTCAATAATTTCTATGCCGGCACAACCAAGTTCAGAATTTGTAAGGGTTTTTTCAATTTCTTCTGGAACTCCAACAAGAACCGGTTCAGCAATATTTTTTTCTTTAAGCAAAACTGCAGCCTGAAGTATTCTATTATCAGCACTTTCCGGCAATACAATCTTTTTCCCGCCACCAGATACTTTTTTGATCAAATTTTCCAGGATTCCCATTTTTCAGAAGATTTCTTTTCCTATTTCCTTTTCTGCCTGTTCAACAAATTTGTAATAATCTATCCTTTTAAGTTCTGAGGCTGCTTCCTGGTCAAGAAAATATGTAACCCGCGGATGCATCTGCAGTGCAGATGCAGAAATTAAGCTTGTAATAGGACCTTCGATAGCCTTAGCAATTGCTGGGGCTTTCTTTTTTCCATTGGCAATAAGAATAATCTCCTTGGCTTCAAGGATTGTTCCAACTCCCATACTAAGTGCAAACCTTGGCACCTGGTCTTTGTTTTCAAAAAACCTTGCATTGTCTTCTATGGTTTGAGCATCAAGTGCAACAAGCCTTGTCCTTGAAGCAAGAGAAGAACCAGGTTCATTAAAGGCAATATGCCCATCGCTTCCTATACCAAGAACCTGAAGATCAATTCCGCCTGACTTCTTTATTTGATTTTCATAATAAATACAAAATTCTTCCCAATCTTTTGCTGTTCCATCAGGTACCATGGTATTGGTTTTATCAATGTCAATGTGATTGAAGAAATTAGTGTCCATAAAATATCTATAACTCTGAGGATGATCTCCTTTTAAGCCGTAGTATTCATCCAGGTTGAATGTTCTCACTTTTTTGAAGCTTATAAGTTTCTTTCTGTTCATATTTATCAGTTCTTTATACAAACCCAGTGGACTTGAACCAGTTGCAAGACCAAGAACCAGGTCTGGTTTTTTTTCAATTCTTGCCCTTACAAGATTTGCTGCTTCAATGCTAATTTCTTCATATGTTTTCCTTATTATCACTCTCATTTTCATCCTCCTGGTCTGAAAGTTTTTGAAATTCTCCAAGGTGTTTTAATCCAAGTGAAATTTTTTTACCCTCAGGATCAATTTCAAGAACAATCACATCCAGTTTTTGTCCTTTTCTCAGAACCTCTGAGGGGTGTTTTATTGGTGCGTCAGATATATTTGATATGTGTAAAAGCCCATCAATGCCTTTTTCTAATTCAATGAATGCACCAAAATCAGTAATATGATAAACCTTTCCCTTTACTACGCTTCCTACAGGGTATTTTTTTACAATTTCTGGCCATGGATTTGGTTCGAGCTGTCTCAAACTGAAAGAAATTTTCTGCTCTTCCTTTTTGATATCAATCACTTTGAGAGAGAGAGTATCTCCCATTGCAACCATGTCAGAAGGATGCCTAACCCTTCCTGTCCAGGAAAACTCTGAAATATGTAATAGACCTTCTATTCCATCTTCAAGTTTTATGAATGCACCATAATCTGTTATGTTTACCACTTTTCCTTCAACGATTGAACCAACAGGATATTTTGTCTCAACATCATCCCAAGGATTTCTGGTTTTTTGCTTCAAACCAAATGAAACAACCTGTTTTTCCATATTCACATCAAGTACCATCACCTCAATATCTTCACCGACTGAAAGCATCTGGGAAGGATGTGTAATACGGCTCCATGACATGTCATTCAAATGAAGAAGTCCTACAACATTATTTTCAATCTCTATGAACGCGCCATAGTCAACAAGATTTTTTACCTTTCCTTTAACAATCATGCCCTTTTCAAGTTTCTGCAGATACTCACGCTTTTTCTCTTCTTTTTCCTCTTCAAGGTATTTTCTTCTTGAAACAACAACATTTTTTCGCTGTCTGTCAATCTTTATTATTTTAAAAAGGCTTTTGGTGTTTACGAAAAGAGATGGATTCGTGACGGGTTTTATGTCTGTTTGAGAACCAGGAAGAAAAGCAAGGATTCCAATATCTACCTTAAAACCACCCTTAACCCTCTGTAGAATTGTTCCTTCAATAGGGATATCCTGTTCAAAATGCCTTTCAATCTTTTCCCAGTTCAACATAATGTCTGCCTTTTCTTTTGAAAGAAGAATTAATCCATTAGGATCAGGATCAAGGGATTCAACAATCAAATCAAATTCCTGACCAGGCTCGATTTTATCTTGCTGGCTCTTAAATTCTTCCTTTGGCACGTAACCTTCTGTCTTATAACCAAAATCAATAATAACCTCTTTATCAACCCTTATCACTGTTCCTTTTATCATTGAACCTGGTTTAAAACACTGAAGTTTTTCCTCCAGAATTTTACCAACATCCCTATCCTTCATGTTGATTTACCTCCTTGTATTTTTCTTGCGCTGGATGGTCTTCAGGAATTTTATTATTTTCCTGATACAATCAACATCCGTGGACGCTCCAGAAATTATACCAATTTTTTTAAATTTTTCAAGTTTTAAATTTTTTATTTCCTCGGGCGTCTCTACAAGATATGTATTCTTGTTGACTCTTTTCCCTATAAGAAAAAGTTTTGTTGTATTTGAGCTTTTCTTACCTCCAACAACTATAAGTGCATCAACCTTTCCTGCCAAAGAATGCGCTTCGTTCTGCCTTGTTATACTTACTGGACACACAGTATTGTATATGGTGATTTTTTCGGCTTTCATCTTCTCTAAAATTTTCATAATAGTAGTTTTATAAAGATCCAGAGAGATTGTTGTTTGTGCAACTATTGCCCAGTTTTTCAATCCTGGAATTTTAAAGTCCTTTTTTTTAATTGGATCAATAATGATACAGTTATCACCGGCAATTTTTTTCATTGCTATTATTTCTGGGTGTTGGGTATCGCCCACAAGAAAAATAAAATTTTTTTCTTCAGACAATTTTTTTACAAGGTTTTGGACTTTTCTTACAAAGGGACATGTAGCATCATAAATTTCATCTGTATACTTTTTTAGTTCTTCCAGAACATCAGGCGGTAATCCATGCGACCTTATTATAAAAGGACATTTTCTTGCCTGAGAAATGTCCCTGATAACCCTTAATCCCTCTTCTTTAAGTTGAGCCATTACAAGGGGATTGTGAACAAGGTCTCCTAAACTTGTAAGCAATTTTTTCTCTTTGAGAACTTTTTTTGCCAGACTGACAGCCTTAGTCACACCAAAACAAAATCCTATTGAATTACCAATAATTATTTCTTTGCTCATTTTGACATTTCTATTATCTTATTCATCACATCCTGTGCAATCTGCTGGTATGTAAACTGTCCGTGGTAATAGCATAATTTACCAATCTTTATTATGATTTTACCCGGCCTTATAAAATTCTTTCCGGGTGGCATTGCCCTAAATGAGCCTTTGATAAAAATAGGCAGCACCGGTAATCCTGTTTTATGAATAATGAATCCTATACCTGGTCTTGCCGGTAGGAACTTTCCTGTTCGCGATCTGGTACCCTCGGGGAAAATAAGTAGGCTTTTCCCCTTCTGTAAAACACTAATGGCTGACTTAATGTCAGATGTGGTCTTGCTGGTTCTTGAAACTGGTATAGCTCCAAGTCGTCTTATTAATGCTCCAAAAAATCCTTTAATCTGTTCCTGCTTAGTAAAATAGGCGATAGGTCTTGGACATATATATCCAATAAGTGGTGGATCAAGGTAACTTGCGTGATTTGCCGCAATAATAAATCTTCCCTTTGATGGCATATTTTCTTTTCCAACAACTTCCAGATGAAAGAAGAGCTTAAAGACAAAGAATCCCAGAATCTTTGCTGCCATCCACAGAATTCTATTTGATTCTCCTGGTGCAAATTCCTTTAATAACTTTTTCATATTGAGGATCAGTCCTAAGCTTTGCAAGATCTGGGTCTTTTTTTAAATGTTTAAAATCTGAAAATCCTAAAGTTACTGCAATCTTAAGATAAAAGATTGCTTTTTGATGTTTACCAACAAGCGCATAGTCACATGCAAGATTGTAATAGTGAACAGGGTTAAGTGGTTGAAGCTTTGTTAGAATTGTATCAATATCAAGAGCCGATTCAATATCACCAGACCTGGTATATATGTCACCGAGGATCTCGAGAGCTTCCACAAAATCTTTTTTTCTTGAAAGAACCTGACAAATAAACCGCTCCACTATTTTTGTAGAAGCAACCTTGCTATTTTTCAACGATATCCTCCAGAAGTGTTAATGCTACAATCTTATCTTTTGCTACAATAATTTTTTTTCGATTTACAACAACACCATCCTTCTTCACCTTCAAGATATACTCATGTTTTGTCATATTGACTTCTGATATATCAAAAGCATCTGCGTTTGAAAGATAGTAATATCGATCGTCTTCATTTTCAAAAGTACCAATATAAATCCAACTTGTAGCAGTGTCAAGAACAACCACCTTTGAAACAAGATCTATTTTCTCTGGATTCATAATCCAATATTATTGTAACAGGTCCGTCATTGTGTATTTCAACAACCATGTGCTTCCCGAAATCACCGCAGATAACATTGCCTGAATAAAGGTTTTTAACTGTGGTGACAAACCTATCAAAAAGTTTCTCTGCGTCCGAAGGATTCATAGCACTAAGGAAATCAGGTCTATTACCATGACTGGTATTAGCATACAATGTAAACTGTGAAACGATTATCAGTCCTCCTGAGACGTCTAGAAGACTTAGGTTCAATTTTCCTTTGTCATCCGAGAAAATTCTAAGTTTTAGAATTTTTCTAACAACCTGTTCTATCAAAGATTCACAATCATCCCTTCCAAAACCGACAAACACAACTAATCCTCGTTGAATACTACCTCTATGTTTGCCTTCTACGGATATTGAAGCACTTTTTACACGCTGAATAACGATTCTCATTTCCAGAATGATTGTATTTTTATGTTTGAATAGTTTATTCCAAATACACCAATTTGACAAAAATATTATCATAACAATAAAATCTATCTATGCTCAAATTTATGAAGATTTCGGGTTCTGGAAATGATTTCGTGTTGTTTAACAATCTTGCGGGGAAAATAAAAAACCGCAAAGATCTCGCCATAACTGTGTGTCGATATAAGTATGGTATCGGTGCTGATGGCGCAATATTCCTTGAAAAAAGTAAAAAGGCTGACTATAGAATGCGCATTTTCAACCCGGACGGTTCTGAAGCAGAAATGTGTGGTAATGGCCTAAGGTGTCTTGTTCGTTTTATTTACGAACAAAAAATTTCCAGAAAAAAATCTTTTCTGATCGAAACTCGTGCTGGTATTTATAAAACAAAGCTTGAATATCCTGATGTTTCAATAAGTATGTTTCTTCTAAAAGAACCTGAGTTCAATGTAGAAATTGATATTAATGGAGAAGTAGTCAATACCCATTTATTGAATACAGGGGTACCGCATGCTGTAATTCTTGTTGAGGATATTGAAAAAATTGATGTAAAAAAATATGGAACAATGATAAGGTATCACAAGGCTTTTCAGCCAGCAGGAACAAACGTTGATTGGCTTCAGGTTATCGATAGGCACCACGGAAAAGTGAGAACCTATGAACGTGGAGTCGAAGATGAAACCCTTGCGTGCGGAACAGGAATTGTAGCAAGTGTTCTCTGTGGAGCAATGTTAGAAAAATTCCTTAGTCCAGTTGAGATTATTGCACGCTCAGGAGAAAAACTTTCTGTTTCCTTTTCTTCTGACCTCAGTGAGATTTTCTTTAAAGGTAGAACAAAAGTAATTTTTGAGGGCAATTGGATTAACTGTTAGAAGTGAGCAAAATACCTGTATCCTATATTTTTCTTCTCCCACTTATAACAGGAATACTATTAAGTAAGATTTTCTTTTTTCCTCCGGAATTTCTTTTAATTTTCTTTTTCACTTCTGCGATTATTACTTCTGGGTTATCTTTTGTTTTCAAAAAGATATCAGTAATATTTTTGACATTATTTATAGTTGTAACAGGATTTTTTCTCACCGAATATTTCCACAATCAAGATGATATCACTCTGCCTATCCCAACTGAAAAAATCGTTGCTTCGTATGGAGTTGTAAAAGATATAAGAGAAAAAGGACCCCTTATAAACCTGTCAATCAAGAATGCTATGATTTCGGATGGTAAAAATTGGTTTCCAACTCGACATATAATAAAAATTAGCATTCCAGCAGAAGTTAAAATTTGCACTTCTGACTGGATATATATTTATGAAATTAAAAGCGCTAAAAAATCCGATGACGCAATAATAATCAAAGCAAATTCGTGGAAGATATTCCAACCAACCTCACATTTTGACATTTTTTTAAAGAAGATTCGGCTTGACACAGAAAGAATTGTGAAACATTGGTTCAGATACCATCCTCAAGAGGCAGCAATTTTTAAAATGATGGTGCTTGGTGATAAAAGGCAATCTTTAGAAATAAAGGAAATTTTTATAAAGACAGGCACCTATCATCTTTTAATAGTTTCAGGGCTACATTTAGGATACCTTGTTATTTTTTTGAGAATTATTTTTTTCCTTGTAAGAAAATATGAGCAGGCATACTATAAGGTTTTTGATTTAATCTATCTTTCCGCAATAATATTTTACTCTGCGATTACAGGTTTCAGCACTCCCGTAATGAGGGCTGCGTTAATGCTTACCATATATCTTATCGGTGAAATCATTGAAAGACCTGTCAGTGGTATTGATTCAATTGGATGGGCTGGTTTTTTTATACTTTTTTTTAATCCGGACGAACTTTTTAATCTCGGTTTTCAGTTATCCTTTTCCGCAACGACTGGTATCGTTTTTGCACTACGCAATATTCCCGAAATGAAAAAAATACCCACCTGGCTTGACTCATCCATCAGGGCAGTATCAGGGGCTCAAATATTTACAATGCCGGTACTTGCAATCAATACTGGACACTTTTATCCTTTAGGTCTTATTTCAAATCTCGTTCTTGTTCCAATTGGCGCTATTACAGTATTTCTTGGACTTGCCTTTCTTATTTTTGGATTTTTACGAGCCATCATCATATACCCATTGCTAAAAGCGCTCGATTTTTTCTGGATCAGCACAAAAATATTTTCTGGGTTTTCTCCGGAAGTATCTTGGACACCTGATATTCCCATTTTGATCGGTATATATTGCCTTATTTTTTTGTTTTTTTTCAGAAACAATTGGAAGATATTTCTTCCTTTTGCCGTCATTTCATTTTCTGCTCATTTTGTTTTTCCACAAAAAGTTATTAAGGAAGAAATATCAGGGTTATCTGAACATGAAATTGATAAGGAATGCATTACCTTTTTCCCTTGCAAAAAACTTTTGTGTGCTGTTGAGAAAAAAGATCGCATCATACTTATTCTTTCTGAAAGGGAAAATACTGAAACACTTAAACCAGTGCTTGAAAATATAAAAAACAAAAATAAAAAGATTGTTCTTTTTTTCACCGGTGTTCCACATGATACGATATCCCAAATAGAATTAATTCTGAACTTTGTAAAACCAGTTTCAATAATCGACAATCCAGGAATTAAAAAAAATCCTGCTTTTGTATACAGAAAATGTTTTTTTCTCCCTGACACAGGTATAAGACAAGAATTCTGGAATTTCCTCGAAAATTATCAAGGAATCAGGGTTGTTTACAATGCAAAGGATACGCAGGTACTAGAATACAGAGGAGAAAATGGAATTGTCATTATATCAAACTACATGAACTCAAGGATATTTGAAGTCCTGCCATTTTCACCAAACTACCATACTATCTATGCGACTAATCTCGCTCTCTCAAATAAACTTGCTCAATACCTAGAAGAATATGAAACCAAATATATCGTGTATCAGAAGAGTGTTTACGACAATTTAGAAATTACTTATTCATTCAAACTTTTGCACATTGACAAAGGCTTAACAATAAGGTGAGGAATTCTATGCCACCACAACCCTGTTTCTACCCTGTTTTTTAGCTTCGTACAATGCTGTGTCTGCCTTCCTAATCAACTCTTCACAATTTTGGCCATCACCAGGAAATTGTGAAATCCCAAAACTAATCGTGAGGTCTCCTTCTGGTTGAAATTCCTCTCCTTGAAAATTTACTTCCTCGATTCTTTTTCTTATGGTGTCACAAATCTTGTAGGCGGTCTCCTTATCTGTTTCAGGAAAAACTATTATAAATTCCTCCCCTCCGTACCTAGCTGCAATATCAGAACCTTTAATACTTTGATGAATAAGTCTTGCAATATCTTTTAAGACCTTATCTCCAGCAAGGTGACCATTTTTATCATTGTAGTATTTGAAATTATCTATATCGCACATTGCAACACTAACTGGTGTATTTTTTTCTCTTGCCCGCTGCAAAATCTTTTCAAAATATTGCTGAAAATGGCGTCTATTATAGAGGTGTGTTAGAGAATCCGTGATTGATAAGATCCTTGTTTCTTCTATTAGTTCAGCATTTTCAAGAATAAGTGAAATCGGAATAGATATCATTCTAAGTAGGGAAAGGTCTCTCTGGGAAAAGGTTTTACTTCCTCTGGAAAAAACTCCAATAACCCCAGAAACTTCTTCTTTTTTACCTTTCAGTGGCGCTAATATAAATGAGGAAATGCCTTTTTCTTCAAGGAATTTGTACTTTGGAAACGAGTTGAGGTTATTTATAAGAATGGGATAGGGTCTCGTTGCAATCTCTTCAAATGTCTCTTGTGGCAACTGTATGTTTTCTCCTCTTATATCCTGAAAAAAATGTTGTCCAAAAAGTTGAACAAGGACTATCTCATTTTTAAAGAAATTGCTGATACTATGTGTAACCCTCTCAAGGGTCTCTTCAACAGAAATATCCTTGCCAAAGATTTCCATCATGTCAACGATTGCAAGGAAAAGCGCAGATTCCATCGCGTAGTCATTTAACAAGAGCCTCTGCCTTTCAATTTCTTTGGTCAAGGATGATACTCTATCTCTGAAAATGATATTGCTGACAAGACCAACCACAAGCACAAAACTTATAACGATATTGAATGATACAAGGTAAAAGATACTTTCGTATTGTTTACCACTGATGAAGGCAAAATTTAACCAGGCGAGATATCCAGCAATCAGAATGAAAATTACATTTCTAATTCTAATTAGAATGCTGTATCACCCCTTTTACCTGTTCAACTATTTGTTTAAATTGTTCAGGGTTGTTATAAGCAATCTCTGCAAGAATTTTCCTGTTCAGATTTATTCCCAAAGCATTAAGACCATGTATAAAACTACTATAAGAAATTCCGCCTGCCTTACAAGCCGCTGAAATTCTCACGATCCATAGACTCCTCAGATCTCTTTTTCTCTGTCTTCTATCACGGTAGGCATAGGTAAGTCCCCTTTCAGCAAATTCTTTTGCCCTTTTATACTGCCTTGATCTTCCTTGTCTGTAACCCTTGGCTAATTTAAGAATCTTTTTCTTTCTCTTTCTTCCTGCTGGTTTATTGGTTGCTCGTGGCATATTTTTGCTCCTTTTACTTATGAATAAGGTAACATTCTTTTTATCATCTTAGCCTGTGAACCTTTTAATACCTTGGGTTTTGATAGTCGCCTTTTCCTTTTTGCGCTTTTTTTAGTAAGGATGTGGCTTTTACCGCTTCTATGGTGCATTACCTTACCTGTTCCTGTTATTTTAAACCTTTTTGCAACAGATTTTCTTGTCTTCAGCTTTGGCATTAAAACTCCCTGTTTCAATATGGAATAATAATAACATTTAAAAACCTTCCTTCTTCATGTGGACTCTTTTCCACCTTGGCAATGGGACCAAGATCGTTTATAAGTTTTTGCAATATCTTGTAGCCCCTTTCTTTGTGAAGTATTTCTCTTCCCTTAAATGCAACTGAAACTTTTACCCTATGACCTTCCTTTAGAAATTCTTCTATATGCTGTTTTTTAAAATTATAGTCGTGCTCGCTTATTTCAGGTCTCAGACGAATCTCCTTCATCTGAGTAGCCCTTTGTCTTTTCTTAGCTTCCTTTTCCTTCTTTTTTTGTTCGTATAAGAATCGTTTAAAATCAAGTATCCTGCATACTGGTGGATTGGCATTTGGAACTATTTCAACCAGATCCATCAGACGGTCTTTAGCCATCATAATTGCTTGTTCTCTAGGAAAAATTCCCAGCTGCTTACCATCTTCACTGATCAATCTTACTTGTGGTGCCTTAATTCTGTAATTTGTATTGTACTTACGTGGATCTATAATCCTCTCCTTTTTTCACACATTATTATAATAGAAACTCTGTCCAAACGCAAATTAGAAATCTGCCTCTGCTGACTTTGCCTTTTCAATTTCTTTTATTTTCCTAATAAATTCTTCAATCGAAAAACTTCCCCTTGTGCCCTTTTTGTGAACTCTTACAGCAACGGTTTGTGTTGCCTGCTCTTTGTCACCCACTATCACCATGACAGGAACCTTTTCGTTTTCTGCAACACGAATTTTTTTTCCAAGGGATTCAGAAGAAAGATCAATATCCGTCCTGATTTTATTCTGTCTGCAGATATCAAGAATCTTTTCTCCATAAGAAACAAATTTCTCAGAAACTGTAAGTATCTTAACCTGTACAGGTGCAAGCCAGACAGGAAAATTTCCACTGTAATGTTCAACAAGTATGCCAAAAAACCTTTCAAGTGAACC
>JAMWCC010000118.1:27157-38393 GCA_023818375.1 Candidatus Omnitrophota bacterium | reverse complement strand
ATACGCTCACAGGAAACCTTTTATGGACATATCGGAATTGCTGGGTTGGTTTTGGTCTTGATTCACGACCTGCGAAGCCAGGTGAAATCATTGGAGCAATGAAGTTTATAGGAAAGGTCTTGCTTGATAATGGCATGACAATTTATGGTGTTAACGGCTACTTTGGGCAGTATAGTTTACTAAGTGATGAAGGATTATGGGTAGCATCCCTGGGAAAGGATAAACGATATGGACAGCAAGCCGATGAAACTGCTATATGGTATGAAAATTTCAATGGATTTTTGTTCAAAAACTATGAAGACAATAAAGTTTATCTTATAGGAGGTGAAACTGATGGCAGGGTTTGGGAAATAACAGGGCTTGATACCTTAAAAAAGGTAGAGATAAGTTTCAATATTGATGAAAGGCAATACCAAAATATTCTGAAAAAATTTTCTGTAAAGGCAGGACTGCCGGAGAGCCAGTTACCATTAAAACTAATTTTTACGCAGGTGCCTCCTTCCATTGATGGTAATTTAGACGAATGGAATATGGAAAATGGGGTTGTTCTGAAAAGCGATGAAGATAGGCAAGCAAAGATTATTCTGTCCTATGATAAAGATAACTTGTACGCAGCCTTTTTTGTTTCTGATAACTCACCTATGAAAAATAGTGGGAAAGATTATGGATTACTTTTTAAAACAGGAGATGCCTGTGACATATACCTCGGAACTAACCCTGATGCTGACCCTAGAAGGACACGTCCAGATGAAGGAGATATTCGACTTCTTTTCAGTGTCATGGAAGATAAACCGGTGTGTGTTTTATATCAGCCTGTATCTAAATCCAGTCAAAATCCACGTATTTTTGCCTCACCGGTCGGACAAGAAAATTTTGACCGAGTAGTTCTACTTAAAGAAGCAGAGGTATCTTTGCAAAAATTAGAGCGCGGATATATCTTAGAGGCAAAAGTTCCTTTGAAATCAATAAATTTCCAACCGATTTCGGGCACATTACTTAAGGGAGATGTTGGAGTAATTTTTTCTGATGAAGGAGGAAGTATCAATGTGCTCAGGTCTAACTATTTCAATAAGGATACCGCTATTACTGATGATATACCAACCGAGGTACGCTTAACCCCGCACAGATGGGGTTTCATAATTATTCAGTAGACATGGTGAAATTTTACAAAAATATGACATGGTTCTTTTGTGGGGTAGTTACTTTGCTGTTTTCTCATCTAAATGCTGCGAGTATCCAACCATTGGGCTATATTGGCAACAGTGGCCAGGAAGGAAAATCACTCTTGAAAGTGTTCCCTGCAGATGGTAATTTTGGAGTTTCTGGTGTTCTGGTGGATGGGTCATATACCCTTTGGATTGGCGGAGGAAAGGTCATCAATCGCGTGACTTTAACAGGAGAATTACTGGAAAGTTTTCCGCTTCAACCAGATGGAAGTTTGGTTGAAAGCAAAACATTTACCGCGATGGATGATGTGCTTTATTTTATAGGGAGGGTCCCGCTAAGTAATGAAATGAGATTGTTTGCGTTGCCTATGAAGAGTGGTTCATCAGCAACTCCTTTACCATTTAAATTGGGAATCTCTCCCCACTTAGCCCCACAAACTATTGATGGAAAATTATTCATAGCTCAGTATTCTAAGGATTTACCACAGGGTTATTTGGGCATATATTCATATTCGCCCAAGCATTCTTCTGGACTTGCATTGTTGTTTACGCTACCTGTAACTGGTATGTGTGGTATGTCTGTTTATAAAGAAGACGGTAAAGTATTAATCTACATAGCTCATTATTCTGTGGACCAGAATAATAGATCATCTTACACAATAACAGGGGTTGATTTAGAAGGTAGATTGCTGAATGGTTATCCTCTTAAGTTTTATAGCTGGAAATATAGAGCAATAAGAGGGGACCTTTATTTAATTGAAGATAGATTCTGGCTTAAAAGTTTCCCTGAGATCAGGCTTGTGAATCTAAAAGGCGAGGATGCACCTGGCATAGTTACAAATTACTACTGGGAGCTTGGTGATAATAAAGGACAAATATTAGAGGTGGCAAGAAATGCGCAATTACAATTACTCGCAATCTCTACAGGTAGACCTGATGCATTCTACATTGCCCAGTGGAACAAAAAAAGAAATGAATTCAGGTTACACCGAAGAATAGGGTGTTTACCGGAGATTAAAAGTCTCGGAATATCTGAAGAAAATAAGGTAACTGTTGGAACGGGCCGTGTCCAACTTTGGTATTCCTGGGATGATTCAGGTGATTCCATCCCTTATAATACCCAAAGGCCTTCTGCTTTGTGTCAGGGATTTTTCGTCAATTCAAATTATTTTTCCTTGTACAACCAAAAAATTCCTGCAATTTTTCCCTCTATACCAAAGGAAAGAAATCTTCCTGTACCAGCAGGTACATCTGTTTCAGTAAAAGAGCCCGTATCAATTTCATTGTGCCAGTTATCAGATAAGGGTCAGTATCTGCTTATGACTGATGCTCAATCAAAAACAATCTGGCATTCAAGGTTTGGACTGCCAGGAAATAATAAGCTTTTTAATTACAATTGGCAACCCATAACATTGAAAGGGATTAAACTTATACAGCCTACGGATATCCATGGTTTGCCTGATGGAAGGATTATCGTTGCTGATTATGGTCGTATCCTGATGTTGAAACCTGAAAATGGAGGATATGTTGTCTTAACGGAGTTTTTCGGAGGTGATAATTCTGAGTTAAGGCTTGGAAAGAGATTGAGATTTGCCATTGACGGTCAATGGATGCTTATAAGTGATACCGACAGACACAGGGTCATGTGGGTAAAATGGACAGACTGGCAGATTATTTCAGTTTTTGGCAAGACAGATTTTCCGGGTAGTGGGCAAGAGGAATTGAACTTCCCCACCCTTGTGGCCCTTAAGGGCGTAAAAGGCGTGATTGCTGATACAGGAAACCAACGTATAGTAAAAGTTCTACTTAATCCCTGACATCCTTATTGTCGAAAACATTTAATACCTGTAGGTCGGAGGTGGTGGCTTTAACCAATCAACCAATTCTTTTCTGATGGCAAAGGCAAACCAGAAATTGCCGAAAGGGTTGAAATGATCAAAGACCTGTGCTCCAGCACGTGAGACATAAAAACGTTCGCAAAATTGTGTAATATTACCACGGAAAAATTTAAATTCTTCACCCATTTTCTCCAGGGTATCCACAAAAATATATTTTTCTCGTTGAAGAAAATCCAAAAACTCAGTATCAAATCTCGTACCGTTTTTTAAATAATCCTGTACAATACCAGCACTGTAGCTTAGCAGTATCATTAGTTCTCTGTGATTATCTCTTGCCCATTTTCTGAATCTGTCAAGCACAAACATAGTGGAACGTTGACCATAAATCTGATGAAGTTTCATTGCGTCTCTTTGCCTTGTTTTCTTACTCCGTAGGTCGATCTTTAACTCAAAAGCATCTGCCAATTGCTCCAACTCATTTAGTTTTTTCTCATCGATTTCGCCACCTTGTGTAAGACAATAAAGGTTAGCTACCTGATCATCTTTAAAGATTCGGTAATAGTTTTCTTTTCCGACCAAATAGCGTAGCTGTGATGCCTTCTTCAGACAACCCGGGATCTCTACAAAACAACCTTTTTTTATGTCGAACCTTAGATGTTTCCATGGAAAGCCGTGTACGGGATATGTATCTCTTCTACCTCTGGGTAAATGTCGGCATACCCAGGCAACCCGAATCCATCTTGCTGCGTCAATATTTCGTAAATGATCATCATCGTAAATGTTAAGAATAAGATATCTGGCGGCAAGATGTTTTTTTTGCTCTATTCGCATGGCTCTCAGATACGCCTGATATGCACCATAACCGCCTACTCCAAAATTTCGGATTGGCTCTCGAAAATGAGCAGCCAGTATTTCCTGCCAGGTTTCTCCATCATTAACCTGAGCACACTGGGTAAAACTATTTCCGTATGTATTAATCCTGCAGGTTTGATCACGGTAATGAAACATTTTTCGATATCCGGCCCGATGGTAGACATAGCTGGATAATGTGCTATCCATGCCGTCCCGAAAAACATAGTTTTTTAAAACATACCCGAGCTCTGGATCAAATTTGATAAAGCACGGTTCTTTTTTGTCAAGTACCCGATCTATCTCTTCTGGATAATAGGCTGCAGTATAAAGTAGATGTTTGACATTATTAAGTCTTTCAGACATAGCCTTTGACCATTGTTCTTTTTTTAATAAGGTCAATTATATCATATTATAGTTGGTCTGTCCATGAAGCAATATACCTGAACCAGGTCATAACTTGATAAGAAAGAAAACCGCCTATATACTGTGCTTAACGGAAGAAACAGAAATACAAGGAGGTGAGAAAAATGAGAAAAGGGTTCACGCTTATAGAGCTTCTTGTTGTAATAGCAATCATTGCAATTCTTGCTGCGATGTTGCTTCCTGTGCTTGCAAGAGCGAGGGAACAGGCGCGTATGTCAACCTATCTGGCAAATCTCAAACAGATTGGTCTTGCAGTACATATGTACCTTAATGACAATAGTGAATACTGGTTTCCGTATCTTAGCGGGAGAGCAACCGATAGAGGAACGTGTGTCAATGGTTCAAACTGGTTTGCAACTGGTTTTCTAAGGACACTGATTGACCAGGGTTATTTGACAAACGCAAGAATCGTCTGGGGACCTACTGTATGGTATTCAGATGATTACTGTTTGAGAGATTCATTTGGTGTTGTGAGATGTCCTTGCGGTGAATTTGAAGGAAGGGAAATTTACAACGGTGCATATGGCTACTTAGGAGATTATTCATACAATCCAAACCTTCCGAACACCGCAAAGAAGCTTGGTAAGGTTCCAAAACCAGACCAGACAGCATTATTTTTTGAGTTTCCGCTCGGAAATGTTGCACCTTCGCTGGTATCAGATTCACTGGGTTATTTTGATAAAGTGCTGACCGGTGGTTTTTACGGTGGATCCAGACACAGGAACATTGAACTTTGTAATATGTTGTTTGTTGATGGGCACGTAAAATCTGTCAACCGTCAGGAATATGGAGAAAGCGCCTGGCCATAAGAGCTATTTTATAAAAGTATTGGTACTGTTCTGACTGCCTTGCGGCTGGTGTATAATCTTGAACCTATGGGAAATAGGCTATTTTTCCTTTTTTTTCTATTGCTGCCTATTATTAGCCTTCGTGTTTATTGCGAAGACAAAATGGTTCTTGAAGTGAAAATCAAGAATCTATCTGATAATTTTGCAACATTTTCTTTTAAGGTTTCAAGATGCATGGCTGATTTCAATGGATATAAGAACTGGGATTTTCTTCCACTTCTTGGATATGCAAGTAAAAATGGCCTATCAGCTGAAAAACCTTCAAAAGAACTATGGCTTGCAAAAAACGAGGATTCTGGCTGGATGAAAATGCCTGCCTATGGAAAGGTTCTCCACATTTATAACGAATCAGAAAGTTCTCCTTTTTATGAGGTTGAGATAAGGGTAAGAAATAAAACTCAGGATATTTCGCACTTATTTTTGTGGAAAGATAAACCACAAACTTTTCATGTTTATCTTTACTATTTTCCTGAAAGCGCAAAGCCGCCTCGACTTATTCTTAAGACAGCAGATGAATTTTTAGAAGAAACAATTCAATACATCCGTTCTGAGATGAAAGATTTTCCACTCAAAAAAAATCCAAAACTTATTCCGTTTTCAACCGACTTTTCCTGCAAAGATGAAGACGATCCTGAATGGATAAAAAAGAATCTATTACTTTTGAAAGAAATCGGACTTAACTGTTTTTTTGATACAGAAAATTCTCTTTTGCTCAGCCAGCTTGTAAAAGATATGGGCTTTTTGTATGTTGACCACTGGGGATTGAGCAGTTGGCCATTGACTTACGATGGGTTTGAGAGAAAAAGAAAGGAATACGCAATAACGGCATTGAGGTCTCTTGACACGTATTATCGCAGAATCAACCGTGATAATGTAAAGGTACTTCATGGGGATGATGAGATATCTTCAGGCTCTTTTGAAGATTTTATTTTACTGGACAGTCAGGTTCAACCGCTTGTTGTTTCCTATTTCAGGAAGATGAATGTTCTAGTTTCTGACATTGGGGTAAAAAGCTATGAAGATGTTCGATTGATACCAGAAGGGGCAAAACCGCCATATAAGGATTTTTTGAAAAAAGAAAATCCTGCATTATTCTACTGGCTTAACAAGGCAAGAATGGAATATATGACAGACCTTATAGCAGAGACAGGAAAAATTACGCAAAGATACTATTCTGATGCATTTATAATCTCTCCTAATTGGCCTGCAGCAGGCGTATTAGGTGGTGGATATGATAACCATGGCTGGGATTTCTGGCTTGCCTATAGAAAAAAGGGTCTCAATGGTATATATGGAGAACCAACGCCCTGGTATAATTTTTACCTGCAGGGAATATTTTCCTGGTATGCTGATATGATGCGAAGTCATGTGAAAAATGGTCCGATGGGTGCCTATATAACTACGGCGAGAGGTTCATATCCATGTTTTCTTAATCATTTTCAGGTGTATGAACTTGCTGCCAGAGGAATGGAGCATTTTCACTGGTACAGTTATGGCGGAATGTGGGGAAACGAAAATTACGCAAATGAAATTGTAAGGGATTTATTAAGGGAATTTGCGATTGTACACCGTGAATTTGCCGAAGCAGAAGATTATCTTTATGGGTCAAAACCTGAAAAAGCAGAAGTTGCTATTTTGTGGACGCCTGCTCAGGAGATGTGGGATCCATCACTCCATCAGGAACTTATAGCCCTTTATTTAATATTGCTCCATTCAAACTACAATGTGGACATCATCTCAAGCTATGATGTTGACGATGGTATTTTAAAAAACTACAGGGTGCTCTATATGCCATTTTCTTATGTTGAAAGGAAGACATTTAATATGATAAAGGCATGGGTTGAAAAAGGCGGAAAACTGGTGGTTGATGGTGGACTTTTAAAAGATGAATATGATAGGGGGATTGAAATTTTAGAAGGGTACAGAGTTTCCCTTAAGAAGACCTCAGACATAGGCAGTCTTGCACATCTTTTAAGACATAATTTGATTGATGAAGCAACAGATGATTCTTCAATAAGATTTCCTGTTATATCACAGAAGGCAGAATTAAGAATTCCCTCAGATGCAAGGGTTCTTCTCAGATATAAAGATGGAAGTCCTGCAGCATTTGAAGTTACAGCAAAAAAAGGAAGGATAATGGTAACCGGTTTTCTACTTGGAGTCGCTTATCAGAGAGATGAAGAAGAGAAAGACAGACCTGACTGGGCACGGCTTAATGTTGGTC
Source organism: Candidatus Omnitrophota bacterium (assembly GCA_023818375.1). Classification (GTDB taxonomy): domain Bacteria; phylum Ratteibacteria; class UBA8468; order B48-G9; family DTJG01; genus DTJG01. The sequence continues at coordinate 31,042 of JAMWCC010000118.1, read as the reverse complement.
ATAATTTTTCATCTGTTTTGCGAGATTTTGCAACAAAATTTGTGAATGAATCAGGGATAAAACGAGTTTGTGGTATAGAAAAAGACATGGTAGTTGCCAGAAAAAGAATTAAAGGTTCCAAGCAGATAATCGCTGTTTTTGATTATCATTTCGGGAAAAGTCAAGAGGAGCTTGTCTATCCAGAATGGGAACATATTGGTGAGACCGTTGTAAAGATTGATGTTGGTAAGGCAAGATCAGTCCGTAGTGTAAGGGGCAATGTAATTAAAAGAGAAGGTTCAGATATCTGGGTAAAGTTCAGAGGTATGGATTTTATTCTCATTGACAGATAATTGGTGACAGGTATGAAAAAATTTCTTCTCACGATTTTTTGTCTTGGTGTAATTTGTTTGCAGCCCGTCTGTGCAGAAAAAAAATTCCCAATTTTCTTTGTAGGAGACCCGGATTCTATATACTGGGTGATTATCAGAGATAATTCAAGAAAAACCGTGAAATTTATCCCTGCTGTGGAGCAGGAAAAAGGTAAGTACATTGTAGTATGGGATGGAACTGACTATGCTGGGAAAAATGTTGTGTCTGGTAAATACTTTGTTTTTATAAGCAAAGGTATTGAATGGACACTTGATAAAAGTTTTGGTATGAATGGCAGGATTGGAATCTTTTTTAAGGATTTTTATCTGGAGGCAGGAGTTGATCATTTAGGGATACAGGGCGAGATAATTTCTGTTTCTGTAAAAGGAGTCAGATACGAAAATACAGGTGATAAAATTCAGGGAGAAACAGGATTCATTATTTCAGACGGAAAGATTAAAATAAGTCGCGCAAGGATTTCAGACCGAGATGCCGTGAGAGTAGTTTACTATTATCCTTTTTTTCTTGAAAATCCGTGGGATCTAGCCATTGCGCCTGACGGTGATATTTTTGTTCTTTTGCGAATGCTTGAATTGAAAAAAGGAATGTATCCGGGGCTGCTCATAAAAATGAAAAAAGATGGAAGAAGTAAGGATATAAATTTTGGAGTTGATGGTGAGGTTCCTGGTGTTAATAGGGCGCATCAAGTTCTGGTTGTGCCGCAGGACAATCGGATTTACATTGCTGGTAGCGAATATGGAACATATGGTACTGGTTCATATAAGCTTGATTCAGGTGCTTACTGGTTCTATATAGGTGGACATAAGGATGGTGGAAGGCATCCTGCAACAACCTGGTGGCCAACAGGAATCTGTATTGGAGAAGGAAACAAGATTTATATTGGAGACCTTAAGATTTATGATAGAACAAAGCCAATGCTTGAAGGTTATCTTTATAGTGCGAATACAGATCCATACGTAATTAGACCAGGACCTTCAATGGAAAAATCATCTGCACCAGACTGTTTTTATCGTACTGGCTGGAATACAGGTATAAGCAAAATGAGAGATACCGGCAGTGATGTGATTGAGATTTACTCACTTAAATTGCCATTCAAGACGATAGGCATTTCGTGTGATGCTAAAAGGTCATTGATTTTTGCAGCTTCAAGGATGCCAGAAGGTTTTGTATCAGTAATTTATGATGATGGAAAATCTATGAGAGAGATAACACAGCTCAAAGATCCTGAACTTGGTGGAATACATACTGTTAGAATTTTTAATGACGATCTTTACGTAATTGAAGATGGTGTATCCTATACTGAGGATGGTTATTGTGCAGAAGAGATAAACAAACAACCCTGGACGCCAAAAGGGAAAAATAGAATAAGCAGGTATAGAATAAATTTTGGAAAAGAAGTTTTCTTGCAGGTGCTGGAGAAAAAATAATCTTCTTCATAAACTCAAAAGATTGATGAAAGCACTATTTATAAATCCGCCGGTTTATGATTTTTCGGCTTTTGATCTGTGGAGCAAACCCTATGGATTTTTGTTTATTGTTGATCTTTTTTGTAAAAATGGCTGGGAAATAAGCTTTTTTGACTTCATGGATAGAAATCACAAATTTTATGATGACAAAGATAAAAGAGAAAAAAAGTATGGTTGCGGGAATTATTACTACAAGGTATTAGAAAAACCCGCAATTTACAAAGAAATACCGAGAAGATATAAAAGATTTGGATTGCCGCAAGATATATTTTTTGAATTTCTTGAAAATACTGGAAAGATAGATGTAATTCTCATTACCTGCGCAATGACTTACTGGTATCCTGGTGTGATAGAAGTTATAGAAAATTGCAGAAATTTTACAGATGCTCCTGTTATAATTGGAGGTGGTTATCCGACCTTCTGTTATGAACACGCAAAAAAAATTGGCGCAGACATTATTTTTCAAGGCGGAGACATCAGATATTTTGTGGAAATATTCAATGCACAAACGAAACATAACCTGATGTATTTTGATAATCTTGAACCTTGTTGGTCTGTCTATGAAAAACTTTCTTATATTGTTGTGAGAACAAGCTACGGATGTCCTTTTTCGTGTTATTACTGTGGTGCAAAAAAAATGCACCCTGAATACAGGTTAAGAGATCAGGACGAAATTGTCCGTGAAGTTTCGAGAACTGTTGAAAAATATCGTTTTGATGATATTGCTTTCTATGATGATGCCCTTTTGTGCAGTTTTACTCACTTGCAGAAAGTCGTTAAAAAAATCACTGAAATAAAAAAGTTCAACTTTCATACACCAAACGGTATCCATCCAAGATTTATAAATAAGGATGTGGCATTTTTCTTGAAAGAAAGTAATTTCAAAACATAAAGAAATATAAAAAAAATGCGACTTTCTGTTGAAACTTTCGATAGAAAAAGAGAAAAGGAATCAAGCCATAAAGTATTTTTTGCGGAATTTGAAAGAGCGATGAAATACCTTGTGGACGCAGGGTTTTCAAAAGAAGAAATTGGTGCTTATATTCTTGCTGGACTGCCTGCTCAGAATTTTGAGGATGTTGTTGAAACCATAAGGATATTGAAAAATTTCCCCTGCAAAATAAAGATTGCTGAATATAGCCCAATACCGGGCACAACAGATTTTGAAATTTCAAAGAAACTTCATCCTGAACTACCCCTTGATGAGCCGCTCTATCAGAACAATTCTATTTTTCCACTGTGGAATTTTGAAGGTAAATGGGAAAGGATAAACTGGCTAAAGGATTTTGCAAGTAAATAAAGAATACGAATAGTGCCTGGATTTCATTTATTATCTTCTTTGATGTAAAATCATATAACAAATGGAAGAGAAAATTTTTTCGTACCCGGCGTCTTTGATATGCGGAACATTTACTGAAGCACAACTTCCTGGTGACGGATGGATAACTTTTGATTATGAGTTTGATGATTTTTCCGGTAAAGGTCTTGCCACAGGTGCCATTTCTCCGGTCAAGGAAATTGTTCTGGACCTCAAACTTTCTGGTTGGCATCGTCTTTACATTGCCTTTAATCCAGTGATAAGGGTCTGGCTTGATGGTGATAATGGTTATTGGGAAGTGACTGGTTCTCCTCACGATGTCAGAGATTATTTTTGTTTTGAGGCAGATTTTACAGGAAAAAGACTTCATATTGCACCTGTGAGAGGTTCTTTTTCAAATAAAGAGGTAATAATTTTCTATATCAGAGTTGTGAAAAGTCAGAGGATGAATTCCAGAAGAAATCTGATAGCAACAAATGATGGACACTGTATCTTTCGTGAAGGAATTGATACAGGCCGCGATTTATATAAGTATATCCTTCCGTTGAAAGACAGTGATTTTTTCAGGATTGTCTGGGGAGTTTACGGTGGAGGGCTTCTTAATGTAAAAAAATCAAATGTTGCGGATAAACTGCCCTGGCCTGACAGTGCATGTTTTTATCAAAAAGCGTGGGTTTTCAATCGTTCACTGGAAAACCTGATTAAGGAAGGTGTTAATCCACTTGCGCT
>JAMWCC010000118.1:1907-27147 GCA_023818375.1 Candidatus Omnitrophota bacterium | reverse complement strand
ACAGGTGAAATTGGACTTGAACTTCATTATTATTTCAGGGTTGGTGCCTTTTACTGGCCATTTCCTTTGCATTTATATACATCAAGTTTTTATACAAACAATCCCCAATGGCATTGTGTTGATGAGTTTGGTAATAAAGTCAGGAGAATAAGCTATGCTTTTCCAGAAGTTCAGAATGTGATTCTTCAATATTTTGAAGAATTGCTTGAATATCAGCCCGATGGAATATGTCTTGCTTTCAACAGGGGACTACCCCTTATGATTTGTGAACAACCTGTAATAGATGCATTTGAAAAGACCTACGGAAGAAGACCCAAACTTCCAGATGAATGCGACAGCCCCGAAATGCTTGGTGTCAGACACAAACTACTGGCTGATTTTATCAGCAAAGTTTACAAACTTGTTTCTTCGAAAGGAAAAGTCCTTTCCTGCATTGTTCCAAGGGATTTTGAAAGGAATCTCCTTTTTGGCCTTGACATAGAAATGCTGGTCAAGAATGGTTATTTTGAGTCAGTTCTTGTCGGTGCAGGACACAAAGATGACCCGAAACTAAATCAAGAACTTGAGCCGGTCAAAAGATTGAAACACACAGGGACAAAGATTTATCCCGGTGGTTCTGGAGTTAACGCACATGGTGGCGCATGGAAGCCAGGTGACCTGAAGGCAAGGGCATCTTTTATGGCAAAAATTCTTGATGCTGGTTTTGACGGAGCATATTTCTGGGATATTGATCAGATTGTTGAAACTGGAACAGAATGGGAAATAATAAGACAATTCGGACACAAGGACATTCTTGAAAGTATCCTTGATGGAAAAATTCCCAAAGTCAGCTACCATAATACACGGAAAATATTTGACTTAACCGTTGATAGATACAACCCATGGAACGCTTATTAACCCAGGGGAAAAATGGACAAAGAAAATCCGATTGATGATTGGAATCTTTTCAGTCAAAAAAATGAAGAAATACTAGAATCGTCGGAAATTTCTGAAGTAAAAAAGGACTACCTGACTGTTACCGAGTTTCTTGATCTTGTGAATTTAGAACTGGCAAGAATTTCCTGCAGGGTTTTGGGAGAAATAAGCGATGTTAATCCAAGGGATAGATACTGTTTTTTTGTTCTAAAAGAATCAAACCCTGATGCGGAGTCTGCTGTTGTGGAGTGTTTTATTGGCTGGAGAAGTTTTGATACTTACAGGCATTTACTTCAGGACGGTATGCAGGTTGTAGTTTCAGGTTATCCTGGAATTTACAAAAAATCCGGCAGATTCAGAATTGAAGTAACAAAAATAGAACCATTTGGTGAAGGTGCATTAAAACAGGCATTTGAAGCACTTAAAAAGAAATTAGAAGAAAAGGGTTATTTTGCGCCTGAAAGAAAAAAACCAATCCCGGGAATTATCCAAAGAATTGGTCTTATTACGTCTCCCGCAGGTGCAGCGATAAAAGATTTTATGAAGAACCTTGGTCATTTTGGTTTTGAGATATATCATATAGCTGTTTTTGTTGAAGGCGACTATGCAGTTGATTCAATAATCTCCGCAATAAAATATTTTAACCGAAATATGCCTGAACTTGATGTTCTTGTTCTTATCAGGGGCGGGGGGTCCCTTGAAAGTTTGAAGGCATTCAATGATGAAGAAGTTGCCAATGCCATTTTTGATTCAAAACTTCCAGTAATCACGGGTATCGGGCACGAAAGGGATATTACAATTGCCGACCTTGTCGCTGATAAAAGTTTATCCACCCCAACTGCTGTTGCTGCCTTTATAAGGACTCAAAGAGAGCAGTTAATACAGAAACTTCAGATGATTCAGGAACAATTGCTGACACTAACTGATTCAATTATTGAAGACATCAAGACAACCATTGAGCTTTTAATACAGGATATCTTTACCGGATTTAATAACATCATTCAGAGGTATTCTTTTTCAATAAGGCACTGTGCAGAAAAAATGCACAGCTGTCTTAAGGCAGTTTTTGATTCCTTTAAAGCGATCGAGAGGAAATTTGTGAGAAAGTTGTCAGAGTCTCATCTTTCAATAAAGCGGATCGAAAACCATATTTCGAACTTAAGCAATCAGATAGTAAATACCTTTGGTTCAGAAATCGAAAGTGTCAAGAAAAAAATTGAAATTGCCCAGGCAAAACTCGTTTCTTTAAATCCCGAATCAATTCTGAGTAAAGGATACAGCATAGTTTATGATGAAAAAAACCGTGTCATAAAATATTCACAACAGGTAAAGGAAAAAGATACGATAAAAATTAGGCTTTACAGAGGCAAAATTATTTCAATCGTTAAAGAAACTCAAGACTCATAGTAGGAGGAAAATTATGAAAGAAAAGGAAAAATTGAAAACCGCCTTACAAAGACTTGAAAAAATTGTTGAAGAACTCAACAGAAAAGATATAGATGTAGAGCAGGGACTGGAAAAATTTCGTGAAGGTGTTGAGCTGATAAAGTTTTGTAGAAGTCAACTTCAAAAAGCAGAAAATGAGTTTATCCAGCTTAAAAATGAGCTTGAGCAAATCCATGAAGAAGAACCAGAACCACAACAACAGGATGAATGAAAGAGCCAGTAGGGGTTTTAGGGTTTCTGACCTGCCAGCTGAAGAGAGGCCACGTGAAAGACTATTAAAACTGGGCCCACAATTTCTCTCTTCCCAGGAACTTCTTGCCATAATCATATCAAGCGGGATCGCTGGGCTGTCTGCTATGCAGCTTGCACAGAACTTAATTTCAAAATATGGTTCACTTGCAAACATTGCAGATGTTTCCATCGAAGAACTTAGAAAAGAGATAAAGGGAATAGGAGTTGCCAAAATTTCAAGACTTAAGGCTTGCTTCGAAATAGCCAGAAGAATTGAAAATGAGAAGAAGGAACACGTTATTGCTGAAAAAGATAAAATTACTTCCCCACAATGCGCCTGGATTGCACTAAGAAAAAAATTGCTTGATTACAAAAAGGAACACTTTTTTGTTGTTTCGCTTGATATTCGCAATAGAATTATCTCAGTTGATGAGATATCAAAGGGGACACTTGAATCAAGCCTTGTTCATCCAAGGGAAACATTTAACACAGCGATAAGACGCAACGCTGCAAAAATTATAATCGCCCACAATCATCCTTCAGAAGACCCCCAACCTTCTGAGGATGATATCAACATCACAAGAAGATTGAAACAAGCAGGTTCAATTATTGGAATAGAGGTAATAGACCATATCATTATCTGCAAAAGTTCTTATTTCAGTTTCAAAGAAAAAGGATTTCTTGACTGAAGGAAGCAGAAAGACATGCTTTCCAGCCGTCAAAAATTTTATTTGATGATAGGACTTATTTCAGGCACATTTTTTTTTACAGTGTGTCTTGGCCCAATTTTCACTCTTTTCCTACTTAAACTTGGTGGTCGTGAGAAACTCATAGGTTTTCTTTCAATACTTCCATCAATTGCAGGCATATCTTCTTTATGGATTGTCAGATACATTTCCAGAAGGCCTGTCAGAAGTTTTATTCTGTCCGCATGGATACTTTTTGCCATAGAAGTTTGTTTCTTACCTGTTTTTATACTTGCAAACTTTTTTCCTTCAAATATCATACTTTTGATTTTTTGCATATTGCTTTTCCTTTTTTATTTTCCCACGCAGGGCTATGTATATGCATGGTTTCCGGTGATTGAATCAGTGATACCCCATGGTGAGCGTGGCTATTTTCTTGGATTACTCAGAATTTCATTGACCCTTGCCGGATATGGCTTTCTACAGATTTCGTCAAGAATTCTGGGTTCCGATCCTGATTTTATGAAATTTTTTTATGTTGTGCTCATGATAGTAGTAATTTCAATCCTTTTTCCTTTTTTTCTCTCATATACAGGAATTCCAGAAACACAAAAGGAAATTTCAAACGGGTTTAGTTTGTTTACAGAATTCGGGGAGATATTGAGAAATAGAGACCATCGTACATATTTCAGGTTTTTGTTTTTATGGACATTCATAACCGGAATTTCAGGTCCATTTTTAATTCCCTTTTACAAAACAGAACTTGGAATGAGTACTTCTTTTTGCGTAACCCTTGTTTCAGCAAATACACTTGGTTATGGTTTTTCTGTTTTTGGGTGGGGCAAGCTTGTTGATAGGCATGGAAGCAGGTATGTCCTTTTTGTATCCTGCGTGCTGGCGGTAATCCACATGATTCTTCTTGCCCATATCCACATTTTCCCGTCTTTTCTGATAAAAAATTTTTTGATCGTTGTGTCCTTTCTTGGCGGTGTGGTCTTTGCGGGGCAGCTGATGGGAGATACGACAAGAAGAATGGCACTATCACCTGAAAAAAACAAATTTTCTTATTTTGCATATATGCTCGTATTCGGTGCACAATTACCAGCGGTTATTGCATCTCCACTTTCAGGACTCATAATACAAAAAAACAGAAATTTTCATCTCGGATTATATGGAATTTATCAGATTATGTTGATTTTAACAGGACTGCTTTATGTTTTACTGCTGTATCAGATTCTCGAGATGAAACCATTAAAAGAAAAACCAGTGATTGACTTGCTTAAGGATTCCATTACAGAAAGTTTGATGAAGGTAAGAGATGTAATAGCAAGCCCGCCTTGAAAAATTATTGTATAATTTTCTCAGTATAAGACGGGATTTAATTGTGCTTACTAATAAAGAAAAAACCATTTTTTTCATAGGTCAGATTGCTGGGAATGCCTATTACACGGTTGCTTTTAATGGTGTTTTGACTCTTTTTCTACTCAAGATAGGTGTAAAGGAAGGGCTTCTTGGATTTCTTTCAATAATACCGTTCATTGTTGGCATTGGTTCTTTTGTTCTGATTGGGTGGGTTGGAAGAAACTTCACGAGGATTTTGAGACCGAATTCATGTATCCTGGTTGGTCTTGCATTTGCTCTTCTTCCTCTATTTTTACTGACAGAAAAAATTGGGTTTGTTAATAGCATTATTTACTATTCTGTTTTTGTTTTCCTCTATTGGACTAGTAGTCAGATCTCAACACTTGCTTGGTTTCCTGTGGTACAGGTCTGGGTCAGTGAAGAAGAAAGGGGAAGATTTTTTGGCATACTGCGATTTACTTCAACCATCGTTGGATTTGGTTTTTTAAGATTAACTTCATATATGCTTGGAGCAGAGCCGTCTTATGTACAATTTTTCAATGTTATGCTTGCTGTTACGGTTTTTTCTATAATCTGGCCTGTCAGTTATTTTTATGTTTCAATGCCACCTAGTTCATTTGAAGAAACAAAGCATGAGAAAACATTGGGTATTTTTCGTGAGATTTTTTCTGAAAGGGAGAGAAAGCTCTACTTTGTTTTTTACTTTATCTGGAATCTCATTTCGTATATTCTTGCGCCATTTGTAGTTCCATTTTACAAAACAGTATTAAACCTGCCTTCTTCTTTTTGTGTCTTTTTAAATTCTATTTCAATACTTGGAATGGGTGGGCTTGCTTTTATATGGGGTAAGGTAAATGATTTTAGAGGAAGTAGATTTGTCCTTGTGTTTTCTTTTTTACTTGGCATGCTTTATTGCTTTCTCATAGCCCATATTCACCTTTTTCCTGCAGAAGGTGTTGAAAAGGCATTGATTTTCATAACTCTTATTGGTGGAATTGCAGGGGGTGGACAATTAATGGGTGATACAACACGAAGATTTTTGATTGCACCCGAGAAAAATAGGGTCGCTTTTTTCTCGTACCTGGTTATTTTTGGTGGACAACTACCGGCATTGATTGTGCCACCAGTCAGCGGCAACTTTATTGAAAATCACAAAAACCTTTATCTTGGTGGCTATGGTATTTATAATCTTCTTTTCCTTTTTATTGGCATCTGTCATATCATACTTGTTGCCATGGTTTTGAAGATGAAACCTATAAAGGAAAGACCTGTTGGGGAAATTTTCAAAGACGTTATTACAGAAAACTTGATAAAACTAAGGGACCTTATTGCCAGTCCACCATAAAAGGCTGGGATATGAAAGATAAGAGTTATTTGGTAGTCTTTCCGTTTTATGTAAGGGATCGGACATCTTATATAGCTGAAAAATTTTTCAAAGATACAAAAGATTTTTCCTGTGTCCTTCACCTTTCTTCAAAATGGACAAAGATTGATGATTTCAGGACACGTCTTTATCTTTGTAAAAAAACGCCGATAATACCTCCGTCAAGTTTTTCCCTTAAGGCATTTGCAGCAAAGATTGTACAGGAACAAAGTCAGTACAGGTTGATTTCAGGTGTTGAACAGTTTTTGATTTTACTTAAACTTTGTTTACCTATGGCAGAGAAAATTGAAATGGAACCTGTGTCTCTTGCAACAAAACTGAAATCTTTTGTGAAGGATTTTAAAGTTTCCCATGAAAAGCTTGATTTTGGCTTCCTCTTTGACACAATCAACAGTTATCAGTGGAAATATGACGAAAATAAAGAGCTTGTAATTATGGCATGCAGGATCATGGAAGAATATCAGAACTTTCTTGTAAAAAATAATCTTGCCGATGAGGATGACCTTTATTCTATTGCAACCAGTTATGTGGGAAAAATGAAATTTGACACAGTATTGCTTGAAGGAATCCTGGAGTTTATCCCTTCTCAGAGAAACTTTTTAAAAGGTATCGCCAGAAACTCACATAAGTTTATCTGTGTTTATCAATTTGATCAAGATGCACCTTTTGATGCAAAAAATTTCATATTAAAACCGAATTTTGATTTTCTAAAATCCATTACCGACGAAATTGTCGTAGTTGAGGATAAGAAAAAAGTCTGCGACGAGTGTGTTGTTTATAATTTTCCGACACCTGATGAGGAAATCAAAGGCATTGGACAAATGATAATAGAAAAAATGGCAGAAAAAAATGATATCAACTGGGAAGATTTTCTTGTTGTTTTTCCCCAGATGCTTTCCTATCGGGAGCTTGTACATAGAATTTTTACGCGTATGAAAATACCATTTTGCATGACTCCTGGTTATATTTTAAGTCAGGATCCATCAATTGTGGCTATTATTTCATTTTTGAACTGGTTGGAAACTCCTTTGTGGTGGGAACTTCTTATGGGATTGTTTACTTCACCCTTTTTCACATTTGATTTTGATGAGGCACTGGAATTTTCAAAAAAAGCCAGAACCGATTTTAAAGGATTTGGCTTTTTCCCTCAAGAAGCGTGGCTGAAACAATGGAATAACTGGAAAAAAATAAAAAAAGCCGGAGATATTATGCAAGCAATTCAAGATACTATGCACGGCTGGATAAACAGATTAACAAAAGCATTGAAGGAAATTGGCTGGAAATGTTTTGACATAGAAGGAAAAAAGGCTCTATTGGAACTTTTTGAAGAATTGAAATCTGATATCCAAACTGATAGACAAACCTTCGTTCGAATTTTTAAAAATATTCTGGATCTGATAGAGGTTGAAAGAAGCAAAGGATCTGGAGTAAAAGTAATGGGAATTCTTGATTCAATCGGGTTGGAGACAAAATTTGTGTTTATAGGTGGAGCAACAGATGATGCGCTTCCTCAAACATGCACATCAGAAGAGTTTTTTCTTCCTGACAGATTGAAGGAAAAATTAGGACTTGCCACGTATGAGTTGAAACTTGCAAGAGAAAGACTTGATATTTACAGGCTAAGAAAGTCCCATGAAAGAATTGTATTTTCCTATCCTTCAAAGGTCTCAGGAATGCAAAAGGGTAAGTCAATTATGTTGTACGAGATAAAAGAACTGCCTTACAATAGGAACTATTATTTTTCTGTTTCAGAGAGCATTTTTTCGCTCAAGCCAGATATTGAAAAATTCAGAAAAAAATTTGTGCACAATGGAGTAGTTCATTTAAGTGTCAGCGAGCTGGACAAAATGGCAAGATGTCCTTATGAGTTCTATTTAAACTGTGTTGAAGGACTGGAGCCATATACTTGCCCTGAAATTGAGGAAGTTCCAGAGTTCTGGGGAGTACTACTGCATTGTGCTGCCGAAAAAGCAGCGGCAGATTTCAAAGGCAAAATTATGGATGAAGACTCTATTGAAAAACAACACAAAAAATTCTGCGAGCTGGTTGACTTATTCCTTCAACAGCCATCACTTGTTTCCGGAAAATATTTCTATAAAATCCCGCCCGTTATAAGAAGTTTTTTAGAAAAAAGAAAAAAATCTGTATTTGACTCTTTCAAAAATGCACTTGCGAAACATATCGGCCATAGGATTATTGAAATTGAAAAAAAAGTAAAAGTTAGGATAGGAAGCATGGAGATTGTTGGGAAATTTGATCGTATTGAAGAAACGCAAACGGGTAATTATGAAATAATTGATTTTAAAAGCGGCAAAGCACCTGAGTTGAACAAAAAATATCCTGGAAATGGGAATTGTCTGGAATTAAAGAATCTTGAACTTCCGCTGTACTGTCTTATTTTTTATAAATTTTTTGGGGAAAAAAGCGATGTTTTTGTCTGGTCATTGAATTTTGATCGGGATATTTTTGAAATATCTTATCCACAGATACCTGGTTTCTTGGAAATTTTTGAAAAAGAACTTGAAATTCTTGCACAGAAATTGATCAATGGAGAATTTAATTTTGCTGTTGGCGGTAAGAATTGCTTTGGTTGTGCCTTTTCCAGCTGTTGCATAATAAAGGGTGAAAGTGATGAATGATAGTGTAAATGTTAACCTGCAAGTGAAGATTATTCATGCTTCAGCAGGAACCGGCAAAACTTATAGCCTTACAAATGAGTTTATTAATGTTATTCTTTCGGATAACAATTTTCTTGATTTGATGAAGAGACTTGTTGCAATAACTTTTTCAGAAAAAGCAGCATGTGAGATGAAATCAAGAATAGTTATGGGGATATTTGATAAAATTTCAAATCAGCTTAAAAATGAAGAAACAAGAATCAAGTGTGAAAATCAACTTTTCAGATTAAGAATATCAACGATACATTCATTTTGTAAAAGTTTACTTAAAAGGTTCTCCTTCCTTTTTCAGATAGATCCAAATTTTACCGTGTGCGAAGCAGAACAGTCATACATATTCTTTAGACGCGCTCTTTCTCTCTTTCTTGAGAATGCTGATCCAGATGCATTACTAAGCGACATTGAACCAATGAAAGTGAAAAGGTTTATTGAGTATATGGAACAGATGCATGAAACCCATCCTCAAATTTTCCTTGGTAAACCCGTCAACCATCTTCTGACTAAGTCTTTATACAGGTGTTTTGAACAAATACAAAAGACCTATCAGGATATCAAAAAACAAAATTCAGTGCTTGATTTTAATGACTTGGAATCCATCACATATATTTTGATAACCAAGCACCCAGAATCACTCAATGTTCTTAATGACTTTGATGAAAATGTAGATTTTATTTTTGTTGATGAATTCCAGGATACGAATCTACTGCAGTGGAAAATAATAAGAGAATTTTCAAGGGAGTGGGTCTCAGGAATTGGAGCAAAATCAGAAACAGGAAAAAAATATGGGCTTTATTTTGTTGGAGATAGGAAGCAGTCAATTTATCTTTTTCGTGGTGCAGAAAACACGGTTTTTGAAGATGCAAAAGAATTTTTTTCTCCATACGTTAAAAGTGAATTTTTAACGACCAACTACAGAAGTTTTCCGGAAATCATAGAATTTGTAAATGCTGTTTTTGATGGGCAGGAAGGATTTCCTGACCAGGAAAAGCTTGTTACATGTGAAAAATTTTCTCAAAAAGATTGTGGCTTTGTTGAGATAAAGCTGTTCGATAAGAAAGGCATTTCCATTAAAGATGAGAAAAAAATTGAGTATGGCTGGATAGCGGAAAAAATTTTGGCTCTTGTTGAAAGTAAATTTTCTGTCTATGATAAGAAGGAAGATTCGTTTCGGCCTGTCCAGTTTAGAGATATTGCGATATTGATAAGGAAAAGAACACATCTTGAGATTCTTGAAGACGCTTTGAGAAGGTATTCAATCCCATTTGTAAATGTTGGTGGTATTGGCTTTTATCAAGAACCAGAGATTATTTTTCTTATTTCACTTCTATCTGTAATTGCAGATCCTTCTGACACTCTTTCGTTAAAGAATCTGAACAATTCAATTTTTCCTATTGATTTTGAGAAAATCAACACCTGGAGATCTCTTTTACAGAACAACTTTGCTTCAACTGTTGTCGACACAATAGTGATGGAGCTGGGACTTTTTTCAAAATTAAGCTCTCAGGGTTGTGCAAATGTTGAAAAGTTTCTTATGCTTGTTCATGAAATGAGCAATGTGCCATTTTTTCAGATGGTTCAGCATTTCAGAAGAATCTGTACTCGGGACGAAGAACCAAAGGCAGATGTCTTCTCAGAGCAACAGAATGCTGTTAGGATTTTAACGGTACATGCCTCCAAAGGGCTGGAGTTTCCAGTAGTTTTTCTTGCAGGAGTTGAGCAGGGTAGCCCGGATACCCGCAAGATTAAACTGATGCATAAAAGGACGATCGAAAACGATAGTGATTATGTATTTATGGTCAAAAATGAGAAGGGCGATTTTTTTAATCACTATGTGAATAAACTTCAGCAGGAAGAAAAAAGGATTCTTTATGTGGCTCTTACACGTGCCAGACAGATTCTTATCATAACAGGAGCAAGACAGAAAAGCGTCTGGTTTAATCTTTTGAATAGGTATGAAAAAAACTATCTTCCAACTGAACCCAAGTTTTGCAACAAAAATATTTTTACCGAAAATTTCACCAGAGACACAAAAACTCTTCCCAAGATCACAAAAAAACCAGTTTCTTTGGTTTCTTTTTCCTCAACAAGAGAAATAACTGATTTTTCAGACGAAAGGATAGGTACAATAGTCCATAAAATTATATGGGAAATTTCAAACAATCTTATTCCATTGGAATCTGAATTCCTTTTTGAAAGGGCAAGGTTTTTTATGGAAAAGATGAAAGTAAATGAAAGTACTGAGCTGATAAAAATCCATCTCGCCAATCTTGAAAAACCAGAAATCAGGCAAATCATTGTTCCAGACAAAGATGCTTATAGCGAACTTCAGTTTTTTGCAGATATTAACGGAGAATCTGTATATGGAATTGTTGACAGGGTAATTATTAAAAATGAGACCTGCTTGATCTACGATTTTAAAACAAGGCAAAACTCTGAAATATATCCCACTGACATCCAACAACTCAGGCTATACAAAGAAGGACTGAAAAATCTTTTTAATTGCGAAAGAATACAGACCTTCATTGTTTTCACATTTTACGGTATAATAAAAGAAGTAAGAACCTAATAACCGATTCTTCTCTAAAAGGGGGAATTATGAAAAGTACTGCAATTGGCATAGTGATGATGAATGACGAACGGCAGCATGTGTGGTCCGCTAATGAACAAGAGAACATGGCTGTTTTGAATAAATGGGCGGAGTTATTAAGGAAAAATTTAAAGGATAGATCAGGCGCCACTTTAGAAATCGTTGTTGGCTCAGAAACAATAAAAAGCATAAAAACTGCAAGAAAAATTGGTGAACAGTTAGTAAGAAGTAATTGCAAGCAGGTGATTATGTGTTATAATGTTTGGGATTTTCCCTACCTTGTCTGGCCGTTTATTCAAACAGTAGGTACTGACAAACCAATATTGTCCCTTTCAAACAATAATGGTGCCTATCCTGGCAATGTGGGTCTTCTTGCTACAGATGGCGCTTTAAGACAGGCTGGCATCAGAACCCACAGAATTGTTGGAGATATTGATGATAGTGAAACTATTTCTCAGGTAATAAAGTGGATCCGTGCATCACAGGCTGCAACCTGCATAAAGAATGAGGTTTATGGTTGTTATGGTGGTCATTCCATGGGTATGGAAACAGGCTATTTCCATCTTGTTCCTACAATCAAGAATTTTGGAGTAACAGTTTATCAGATAGACCAACTGCTGTTGTTGAAGACAATGGAGAAGATTCCCTCATCTGAAATTGAAAAGGGATTTAGTTGGCTGACAGACATGCTTGAAGACAGAATTTTGTATGATGGTAAAATGCTTACTCCAGAAACACTAAAGCGTCAGATAGCTCTTTATATTGCGATGAAAAAAATCAACCAGGAATATGATTTTGATTTTTGCGGACTCAAAGGGCAAAGAGAACTAACTGAACATGTATGTCTCGGAGATGTACCTGAAATGCTTATGAATGATCCATATGATTGGGAAGGATCTAAAGAACCATTTGTCTGTGCAACTGAAGCCGATTCTTATGCAGCATTAACAATGCAGATTCTAAAATATGTCAGCGGGGGATTGCCTGTCTTGTTTATGGATGTGCGTTTGTATCACCCAGATCTTGATATATGGGATTTCTGTAATTCCGGAAACCACGCGAGTTGGTATGCGGCACTAAGTGAAGATCCTAAAGAGAATTTTAAAAAAGTACATTTTCACCCAGCACTTGAATTTTATTTCAAGGCAGGTGGAGCGTCAGTTGAATTTGACGCGGCACCGTGTCAATTGACTTTTGCAAGGCTTGGAATATGGGATGACAAACCTTACATGGTTATCATAAAAGGAGAAAGTCTTGCACTTGATGAACAATTGAGAAAGAAGATCAACGACGAAACCAATCCTACCTGGCCACACGTACATGCAAGACTAGAATGCGATTTCAAAAACTTTTTAAAGGTCTTTCCCTGCAATCACATATTAGCTGTGGCTGGAGATTGTGTTGAATCTCTGATATACTTTTGTGAAATTTGCAAGATAACCCCTGTTGTCCTTGAGAAAAATAGGCAAATTGAAAACATATGGGAAATAGTAAGGTGAGCATTCAAAAAAAGATTGTTGTTGGGCTTTTGGTTTTATGGGTGGTGCTTGTGGTTGTTGTGGGACTTATTCGTTCAGGAATAATTTCGTCTGGTAGAGTGGTTATTTACTTTTTCCAGACCAATCAGAATGGTAAAGCGTATCTTGTTGAAGTGGAAAGAGATGCAAAATTGTCCTTCAGAACCGATCTATCCGAGAAAATAATGTTTGCATTAACCGAGCTTATTGCAGGTCCATCACAAGAGGAAAGTTCAAAAGGGTTAATTTCTTGTGTTCCCCAAGATGCAAGGGTTTTAAGTGTGAAAAAGGAAGGAGATATTATTTATGTTGATTTCAGCCAGGAGATTGAATACGGAGGAGGTATCTGGGAAATTAAAGGAAGACTTGCACAGATTGTTTTTACCAGTACCCAATTTGATCCAGATGATGGTGTAAGAATCTTGATTGAAGGAAAAGAAATTAAAAGTTTCAGTGGAGAAGGAATTACTGATGTTGAAAAACCCATGTATAGAAATGATTTTTCTGATTTTTTGAAAGGAGAAAAGAATGAAAGATAAGATTCATCCTGAATACAAGGAAGCAAGAATTGTATGTGCCTGTGGGAATACGGTTATGACCAGGTCTACAAAATCTGAAATTAGGCTTGAAATATGTTCAAACTGCCATCCTTTTTACACAGGTAAGCAAAAGATCATAGATACAGCCGGGATGGTGGAAAAATTCAGGAAAAGATATGGCGATAAAGTTTCAAGAAAGGACTGATTTAATTGAAAGAATCGAAAACCTGACAAAGGAATTTGACGACCTTGTTGCCTTTGTTTCCCATCCTGCCAACGCGTCCGCCCCTGGATACAAAGAGAAACTTAAAAAAATTGGCGAGATAAGTAATATTGGAAAAAAAGGGAAAAGATATATTTTTTTGTGCCAGAAAATAGAGGAACTCAAAGAACTTGAACGGGATGAAACACTTAAAGAGGTTGTGCATGAAGAATATTCTAATCTCTATTCAGAGATAACCGAAATTGAAAAGGAAATTGAAGAATTTTTCTTTTCAGACCCTGAAGATAAAAAGGATTGTATCGTTGAGATTCGCGCAGGCACTGGTGGACAAGAAGCTGCACTATTTGCTGCTGACTTGTTCCGAATGTACAGCAGATTTGTTGAAAAAAAAGGATGGAAGCTTGAAGTCCTTGATTTTCATGCATCAGAACTCGGGGGTATTAAGGAATTGATATTTCTTGTGCACGGTGAAGGTGCCTATGGGAGTTTTAAGTATGAAAGCGGTGTGCACAGGGTTCAAAGAGTTCCAGAAACAGAAGCAAGTGGTAGAATTCATACTTCTGCAGCAACAGTTGCAGTTTTTCCCTATGTTGAAGAAGATGAGATAGAAATTAACCCGGACGATCTAAAAATTGAAACATTTTGTTCTTCTGGGCATGGTGGACAGAGTGTAAATACTACATATTCTGCAGTAAGAATAACCCACATTCCAACAGGTATCACTGTAAGCTGTCAGGATGAGCGAAGTCAGATTCAGAATCGTACCAGGGCAATGAAGATTTTGAGGGCAAGACTTCAGGACCTGATAAAAAAACAGAAAGAAAAACAAATTTCTCAGCAGCGCAGAAGCCAGATAAAAAGCGGTGATAGAAGCGAAAAAATTAGAACATACAATTTTCCACAAAACAGGGTTACTGATCACAGGATAGGACTTACCCTTTATAATCTCCAGGATGTTCTTGATGGAGAAATAGATGTACTTATTGAATCATTAAAAAAAGGGGGTAGCGATGAAAAACAATAAAAAATTACTTTGTTTTTTAACTTTTTTTGTATTGGTTGGCTGTGTTTTTGCTGCTGAAATGACCGATAATATAAAAAAGGGAATATCAAAGATGTCGTTAAACAGGCTTGATGATGCACTTACTTTTTTTGAAAGAGAAATTTCATCAAATCCTGGAAATGGATTAGGTTATTATTATGCAGGCGATGTTTATTATAGAAAGGGTGATTTTTCAAAAGCCCTTGAACTTTATCAAAAAGCAGTAGAAATAGAACCTGGTAAACCAGCCTATCACCTTGGAGCTGGCATTGCCTATCTTTCTCTGGGGCAATACGATAAGGCGATTGAAGAGTTTCAGGTTGTTATTAACAATTCTCCGGGTTCATATGAGGCAAAACTGGCAGAACAGAATCTTGGTAAAATTAAGGATATGAGAAGGAATAAAGAAATTGTTACAAAATGGCAGGACTCAGAAAAGAATGTCAAGGTTGTTGAACAGGTAGTCGAAAAAGGGCCTGAAATACCACAGCCCGGAATTCCTGTCCAGACCGTTTCAATAGAAACACTGGTTAAAGACCTCAGATTTGGTCCAGAAACAAAAAGAAAGGAAGCAAGTAAAACGCTCTATAATTTTCCATCGTCTCAGCTTGAGCCCTATCTTGCACAATTTATTTATCATATGGATAAAGAGAAAAATGAAGAAGTCAAAAAAAATCTCTTGCTTGTGATAGGGAAAACCCAGTCACAGCAGGCAGTTGACTATCTTTTTGGGATTCTAGAAAATCCAGAGCAGATGTTTGATGTTAAGATGGTCGCTCTTATGGCACTGTCAGAAACACTCAGTCCGGATGCAGCAGAAAAATTAAAAAATGTTCTTGACAAAATGGTTATAACCAAGACCAAAATAAGAGAAGACGCCAAAGCAAGGATTGAATCAATAGACAAGAGAATCGATGAACTTGAATCTCAAAAGTTTGTTTTAAGAAATGATATCACCAAACTTCGTGTTGAACGTCAATCAATCTATGATAAACTTAATGTTCAACCATCTGCTGAAGAGGGTCCTGGTGTTTTACCTGTAGCTCCGGGTGTTGCTCCACCTGAGGTTGCTCCTGGCGAAAGGAAAATTGAAATTCTTACTCCTGAACAGGTTCGTCAGTTAAGGGCACAGCTTCGCACTGTTGAAAATGACATACACAGTAAGGAAGCAAGGTTAGCACGGTTAGAAAAACAGATTGAAAATCTGAATGCTGAAAAAACAAAGTACCAGCAACTACTTGTGAAAAGACCAACAACGGCTCCTGTTAAAATACTGGGGATTACAAGGGCTGCGACACCTCAAACACAGCAGGAAGTTCCGCCAGGCATGCCGCCCGAGATGCTTCCAGGCGCACCCCAGATGCAACCGACCTTTACCCAGGCAGGTTCAGAAGAAGAACAGGAACAATCCCTTGCTCTATCAATAATAAAAATTCTTGGAAGAATTGGTAAGCCTGAACATCTCAGTGTGATTGAAAGGGCGTGGGAAGAATACAGAGCAGATTCTTTTGAGCTTGACTATGGACTGGTGCGTGCGCAGCTTGGTTCTTATGAATATATTGAGAAGCTTGTTTCACGACTTCAGGAAGATTATCCACCTTCAGACCAGAATGAAGTTTACTTTCGTGCCGACATAGTTAAAGCGCTGGGAAATTATCTTGCTACCCACGAAAACCAGGATTATGCAGAACTTGTTGCGTACCTTGCAGAATCTGATCCCAACCAAGTAGTAAAAATTGCAGCAAGCCAGGCACTATCAAAAATCAAAACAGGAGAGGAAAGACCTGCAAAAAAGTCATGACTTTGAGGTTATCGCTATTTTACAACGTGCAAAAGAACTCCTATCCGATAGCGGAATACAACAACCGCTTTTTGAAGCAGAATTAGTTCTTTCGCATTTATTGAACGTTGAAAGACACAATCTTTACATTGGACAACTCCATATTTCAAAAGAGACAAAATACAAATTTTTCTATCTTATAGCAAGAAGAGCAAACCGCATACCATTGGCATACCTACTTAAAAAAATTTATTTTTATGGACTTGAATTCCACATTTCAAAAGGTGTATTTATTCCCAGGCCAGAGACAGAATCAATCATTGTTTGTGCAACTCAACTTATCAAAGACAAAAGCAAAAAGGTAAACATACTTGATATCTGTACTGGTTGTGGAGTACTGGCAATCTGCCTTGCAAAGGTTTTCCCTTTTTCAAAAGTGATTGCAACTGATATTTCAAAAAAAGCAGTGAACATAGCGCGGAAAAATGTTTTTTCCCACAAACTTCAGTCACGTGTTAAGGTTTTAGGAGCTGATATTGTACCAAAAAATTTGTGTAAAAAATTTTCACTTATTGTTAGTAATCCTCCGTATCTTACTGCTGATGAAATAGAGCAAGCCGATGAAGAGGTCAAAAAGGAACCGATTTGTTCCCTTTATGGCGGTGAAAATGGAATGAGGGTTATTGATAAAATTTTACAGATGGCACCTGATTTTCTTGAAAGAGATGGTTTTCTGATTATGGAAGTTTCGCCATCGCAGATACAATATTTCAGGGAACTAAAGAATACCAAACTATCACTTATTTCAATCTACAATGATATTTGTGGCACAGAAAGGTTTGTAGTCCTTCATAAGGTTTAATAAAAACTTCTTGTGTGGTAAAATTTAACAAAAAAGGAAGTCCAGTGGATAGATTTGTTATTGAGGGCGGAAAAGAGTTAAACGGAAGTGTGGTTGCATCAGGTGCTAAGAACGCTGTTCTTCCAATACTGGCTGGCTGTGTTATGGCCGAAGGCACCAGTATTATACACAATGTTCCAGATCTTCAAGATGTTAGAACGATGATAAAGATTCTTGAATATCTTGGAGCAAAAATAAAATTCAAAGGCGGTACAATAGAATTGGACGCAAAAAACATTAACAGATATGATGCGCCGTATGAATTTGTTAAAACCATGAGGGCTTCTATTGCGCTACTTGGTCCATTAATTGCAAGATTTGGAAAAGCGCGTTTTTCTCTTCCGGGCGGATGTGTTATTGGACCAAGACCAATAGATTTGCATATAAAGGGATTACAGAAGCTTGGTGTGGATATAAAGATAGAAGATGGATATATTGTTGCTGATGCTAAAAATGGACTGAAAGGAAACTACATTTTTCTTGGTGGTTCATTTGGTTCTAGTGTACTTGCAACAGCAAATGTTATGTGTGCAGCAACTCTGGCAAAAGGAACAACCGTGATTGAATTTGCTGCGTGTGAACCTGAAATAACAGACCTTGCAAATTTTCTTGTAAAGATGGGAGCAAAGATTTCAGGAATTGGTTCACCATGTTTGACAATATTCGGAACGAAAAAATTGAAGGCAACTCAGCATAAAGTTATTCCTGACAGAATTGAAACTGGAACATTTCTTTTAGCAGGAGCTATTACAGGTGGTTGTGTGAGTGTTGAAAAGTGTCAGCCCCTCCATTTGGGTGCATTTTTTGAGAAACTTATTGACACTGGAGTTGAGGTAATTACTGGAAAGAATTTCGTTACAGTAAAAGGCAGAAAAAACTGGAAATCAACAGATGTTGTGACTCTGCCGTATCCAGGTTTTCCGACAGACCTTCAGGCTCAGATGATGGCATTTCTAACTCTTGCAGATGGAGTCAGCGTCATAACCGAGAAGGTATTTCCCGAAAGATTTATTCATGCTGCAGAATTGAATCGTTTTGGTGCCAGCATAAATCTTGATGGTTCAAAGGCAATTGTTAAAGGTGTGAAAAAACTTTTTGGTGCAAGGGTAATGGCTTCAGATTTGCGAGCGAGTGCAGCACTTGTTCTTGCTGGTCTTGCCGCCGAAGGTACAACCTATGTTTCAAGGATTTATCATCTTTTCAGAGGATATGAAAATTTTGAGGAAAAACTCAGGTCTCTCGGAGCAGAAATAAAAAGGGAAAAAGACATAACATGAAAAACGAAAGAATAATCAATGTCGCTGTGGCGGGTGCCTGTGGAAGAATGGGTTCAACGATAATTTCTCTTTTACAGAAAACACAAGACATGAAAGCTGTGTGGATATTTGAATCAAAGAACCATCCATCAATTGGAGCAGAGGTTTTCCCAGGTCTTATTGTAAGGGATAACTTTGAAAAGTGTCCGGCTGCTGATGTTCTTATTGATTTTACAACTCCTGAGGCTACAATGGAGAATATTGAGATTGCAACGAAGAAAAAAATCAAGGCTGTTATCGGTACAACGGGTTTTTCTCAAGAGCATATTGATAAAATTAAATCTGTTGCCAAAGAGATTCCGGTTCTTGTTTCTCCGAATATGAGCATAGGTGTTAATATTATGATGAAACTTGTAGAATTAGCAACAACAATGCTTGGCAAAGATTACGAAGTGGAAATTGTTGAAACTCATCATCATAATAAAAAAGACGCTCCGAGTGGTACTGCTTTAAGAATTGGTGAGATTATAAACAACGTTCGCGGTAAGCAGGCAAGGGAAGGATTTATTTATGGAAGAAGCGGTACACCTGGTCCAAGGACGCCAGATGAAATTGGAATTCATGCAATAAGAATTTCTGATGTTGTTGGTGAACACAGTGTAATGTTTGGTGGCAGGGGTGAAATACTTGAGATTTCTCATAGATGTTTCACAAGGGAAGCATTTGCGCAGGGTGCCCTGATTGCTGCCAGGTTCATTATTGGAAAAGAAACCGGGTTTTATCAGATGGCAGATGTGATTGACTGGCTAATGTAAGCACTCTAAGTTTGATGATTCGATTGGTCATACAATATAAGACGAATGTTGCTGTTTCTGGAGTCATATCTATAAGTTGGGATGCAAGTGGAGGGTTATTTAGATGAAAGAGATGGACAATTGTAATGGGGTGTTATTTAAGACCAGGGAGACCGTGGATAAAAGCATAAACCTAGTGGTAAAGGATGACGACGGGAAGCAGAAATATCAAGTTGATGAAATTAGAGATAGAGTTATTTTGGGTGACGCTTTCAAGGTGCTTAAAAAAATAGATGATGCTGTTTTTGATATGGTTTTTATCGATCCGCCTTATTTTCTTCAATTGCCCAATAAGAAATTAAGACGGTGGAGTGTGAAAACCGTGGTTGAAGGCGTTAATGAGGCATGGGATAAATTTTCTTCATTCTTGGAATATGACAAGTTCATACAGATGCTTCTTACCGAAGTGAAAAGGGTGATGAAGCCTGCTGCTACAATATGGGTTATAGCTACATATCATAGTATCTTCAGAATAGGAAAAATAATGCAGGATTTAGGATACTGGATACTTAATGATTTGGTTTGGGTAAAGACCAACCCTATGCCAAATTGGTTGGGTGTACGGTTTACTAACGCTACAGAACACCTCATATGGGCAGTTAAAGACAAAAAATCCAAAAAATACACTTTCAACAAGGAATATGCAAAAGCTTTCGGTATTGGAAAAGTGGGCGCAAATGTTTGGGTTTTGCCAATTTGCTGGGGTGACGAAAGGCTCAAAGACTCAAATGGTAAAAAACTTCACTCCACGCAGAAACCCGTTGAACTTCTTAAAAGAGTTATCTTAACGTCAACGAAAAAAGGAGATTTGGTTTTAGACCCGGTAGCAGGAAGTGGAACAACTGGGTGGGTTGCGCATACGTTAGAAAGGAATTTTGTTATGATTGAAATTAATCCCAAGTATGTAAAGGGTATAGAAGAGAGATTTAAACAACCATTTAAGATGACCGATAGTCCGTATCCGAGTAAAACGCTCATAGACAAATATATGAACTTGAAGGAGTTTTAATGAACTACGAAAAATTTTGTGCTATTCTCAATAAGCATATATTTGAGAGTGAGAAGATAGAATTGCTTCGAAAATTATCTGAGTACCCAGGACGCTTCATAGGGTTATTTAGACCAACAAAACCAAGAGCGAAAATTTTACAGCATCTCCTTCAATCCCATGAAATCCGTATGGGTGATGCTCTTGAAGAAATTATTGAAGTAGTACTGGCATTTATGGGTTTTGAGATTCTGCCAGGCAGTATCACAGATAATAGCGGAGAGCCGTTATTGTTGGACCAGTATTTCACAGATGGAAAGGTATATTTCTTTATTGAGCAAAAAGTAAGGGATGACCATGACTCTACTAAAAAACGAGGGCAGATATCCAATTTCGAGAAAAAACTTGAGATTTTACTTAATAAGCATGGTCATGTACATGGTATTATGTACTTTATAGACCCAGATCTTTCAAAAAACAGAAACTATTACCTCCAAGAACTTGAAAAACTTGAAAAATTTTATGGCATTAAACTCAGTCTTTTCTATGGGAAAGAACTATTTGAATATTTAAAATATCCTGAAATGTGGGATAACATTCTATCATGGCTAAAACAATGGAAAGATAGTCTACAGGAATTGCCAGAAATTAATTTCGACGCGGAACCGAGAGAAAGTTTTGAAGAAATCAAAGCTTTGGAGTTAAGAAATTGGAGAAAAATCTTGGACAATGACAAATTATGGGAAGAGGGGATCATAAAATCGTTATTCCGAGACGGGACTACACTCAAACTTTTATTGTTTTATTTCAGAAGCCAACGAACCAAACCGTATGACCAATTAGCAAACAAACTGTCAGAGAGATTAAAGAAGTATTATGGTTATGCCGACGATAACCGCAATGAAAACGGTAAAAATCCGTAAGGATACTACAACGAGGAGATAGCTATGTTTGACACAAGCGAAAGAATGAAGAAACTTCCACCATACCTATTTGCCGAAATAGACAGGAAGAAAAAAGAGCTAATTGCACAGGGTCACCAAGTCATCAGTTTTGGGGTTGGGGATCCTGACCTTCCAACGCCTGAAAGAATAGTCGAGGCAATGAGAAGGGCAGTGCAGGATCCATCTGTTCACAGGTATCCATTTGGAAAAGGTAGAGCCGATTTTAGAAAAGCAATAGCTGAATATTACAAAAAATATTCTGATGTTGAACTGGACTATGAAAATGAGATATGCGTTCTTATCGGGTCAAAAGAAGGGATTGCGCACTTTCCCTTCGTTTTTGTTAATCCAGGAGATCTCACACTTGTACCAGAACCAGGTTATCCTGTCTATCAGATAGGAACGATTCTTGCTGGCGGGATGCCTCATTTTATGCCTCTGAGAGAAGAAAACAATTTCCTTCCAGATTTAGGAAAGATTCCTGACTCGGTAGCAGAAAAGGCAAAGATTATGTATCTGAACTATCCTAACAATCCCACAGCAGCCACAGCTGATATTGATTTTTTGAAAGAAACTATCTCATTTTGCAAAAAGCATAACATTATAATTCTATATGATGCAGCATATCACGAAATTTATTTTGAAAACAAAAGGCCGGTTAGTTTCCTTTCAATTCCTGGCGCAAAAGACATAGGGATTGAAATTCATTCCCTTTCAAAAACATACAATATGACAGGATGGAGAATTGGTTGGGCTTGTGGAAACGAACGACTTGTTTCAGCACTTTCCACGTTAAAAGAAAATATTGATTCTGGTACCTTTGAAGCAATTCAAATAGCAGGTATTGAATGCCTATTAGGTCCGCAAGATGATGTTAAAAAAATGCGCAATATTTACCAGAAAAGAAGGGATATTCTTGTTGAAGGCTTGAGAAAGATAGGTTTTAATGTTAAAATACCAATGGCTACATTTTATCTCTGGCTGGCAGTTAATTCAGATTCTCTGAGTTTTGCCGAGAAACTACTTTCTGAAGCAAAGATTATTGTTACTCCTGGTATCGGTTTTGGACCTTCTGGGCAAGGTTATGTAAGGTTTGCCCTTACTATTGATGAAGAAAAGATAAAAGAGGCAATTATGAGAATGAGAGAATTATTCAGGAGGTAATTGTGGAAAACCCAAAAGTTGCAGTTATTGTTGGAAGCCAAAATGACTTGCCATTTCTAGAGGGTGCAAAAGAAATTTTTGAAAAGTTTGCAGTTCCTTATAGCGTTCAGGTTATGTCAGCTCATAGAAGCCTGGATAAAACCATTACCTTTGCTGAATCAGCAAGATCAAAAGGTATAAAGGTTATTATTGCCTGTGCAGGAATGGCAGCGCATCTGCCAGGAGTTATTGCCGCAAAGACCACTCTTCCGGTTATTGGTGTACCACTGCCGACAAGTGAGATCAAAGGTGTTGACTCTCTATATTCAATGGTTCAGATGCCATCAGGGGTTCCTGTTGGAACAATGGCTATTGGTAAGTCGGGTGTGAAAAATGCAGCGATTTATGCAATTGAAATACTTGCTCTTGAAGACGAAACCTTGCACAATAAACTTGTGGAATTTAAAAATTCACTCAGATAACAGGGAGGAAGCGATGGAAAATTTTGCTGTTTACAAAGACGGAGTTAGTGTAAGTGAAGAAATTTTCAGTATTCTTGCAAAATATTCGCCTTCTGGCGTTTTTGATGTTTTCGCTTCAGACCAGCACAGTTCATATCTTAAGCTTACAGAATCGTACTTCAAGCATATCGGAGTTAGTAAAAAACCTGATGATAATGATGTAAAAGAAGTTTGTTTACGGTTTGCAAAGCATTTGGGAGGAAATACAACTGCAGCCCTTTTCAATCATCTTGCTTATCTTTCTCCAGGTTTCAGGGAAACGCTCGGAAAAGATGTAATGCTTATTGGAAGACTGGAAGATACAAATACAGAATCAGTGGATGGCGGGATTGGTCAGATTGCTCGTTTTGCAGTAAAGCCAGAAGAGGTCGCGCACGCAGTTGATGGATTCAAGATTCTTGTTAAGCTAAATCCTGCTCACAAACCCAGCTGGGAAAAAAATATCGAATTTGCGTCAGCCGCATTTGAAGCTGCAAAAAAATTCAAAAAACCCCTTTTCACTGAGACATTGCTTTTTCAATTACCAGGAGAAAGCAAACTTGATTTTGCTAAAAGATTGCCTGAAGGACTCATCGCCATGGCAAAGGATTTTGGACCACTAGGACATTTTTATAAAACACAGGTTCCACTTTTGTGGATTGAAGATGGCGGCAAAATTGTTCAGGTAGTAAGTCCCCAGGTTGTTCGTGATACTGCAAAAGAAATGGAGAAAATTTCTCCAAGGCCAATGCTTCTTTTGAGTGCCGCAGTTGATTTTGAACAGTACTGTGCCCAGTATGGTATTGTCTGCGACCTTATTTCAGGACCAATGTGTGGAAGGGCATACTTCAAAGAAGCATTTACTGATCCAACAACAAAGGACTGGGATACTCTGGAAAAGGCATTCGTAAAAATTGCACTCCCGCGAATTCAGACAATAAGACGTCTTGCATCAGCCATGTCACAGCCCTGGTGGTACAAGTTCTCTTCAATGAGTGAGAAGGCAAAATCTCTTATAAAGACAGATGGCAGGCAGATGCCTTCAGTGAAGGCTGACTTTGGTTATTGAGATGAAGAAAATCGCTGTTTTGACAAGTGGTGGAGATGCACCGGGAATGAATTGTGCCATCAGATCTGTGGTGAGAACTGCGCTTTGCTTGGGACTGCAGGTGTATGGTGTGATGCGTGGATTCAGGGGCCTCTATGAGGATGATTTTGTTGATCTTAATTCAAGAAGTGTCAGCGGCATCATAAATAAAGGTGGTACAATCCTTCGCACGATCAGGTTTCCAGAATTTAAAAATCTGGCTGTTCAGGAAAAATGCTTTGAAAATCTTAAAGAAAAAAAAGTTGACGCCCTTGTGATAATAGGCGGTGACGGTTCCAGTCGCGGGGCATATTCTTTTTATAAAAATTTCAGGTTTCCTGTGTGTGTTATACCTGCATCAATTGACAACGATATTTATGGAACAGATTTCACAATTGGTTTTGATACAGCCGTTAACACAGCGTTAGAAGCCATAGACAGGATAAGAGATACCGCGACAAGTCATGAAAGGATATTTGTTATTGAGGTTATGGGAAGAGAACATGGATTTCTTGCGATTGAAGTAGCAATTGCGGCAGGTGCAGAAATAGTTCTGATACCTGAAAGAACCTTCACAATTGAGCAGGTCATCAAAAAGCTTGAAAAAGACAGGCAATTAGGTAAGGTTAGTTCACTTGTAATTGTTGCTGAAGGGGCAGGTAAGGCACATGAAATAGCAGCTCAGATTAATGAAAGAATGCCTGGTGCTGAAGCAAGATACTCTGTACTTGGATACATTCAAAGAGGCGGTGTACCAACATATCAAACGCGCTGTTTAGCAACAATGTTTGGAAACCATGCTGTAAAATGTCTTATCGATGGATTGGATTGTTTTATGGTAGGGGTGCAAAGAGAAAAATTGTGTCCAGTCAGGCTTGAGGAAGTTGTTTCGTGTTCAAAAGAGATTCCAGAGGAAAAGTTGAAAATTATAGAAGAGATGGCAACTTAGCAAACTGGAGGAACAATGAAGAGTGATAGCATAAAAAAAGGGTTGATCAGGGCACCGCATAGAAGTCTATTGAAGGCAACAGGTCTTACGGATGACGAAATTTCAAGGCCATTGATTGGTGTTTGCAACTCAGGAAATGAAATTATTCCAGGTCATATCCATCTTGATACGATAACCAGGGCTGTTAAGGATGGAATAAGGATGGCAGGTGGAACGCCAATTGAATTT